>JAIFLN010000172.1 GCA_020049045.1 Spirochaetota bacterium | reverse complement strand
GTGAAGAATTTTCCTTCTTTTGGAAGGAGAAGATCAAAGAGATTGAAACCCATGAACGCACCTCGACGGGGATTTTAACCATATCCTAACATATTCTTCACAAAGTCGTAACTCCCCGAAAGGAAACTCTGGTCATCCATATAGGAGGAACGCAATGAAAAAGATTTTGATCGTAGCCTTGGCCCTGACTGTGGCCGCTGGTGTCGCCTCGGCCCAGAACAAGGGTTGGGAGTGGGTGGACAAGTCGTCCAAGGCCGACAACATTCTCCCCGGGGTCAAGGTACCCATGGTGACTGGTGATGTGATCACCGCTGGTAGCTCTACTGTTTATCCGCTGAGTGAGGCCATTGTCGACCAGCTCAAGAAGGAAGGCTACAAGGGCAACATCACCATCGACAGCATTGGCTCGGGCGCCGGGTTCGAGCGCTTTACCAAGACTGGTGAAACCGACGTGTCCAACGCTTCTCAGAAGATCAAGCAGTCGGAAATTGACCAGGGTAGGGCCATTGGTCGCGATCCCATCGAGATTCGCGTCGGTACCGACGCCCTCTCGGTGGTGGTGAGCAACAAGAACACCTTTGCCACCGACGTCACCCTTGCTGAACTGAACAAGATTTTCTCCACCGCTGTCCTTTGGTCTGATGTTCGTCCAAACTGGCCCAAGCAGAAGATCCAGCGCTTTATCCCCGGCACTGACTCGGGAACCTTCAGCTACTTTGTCGAGCACATCTTCAAGAAGGACAAGGCTCCTATCTTGGCTGCCGCCAACACCCAGAAGTCCGAAGACGACAACATTCTGGTTCGCGGTATCGAGGGCTCTCCCTATGCCATCGGGTTCTTCGGCTATGCGTACTACGAAGAAAACAAGAAGCAACTTAAGGCCTTGAAGATTGCTGGAGTTGCCCCCGGTCTGGAGTCGGTGAACGCCAATACTTATCCGTTGTCTCGCCCCTTGTTCCTCTACACCTCGGCCAATATCCTCAAGGACAAACCCCAAGTGGCCGCTTACATTGTCTACTACCTGACAAACGTCAACCGGGTGATTCTCGATACTATCAAGGGTAGTTTCTAGTCCTTGTAAAAGCTACTTTGGCCCACCCGGACCCGTGCCGGGTGGGTTTCTTTTTTCAACCTGTGAGGAGCGTGCATGAGTTTACCCGCTATCCATGTTCAACTGCGCAAAAAACACCGTCCCCTGGAATCCGTGATCCATGGTTTTCTGTTTTTTTGCGCTGGGTTCTCGATACTGATCACAACAGGTATCATTCTTACCCTTGGTTTCGACGCATTGAGGTTCTTTACCAATGACGGAGCCGATTTGTGGAGCTTTTTCACTGGTACGGTCTGGGAACCACAGATTGAACGCTTCGGCATCCTTCCGTTGTTGAATGCCACCTTGATGACCAGCTTGATTGCCATGCTCGTTGCCGGCCCTGTCGGATTGGCCATTGGCATTTACCTGGCCGAATACGCCAATCGTAAAACCTCGGGAATCTTGAAACCCATCCTCGAGATTCTCGCTGGTATACCCACCGTTGTTTATGGCTACTTCGCTGTTACGGCTGTGACACCTTGGCTCCAAGCCACTCTAGGCGTGGATCTCGTCGAGTTCTACAACGTCTTCTCAGCGGGGCTGGTCATGGGCATTCTCATCATTCCCCTTATCGCTTCGATGGCCGAAGATGCCCTGGCTGCCGTACCCCGGAGTTTGCGTCAGGCTGGGTACGCCATGGGTGCAACGAAGCTGGAAGTTTCGCTCCAGATCACCTTGCCCGCAGCGGCCAGCGGTATTGTTGCCGCCCTGGTGTTAGGGCTGTCCCGGGCCATCGGCGAAACCATGATTGTCGCCCTGGCGGCTGGTGCCGGTTCGAAGTTCACCTTCAACCCCTTTCAAGGAGCCGAGACAATGACCGGTCATATCGTACGGATTTCCGGTGGTGACATCTCCTACCAAAGTGTGGACTACGATAGTCTGTTCGCCATTGCTCTTCTCCTGTTTTTCATCACCCTCACCCTGAATTTTTTTAGCCGAAAAATTATCGAACACTTCCGGGAGGTGTATGAATGAACGACTTGGAGTTCCAACCCCGGCAGGTGGCACGAAAGTCCCTGGGGAACCTTTGGAAGGCGATTTTCATCGCGGCTACCCTGCTGGGGGTTCTTTCCTTGGCAACTTTGCTCTACACCATTGTCGACGAAACCTTTGGACTCGTAGCCCTCGAGTTCACCACGCCTCCAGAAGAACTCGCCCTGGTGCCAAATAAGGCTATTGAGGACCATACATCGGTAGAACTGGCCGCCGTGGTCCGCCAAGCCCTAGAGGATGGGGTTGGCACCCTTACACCTGGTATTGTCAGTAACTATGAGACCCTTCAAGCTAAGCCCTTGGAACAATGGCCAAAGGCCGATATCCTCGACATGATTTATACGGATATCTTGGAAATCGAGGTTCAAGAGACCTTTGGTCTGGTTGAGTCGCTCTTTCAGAAAGACCGCATCACCATCGCTGTAGCCGAAGAGTATCCCGACGCCACCCTGATCTTTCGTAGCTGGATGTCCGGCGACTTTCTGACTGGCGATCAGTCGTCCTTGGTCCTCAATGCTGGCATCCGGTCGGCTATTTTTGGTACTCTGTGGACCATTATCATTGCCATATTATTTGCCTTTCCCATTGGGGTGGGCGCGGCCATTTACCTGCAGGAATACGCCGGTGACACTAGGCTCAACCGGTTCATCCAGACCAACATTTACAACTTGGCTGGAGTTCCTTCCATTATCTACGGCATGTTGGGGTTGGCACTGTTCGTCAGGGCCCTGGAACCCTTGACCAGTGGAGAGATGTTTGGTGGCGTGGACCCTGTGACCGCAAACGGCCGCACCATTTTATCGGCGGGTCTCACCCTCGGTATTCTGATTTTGCCGGTGATCATCATCAACGCACAGGAGGCTTTCAAGGCTATTCCTAACAGTTTGCGCTACAGTGCCTACGGTGTTGGGGCCACCCGCTGGCAAATGATTTGGCATCACCTTCTACCGGCAAGTTTTGACCGGGTCCTCACCGGTACTGTGTTCGCTGTCAGCCGGGCCATCGGTGAAACTGCCCCAGTGGTTGTTATCGGGGCCAGCACCTTCTTGACCCTGGACCCCACGGGTCCGTTTTCGAAATTCACTGTTTTGCCCATGCAAATCTACACCTGGACGGCCCGGCCCGAGGCAGGGTTCAAAAATGCCGCTGGGGCAGCGATTCTTATCTTGCTTATCCTTTTGGTCGCCCTGAACCTCTCGGCCATCTTGTATCGTAATCACCTGAGAAAAACCAAGGAAGCGTCCTCATGAACGAAGCCGTTATCGCCACAGAAGTGGCCCTGGAAGTCAAAAATAGCGATATCTTCTACGGAGATTTCAAGGCTGTCCTCAATTTGTCCATGGCCTACCATCACCGGGAAATCACCGCACTGATCGGTCCCTCTGGTTGCGGAAAGTCCACCCTCCTTCGCTCCCTCAACCGCATGAATGATCTTATACCCGGGACAAAGATCACCGGTGAGTATCTTTTTCAAGGAAAGAACATTTATGACAGCGACGTGGACCCAGTCCAGGTGCGCCGCTGGATTGGAATGGTGTTTCAGAAGCCAAATCCTTTTCCAAAAACCATTTATGAAAATGTAGCCTGGGGTGCCCGCATCAACGGCTACCAGGGAGACCTGGAAGAACTTGTGGTCACCAGTATCCAGCGGGTAGCTTTGTGGGACGAAGTCAAGGACAAACTTCACAAACCAGCCCTGGCCTTGTCAGGGGGGCAGCAACAACGGCTTTGTATCGCTCGGACAATCGCCGTCAAGCCTGAAATCGTCCTGATGGACGAACCCACCTCGGCGCTGGACCCTATCAGCACTGCAAAAATCGAAGACCTGCTCGACGAGCTGAAAAAGACCTACACCATCATCATTGTCACCCACAATATGCAGCAGGCCGGGCGGGTCAGCGACAAAGCCGCCTTTATGCTCAACGGAGTGCTCGAGGAATTCGGTCCTACCGACCAGATCTTCTTCAATCCCAAAAATCCCAAAACAGAAGCCTATATTTCGGGTCGGTTCGGCTGAAGCCGAACTCAGGAGAATTGTTATGAGAGAACATTTTGCCCAGGAACTGGAAAGCATCCACCAGGATGTGCTGCGCATGGCTGTGCTGGTGGAGGAGAACATCCTCAAGGCCCGCAAGGCGCTGCTGGAACAAGACGCCAAACTGGCCAAGGAAGTCATTGCCGATGATCAGAAGGTCAATACTCTTGAGTTGAGCATTACCGACCGGTGTGTGCTGTTCATCGCCACTGAGCAGCCTGTAGCCAGCGATTTGCGCCGTATTGTCGCGTGTCTGAAGGCTGTGAGTGACATTGAACGCATTGGTGACTACGCCGTTCACGCCGCCAAACGCGCCAAGGAACTGTCCGATGAAAAGTACATCAAACCGCTGATCGACATTCCCAAAATGCTCGTGTTGGGTGGTGAAATGCTGCGCGATGCGGTCAATTCTATGATCAATGTCGACCCTTCGCTGGCTCGAAAGACCGCCCAGCGCGACGAGGACATGGACAACCTGAACAAACAGGTGTACCGCGAACTGCTGAGTCTGATGCTCGAGGACAAAGACAACATCAAACAGGCGACCAAACTGCTGTTTCTCAGCCGCTTTTTAGAGCGTATGGGTGACCACGCCGTCAATATCTGCTCGTGGACACTTTATGCGGTGCAGGGCGAACACGAGGATTTGTAGGGGGTTGGATAAAAGGGGTAGGAGGGATAAGGAGGATGGCGGGGTCACTGGTGAACCCGTTCTGAACTTTCTTGAAACCTTGAAGCAACAAGCTCCATAATCCTGTCAGGGAGTGCAGGAGGCTTGTATGCCGTATTCCCCACTTACCAACGACCGCGTTTTCCGCCACGTTTTTGGCGAACCCGAGGGCTTACCCCTGCTCAAGAGCCTGATCAATGCGTACTTCGAGGTTCTGAAACTCCCGCTCGTCGAGACACTTGAGTTGCTCAACCCCGATCTTGGACCCGAGATGAGCGGCGAGAAGCGTACCGTACTCGACGTCCTCGCCCAAGACGAAATTGGTCGCAAGGTCAATGTCGAAATCCAGACCGTTCGCAAGCCGGCATACTTCGAACGAAGCCTGTTCAACTGGGCACGGCTCTACGGTCGTCAACTACCCGCTGGAGAAAACTACAGTAAGCTTCGCCCCGTGGTCATGCTGAACTTTCTTGAGTACAACTTTTTGGAGGGTGACGAGGCGGTCCACGACTTCCGTCTCGCGTTCAGCGATCACCTCGTGATCGTTCACGTCGAGCTCTTGAAGCTCCTTTGTCGTGAGAATGCGGGCTTGAATATCGCTGAACTTTGGGGCAAATTTCTGGAGTCACCTACCGCGCCTTGGGGCGAAACTGCCCCGAGCTTGGCACCCGCCCTGCAGGCTGCTCAGAAACGATTGGAGGATTTTATGGCCCTGACCCCTGATGTTGTACGCGAAATCTTTGAAGAGAAGTGGGAACTCGACCAGTTAACCATGAAAGCCGAACTCCAACGCATCGCCCGCGAGGAGGGATTGGCGGAAGGTAAAGCCGAGGGTCTCCTGCTCTCCGCACGCCGAATGCACGAAGCAGGGTTCTCGCCAGAACAGATCCTGGCCGTCACAGGATTGTCGGTGGAAGCACTCACCAAGGATTGATTTACTGTGTAGGCGTCGTATGGTGAAGTGATCGTTCATGCTTCGCTCCTGAAAGCGTCTTCCAGCGACCACAGGCGCAGAGCAGCCCGGTCGTCGAGGTAGGTTGACTGGTCGTTGACAATAACGACTTTGCCACCTCGTTTGAGGCACAACAGAGGTAACGATGCTGCTGGCTGTACTGTCAGGCTGGTACCCAGCACGAGCATCACATCGGCCTTCGCCGCCTCTCTTCGGGCCTGTTCAATGGCATCTTCAGGGAGGCTTTCGCCAAAAAAAGTGATGTCGGGTTTGATGACACCGCCGCAAGGACAATGGGGAGGAATTTCACCAAGTTTCACCCTTGCCTGGATGTCGGCAAAGGCGAATTCTTCGTTGCACTTCAAACAATGGTGGAGCAACGCGCTACCATGGACTTCAATGACCTTTCGAGAACCCGCTTTCTGGTGGAGAAGGTCGATGTTTTAAGTCAGGATGCTCTTGAGACGCCCTTGTTCCTCCAGTATGGCGAGTTGGTGGTGGACCAAGCTGGCGCTGATGTCATGATCACCGTACAACATGGTCCGACAGGCTCGGTAATAAAACCCAGGGTCACGTTGAAATACCTGCAGATCGAAGATCTTCATACTTTCAGGGTTGTTGTAGAGACCATTCTTACCCCTAAAGTCGGGGAGGCCCGATAGTGTCGAGACTCCTGCCCCGGTAAAAGCTACCAAGTAGTGTGCCGATTGGATCATTACAGAAAGCTGTTGGTTCACTCACCCTCCGTTTCTATAAATCCTAGTCGGTTTTGACCCGTTGTTCGTATGAAGTGAGCAGCACTTACCGGTAAAGCCCGATCTCCTGTACGTCGAGCTTGGCCGTAAAGGCCTGGCCGATGGCGACCACGGCAATGCCAGAAAGAGCCGCCGTGTCGAGCGAACCCCAGGCCCCGTAATCGCCCTTGAAAGAAGCAAAGGGTAGGCGCACTTCGTTCCAATCGTCGGTGACGGCGAGGGTGCTTCGATAGAACTGCCAGGGAAACCAGTTTTGAGGGGTACGTAAATGAATGGCGTACGAGCCCGGTAGACCTCGTACCATTAGGCGAACTCCAGACCAGCCGCGTGCATCCAGCGCTTTGCCGTCTTTGGTCAGAACCAGACGCATCTGTAAGAAACCACCGTTGTTTTCGGTGCGGACCTGGCCTTGCAACCTGAGGAACGGTCGTTCCTCCTCCAAAACGATGCGAGATTCCATCTGAGTCAAACCGCCCATGACGCGGTCGGTAAAGCCTTCCCAACGGGTTCCCCAAGTTGGTTTTGCCGAGCGGAAATCGTCAAACAGCAGATCTTGAGAGGCGGCGACAGAAGCGCCAGCTAAAAAGGTAAAGAGAGCCATCACGGCGAACCTCATGAGGACAACTTCGCTAGGATTGCCGCAGAAGGCAAGCGCAATGGTTGGGGGAGTTCCCTCGTCCGGGCATAAAAAAACCGGCCTTTCGACCGGTTTTTCGTTTTCGCTCCCCCGACTGGACTCGAACCAGTGACACTTGGATTAACAGTCCAATGCTCTACCGACTGAGCTACAGGGGAAGGACGAAGATGACTTTACCGATTCCCACCCGAAGTGTCAAGAGTTTTTCCGGCACTCACTTTCGGAACGCTTCCAAAATTCCCCGCACAATCTTCTGAGCGCTGAGCTGCCGGCTGCTGCCAGCTTGCATTGCCTGGCTCTGTCCGTCACTAGCCAGATTGTGCACTTCCACCAGGACCTTGTAGTCGGCATCGTTGCCCCTCAACACTGCCAGATTCTGAGTGCGCGCGTAGGCATCGGAGCCCAGATACGGAAGCAGCTTCTGAGCAAAATTCAGGCTTTTGGTATCGATGGAACCTTCCCGGGTCTCGAGTGCCAAGACTCCGGTACCATAGGGAGAAGCGGGGTTGTTGTCGGCATGAAGGCTCAAAAAGACCCGGCGGCCTGGGGTGGCGGTGCGGAAGGCGCGATCGGCAATGGTA
>JAIFLN010000171.1 GCA_020049045.1 Spirochaetota bacterium | reverse complement strand
AATCTTGAGGAGCACCTCGTTGGAGTTACTTCTTGACAGGACCCAGCGGAAGAACAGTCTTCCCATAGACTTCGTTCAAAACCTGGGCTAGACAACCATACAGAGCTGAAAAGCCGCAAAACAGTCCCACCCAGCCGGCAAAAAGCCCAACAGCTGTTCCTGCTTCATTGCCAGCAGCATGGAGGAAGTCGCGCGCGGCTAACAGGAAAAAAAGAACCGTAAGAGAGCTGAACACGACCTGAAGCATTCGGTTGAGCTTCAATGTGCCGAAAAACATTCCCAAGGTAAAAATGCCCCAAACTGCCAGGAAAAACGCCAGCGCAAAGGGGGAAGTCGGTTCCGATAGACCCATTTTTGGTAGAGTCCAGATGGCGACCAGTGCTATCCAAAAGAATCCGTAGGCTGTAAAAGCTGTGGCACCGAAGGTGTTGTTCTTCTTGAACTCCATAACTCCCGCGATAACCTGTGCTAACCCGCCTACAAACAGTCCCATACCCAGAATCGAACTGGAAAGGGGTGTGAACCCCGCATTGTGGATATTCAATATAATCGTTGTCATACCAAACCCGAGGAGCCCCAGGGGTGCCGGGTTGGCGGTTGTGTCGTTCGTACTCATGGTACCTCCAGGAGCAAAACATTATCAGGGAAGAGAAGGGGAGGCAACCGTCAAGAAGGGCTTTTTATGGAAAAGTACCACTCGAAAATGAACCAATCGTAGATTTCATTTCACACAAATTTATCTCATAGGATTAAGCGCCTGATGGGAATCGAACCCACGTCTCAAGCTTGGGAAGCTTGGGTAATAGCCATTATACGACAGGCGCAAGCAAAATTACTCTAGGATGGCCTGGGCTTGGGTGTCAAGAGATTGTTATTCACCACAATTCCCACTAGAGTTTGAGTCATGTCGTTTCTGGGGCAATTCTCGGTCCTTCTACCATATTTGATTGCGACCTTGGTCTCTTCTCTGGTGGCGATTGTTCTTCTTTGGGGTCACAAGTCAGTGCCAGGGCGGGTCTATTTCGGGGTGCTGATGGTTGCAGTCGCCCTTTGGTCCATTGGGAACTTTTTGGAAGATTCTTCCGATCAGCTGGCCTTAAAGCTGGTTTATTCTGATATCCAGTATGTATTCATCGGTGCCATTCCTGTGTTGTTCTTCCGATTTGCCACCCAAATGTCAGGACATCCTTCTACCGGTTGGTTGAACTCATGGTGGTTTCGTTATTCACTTTGGGTGATACCGGGGTTGACGGCACTGGCTGTTTGGTTTGATCCGATTTTGGGGCTTGTCCGCCGTGATCTGACGCTCGTGACCTCCGGTGAATTTTCTGTCTTGGGAAAGTCCTACGGCCCCTGGTTCTGGGTCAACACCGTTTACAGTTATTCTCTCTTGGCTTCGGCACTGGTCATGTGGTTGAGGCATTTGATTCGAAGCGGAGGGTTTCGGAATCCCGGGTCGATTGTTGCCTTTTCAGGAACTCTCGTTCCCTGGGTAGCGAACATTCTTGTGATTTTTGGTTGGAACCCCTGGCCAGGTCACGATTTGACGACTCCGGCTTTTGCCATAATGGGTGTGCTGTTGCTTTTCTCCATGAACGATACGCGAGTCTTCACTGTCCTTCCCGCTGCCAGGGAAGCGGTGGTGGAAAATTGGCCCTTTCCAGTCCTGGTTTTTGACCAGTGGGGGTGCTTGGCGTATTTCAATACTTTTTCGGCGAAACTCTGGTCCATGACACCCGAGCAAATTGGAACACCCCGGCAGGGGCTTGGTCCTCAATGGGGCTGGTTACCGCAGCCCCCAGCGGTAGGGGCTCTGTCGAGAGGAACTGTGGTGGATTCAGGAACGGGTACCGTCTGGGATGTCGAGGAACGGTCCCTTCTCATCAAAAAGCACTTCCGAGGTTCCTTGATTACGTGTCATGATGTTTCGAGTTTTGAGAGCCGGGTGAACGAACGGACCCAGGCACTCGAGGACTCGTTTGTCCGATTGTCCGACGAACAACAGAATCGCCGTAGAACCGAGCAACAGCTGTTCTATTACAGCCTCCATGACTCACTGACAGGACTGGCCAACCGCAGCCTTTTTCTCAGCCGTTTGGGGCAATCTCTTGATCGAGTCAAACGGACCCCTACAGAAACGTTTGGTGTGCTGATTCTAAACTTTTTCGACTTCAAAAAGGTCAATGATCAATGGGGACACGCTGTTGGGGATGAGTTTCTTGTTCAGGCTGCCCTCAGGCTCCGGAAAGCGAGCCGTACTGTCGACACTGCCTCAAGGTCAACTGCCGATACCTTTTTGCTGTTGTTGGAAGGAGTCGCTTCTGAGGCCCTTCTCCGCGAGACCGCGGAGCGAATCCGCTCGGAACTCGAGGCACCGCTGACGCTGGCCCATACGAACCTGATTCCGGTTATCCGCATCGGCATGCTGTTGGGGACTGATACCTATGCGGTGCCGGAACAAATGCTTGCCGACTCTGAAATCGCGCTCTCACGGGCCACCCGGGACCCTGGTGGTGCAATCGTTTTGTTTGACCTTGAGTGGCGGAGGATACAGAGAGACCAGAGTCTCTTGAAAGCTGAACTCGACAAAGCGCTGTTGCAAGGCGACCTGCATTTGATCTATCAGCCTATTGTTGAGCTGGCCACAGGTAGACTTGTCGGCTTCGAGGCGTTGACCAGGTGGACACATCCCGTCAGAGGCCCGATACCACCCAATTTGTTCATCCCGCTTGCAGAGCAGGAGGGAACCATCCGACCCTTGGGACTATGGGTACTGCGGGAAGCGGCACGCTTCTTTGGCCAACTGGGTCATCAATTCCCCGCAGCTCGTGAGTGCTTTATTGCGGTCAATGTTTCACCTATACAACTCTCAGAACCGGATTTTGTTTCCATTCTGTTGGGAATTTTGGAGCGTGAGGGGTTAGAACCCAAACGTCTCAATATTGAAATCACCGAAACAGCACTCGTAGAGAGCTTTGACAGGATTCTTCCGATGCTGGAGCATTTGCGCCGGGTGGGAATCGGAATCAAGCTTGATGATTTTGGTACAGGGTATTCTTCTCTTCACTCCCTTCACAAATTACCTGTGAATTCGCTCAAAATAGACAGGAGTTTTGTTATGGAACTTCCTAAAAGCCAACCAATTCTTCGAACCATAGCCCGTTTGGCGGAGGAATTGGGTTTGGATGTCGTCGCAGAAGGAATTGAAGAATTCTCCCAGCAGCAGATGCTGGCAGAAATGGGTTGTGCTAATGGACAGGGGTATCTGTTTTCCAAGGGATGGTCTGGCGAAGGTCTTCTAGCCCTTTATCAGTCAGAACCTCTCGGCCCTATCTTTGCGGTAACGGAAAAGGTCGTAAGTTAGTTGGCGTGGATTCGGGGTCACCCTTTTGTATTGATGGCAATCCTGTCAATTGCCTCATGCTCGGCTGGTTATACCCCACGTCAAAGTGCCGAAGGGTACCTGGCTGCGCTGGCAAGTCTGGATTTCGAAGGAGCAGCCCGCTATGTCACCGATGACGAAAAAGTGAATTTCGAAATTCTCAGGAGGCTGTACTCCAAACTGGGCCCTGAGGAACAGAAAAAGTTCCAGGTGGCCGACTGGGTGGTCACCGCCGAGTCTGTGACTGGCGATCATGCCAGTGTCGACTTCACCTTCGACGGTGTGAAAAAAGGGCAGTTGCTGTTGAAAAAGTCGGGCGATGTCTGGAAAGTTGACCAGCGCCGGACCTTTTAGCTAACGGACGACGGGGGATACCAGCTCGTCGGTGAATTCTGTCACATCGTCATCGAGCAGATGTTGAAGCGCCATCACCGGGTTGATTTCCTTATTCAGAATACGATAGACCAGGGGAATGATGCTTAGCTTCAGCGAATACTTCTGGCAGAGTTGCCAGGCATGTCTGGCGGCGACCACCCCTTCCGGCAGATAACCGATCTTGCCGATGTTGGCGATGATGTCGTCAAGGTTCGTGAACGGATCGAGGGCATTGTTCAGAATGATTTCCCGCCCAAAACGCCGGTTGCGGCCGAACTGACTGCGGCAGGTGACGTCCAAGTCTCCCACGCCGGCAATGCTGGTAAAGGTCTCAAGGTGTGTCGCGCCCATAGACCGTCCTAAAATCTGAATTTCATTAAGGCCGGCTGCCAGCAGCAGTGACTCGGTGTTGTCTCCAAAGAGATTCGCCTTTTCCTTGAGAGCATCCATCATCCCGAAAGCGATGGCTACCACGTTTTTCAAGGCTGCGCAAACCTGAACTCCGACAACATCCATCGAGGCGAAAACGCGAAGAGTGCGGCCATTGAGAAGGTCCCGAAACTTGATGGAGTTACGGGGGTTGGCACAGGCGGAGACTAACCCGGTGATTTTACCCGTTACGACCTCTTCGGCGTGACTGGGGCCCGAGATGTAGACGACGTTTCCCTTATAGAAACCAGGAAGGAAGTTCTCGATGCTCTCAACAATGGGAATGGGGCGGTCGGGACCGGCCAAAAACCCTTTGGTCAACACTCCAATCAAAGGGAGACCTTCCTGAACGGAAGGAACGCCGACCAAATCCTTCACAGTCTGGAGAATGTAAAGAGAAGGTGTCGCTAAGATAAGAAATTCTCTGCCGGCTGCCGCTTCAGCAACATCGCTGGTGGCTGTGACGTTCGCCGGGAGCACGGCATGGGGTAGGTACCGCCTATTGGTATGGTTTTGACGGATTTCCAGGGACACAAGCGGTTCATGAGCCCAGAGAATCACCTCGATTCCTTTATCTGCAATGGTCTTGGCAACAGCCGTACCCCAGGCTCCGGCACCGAAGATGGCAACTTTAGCGGCCATGCACCCTCCTTTCAAATTCGACAACCTGAGCTTCTATGGTTGCGATCCCTTGGCGCCAAAAATCCGGGCTTTCCAAGTTAAAACCAGCGGCCGCCGCCAAGTCATTGGCAGTTCGGATTCCTGTTTCTCCCAAAATCGTTTCGTAGACTTTGACAAAGGAAGGCCCTTGCTTTTTGGACAAGTGATATAGTGCCAGCGCAAACAATTGGCCGAAGGCATAGGGGTAGTTATAGAATGCCAGACCGGCCTGGTAGTAGTGCCCTTTGACCGCCCACATCCAAGGGTGGAGTTCTTCAGGATCCAGTGCCTCGCCATAAGTGGCTTTCTGAGCTTGCAGCATCAAGCTGTTCAGTTCTTGAGCCGACAGTTCGTTCTTTTCCCGGCGTTCAAAAACGGCTTTCTCAAATTGGTAGCGGCTGAGAATATCAACAATGACCTGAGTAGAGTTCTGAAGGCTCTGCTCAAGGATGAACAGAGAAGCTTCCGGACTGGCGTCCTTGAGGGCCTCTTCGGTGATGATGGTCTCAGCGAAAATGGAGGCTGTTTCCGCCAAGGTCATGGGGTACTCGCGGTAAGCATGTCCTTTGTCCCGCAGCAGCCAGTAGTGCCAGCCATGACCCAATTCGTGAGCCAAGGTTTTAAGTTCTCCAAAGCTGCCGTCGAAGTTGCTGAGGATTCGAGGCTCACGGCTAAGGGGGAGACTGGTACAGTAGGCCCCTCCTATTTTGCCTTCGAGCGGACGGGCATGGATCCAGTTTTTTTCAAAAGCCAGGGAAGTGAAGTCCGCAAATTCCCGACTGAAACCAGCGAAATTTTTGACTAGGTAATCTCGGGTCTGGTTCCAGGTAAAGCGGCGGTCATCCTTGCCAACGGGAGCAAAAAGGTCGTGAAAGCCCAATTTCGGCAGTTTCAGCAAATACGCCTTTGCCTTGAGGTAGCGCCGGAATAACGGTAGGCTCTCGACCATAACCGAGATGAGGCTATCGAGGGCTTTGGGAGAAAGTCTGGCCTGGAGGGCTGAAAACTCCAGGGGGCCGTTCCAACCCCGGCGTCGGTTCAGTGTAACAGCATGGCCCTTAACGCCATTGAGGGCAGCAGCAAAAGCCGTTTCCATCGATTTCCAGGCGGACTTTTCCAGGTCGAAGGCTTTTTTTCTCTCCGAACGGTCGGAACTATAGGCTAGCTGACGCAGCTCGGTCACTGTCTTGGTGACCTTCTTTTTGGGGTCCCAAACAGCTGTAAGGGTTGACGAAAGGGCTGCCTGAAGCCGGGTCCAGGCGTCGGCACCCGAGCGGGCCAGGTCGGCTGCCAGGTTTTCCTCGGACGAGGATAGCTGATACGCTGCTAGTATTCGGGCTTCATCGAGGGCCAGGCGGTGTGGCTCTAATTCGGGGTAGGTCTTGATGAGTTTTGCTGTGTCGACACCGGAAGCAGCCCAAGTCGCACGAAATTGAACTTCCGCATCCTGAAGGGGCAGCGAAAGTTCCTGATTCAAGTTCATCTGTTGCAGTGCTGTCTCGTCACGCGTGTTTACTGAGTAGAGCATGTACGAGTATGCCCCCAGCTGTTCTGCCAAGGACGAGGCACGGGCGAAAAGTTCGACCGCCTGGGCCAAGGCAACACGCCGCTGTTTTTTATCCCTTGGAAATTTCTTGAGGATCTTCAGAATTTTGGCTGCATTCCTGGTCAGTGCCGCCTGATCAGCGAGGTATCGAGGGTCCGTAAAGCCCTCATAGAGGGAGGTTGTATCCCAAACTGGAATGTCGCTCATAGGCACTCACTCTAAAGCGAAGTCGGTCTTCGATCAAGCCGAAAGGAAAAGCCGTGTTACACTGTAACCATGACTGATGACCCCGTCTTTCAACAGGAATTTCTTCCGCTGTTCCGGCAATTGATCCAAAACGCCTGTGTGAACACTGGTCAGCCCGATTCCGGGCAGGAGGACCGCAGCATCACGACGCTCCTAGCGTTTTTTGCCAAGAGGGGTCTGGTTGGTGATGTCTATCATGCTCGCGAGGGGCGCGGGAATCTAGTGATCCGAGTACCGGGAACAGACCCGGAGGCTCCCAGTTTGATGTTCATGGGACACCTCGATGTCGTTCCGGCGCAGGCTGCAGACTGGTCGACAGACCCCTTCGGTGCGGAAATTCGTGAAGGCCAGGTTTGGGGACGGGGTGCCGTCGATATGCTTTGCTGGACGGCGGCTCAGGCCGTGGGGTTTGCCGAGGCTGTTGCCAGGGCTCCTGGGGGGCGATTCCGTGGCGATCTTGTGTTTCTTGCCGTTGCGGACGAGGAAGCTTCGGGACGTTGGGGAGCCCAATACTTGACCGAGCACCACTGGGAAGCCGTCAAGGCCGACTACATGATCACGGAGCTCGGGGGTTTTTTCATCGATACTGACCGGGGACCGGCTGCCTTTTGCACGGTAGGAGAAAAAGGCGTGGCGTGGGTGAGGTTGACGGTGCGAGGTACACCTGGTCACGGTTCGATGCCCTACCGAGCTGATAACGCCGCCCTCAAGGTAGCCGAAGCGGCCTATCGGCTGGGGCGTTTGAGGCTTCCGTTGCGGGTTTCGAAGCCCTATCGGTCCATGGCATCGGCAATGGCCCAAGGCCGCTGGGAACGGGTGGCCCTGACGACGGGATGGGGGGCTTCCTGGGCCCTTAAGCGCCTTTTTCAGCGCAAGCCCGGCATGGCACGGTTCCTACACACCGCAGGCCGCCAGAGCCTGTCGCCCAATGTTGTTCATGCCGGTCAAAAAGTCAACGTCGTTGCCGATCGTGGTGAACTTCTTGTTGACTGCCGCCTCCTCCCGGGAACCTCGCGGGAGGACCTGGAGGCTCTGGTCAGAAAAGCCTTGGGCAAGCGTTTAAGTCAGGACTTTCAATTCGAGATTACCGACTGGTTTCCTTCCAACCTCTCGAACAAGGACAACCCCCTGTATTCCGCCATTGAGGACTTGTTCCACAAGGCTCATCCGGATGCCCGGCTGGTTGACTTGTTTATCGGAGGTGTCACCGACGGGCGGTTCTGGCGGGCCCGGGGTACAACCGTTTATGGTTTCACTTTGTTTTCCAAGGCCCTCACCATGGACGCCTATGGTCAACGCATACACGGTAATGACGAGCGCATCGATCTGGAGAGTCTGGAATTGGGCTTGGGGTTCTTTCGTGACTTGCCGGAAAAGTTCTTTTCCTGATATAGTTGAGCAGTTATGTCGGAAAAGCGCCTCGTCTATGTTTTTGATCCTCTTTGCGGTTGGTGTTATGGGTTTTCTCCCGTAGTCCGATCTTTGTACGAGGCCACACGTCGGAGGGCGAACTGGGAAGTGCTTGCCGGTGGCATGGTGGTGGGTGACAGAGTTGGTCCCATCGGTCGCTTGTCAGAATTTTTGAAAGAGGCGCTCCCCCGGGTAGAAGGAACGACGGGTGTACGTTTCGGACAAGCCTTCACGACGGAGATTCTGGAGAGAGGGACCCTGGTCCTTTCGTCCCTCGAGCCTAGCCGTGCCCTTCAAGCTGTGAAGACTCTGGCCAATGACCGGGCACTCGCCTATGCCGTTGGGTTGCAGAAAGCTCTTTACGAGGATGGCCGGGATGTCACTTCCCTCGAGGTGCTCGGAGAGGTAGCCGAGGCCGTCCGTGTGGTTGGATTTGAAATCGAGTACATGAAAACTGAGACTTATGAGCAGACCCTTGCCGAATTCCGTCTGGTTGCCGATATGGGGATTACTGGATTTCCCACTTTGCTGGGTTTCGACGGAGAATCCGGTAAAGTGTTTAGCCGAGGCTGGTCCCCTTTTGAGAGTGTCTTTGAATCGGTGAACCGCTGGTTGGAATCGTGACCGGTTTCGGCCTTGCCCAAGGGCAAGGGCCCGGCTACAATCGGCCCATGGAAAAGAAAACCATCCTCACCGGTGACCGTCCTACGGGTAAGCTCCATTTGGGCCACTATGTCGGTTCACTTAAAAACCGTGTCCGCCTCCAAGACGAGTACCGCTGTTTCTTCATCATCGCAGACCTCCATACCCTGACAACCAAGCCCGGAAAAGAGGACATCGAGAAGATTGCCGACAACGCCCGTGAAATGGTCCTGGATTATCTCGCCTGCGGTATTGACCCAGCCCGTTCTTCGGTTTACCTGCAATCGGCTGTGCCCGAAATTTATGAGCTAGCCCTGTACTTTCAAAACTTGGTTACCGTTCCCCGGCTGCAACGTGTCCCTTCGCTGAAAGATATGGCTCAGAATGCCGGTATTGAAGAGATGCCCTACGGTCTTCTGGGGTACCCCGTCCTTCAAGCGGCCGATATTCTCCTGCCTCGTGCACACCTCGTCCCTGTCGGCAAGGACAACGAAAGTCATGTCGAAGTCACCCGCGAGATCGCCAAGCGGTTTAACTTCTTGTATGGAGAGGTTTTCCCCATTCCTGATGTTTTGGTAGGGGAAGTTCCCACCTTGGTAGGGACTGACGGCAAAGCAAAAATGAGCAAAAGCTTGGGAAACGTCATTTACCTCAGCGACGATGCCAAAACCGTTGAGAAGAAAGTCGGTGGTATGTACACCGACCCCAACCGTATCAGTGCCGATGTTCCTGGTACGGTTGAGGGAAACCCGGTTTTTGAATACCACGATGTTTTTAATCCCAACAAAGCCGAAGTGGAAGACCTCAAAGTGAGATACCGTGCAGGAAAGGTAGGGGACGTCGAGGTCAAGCAGAAGCTTTCCAAGGCCATCAATACCTTTTTGGACCCGCTCCGCGAGCGAAGGGAACAGTTTTCCGGACAGGGGGGGCTTGTCGACGAGGTGATCTTTGATGGAACCCAGGCAATGCGTGCCGAAGCCAGGGTCACGTTGACAGCTGTCAGGAAAGCAATGGGAATCGGTTCCGTGTGGAATCGTATTTCCCGCAAAGCCGAGGACGTTAAAAAGAAGAAGGAGAAGACTGGCTCATGAAACTGGGGGGCGTCATTTTCGATATGGATGGAACACTCGTCGACAGCGAGCCCAACTGGTTCGTGAGCGACAGGTTGTTCGTGGAGCATTTCGGGGGTGTTTACGACGAAGATTTCCGAAATGGCTGTATCGGCATGGGGTCTCTGAGTTTTGTCCGTCTCATCAAGGAAAAGTATTCCCTTACCAATAGTGAGGAAGAACTGTTGGTCATGAAAGATGGTATGTACTTGCAACAAGCGCAGGGGCGAACCCATGCTTTTCCCGAGATGCTGAAACTGGTAAGAGCGTTTGCTGTCGAGGGCATGCCCATGGCAGTTGCGTCGGGATCCTCGCTTCCCATCATTGAAAAAGTCCTCACAGAGGCTGGCCTGAGGGAGTATTTTGGTTCCCATGTCTATTCTTCCGACTCGGTGGAACGGCCAAAGCCCCACCCCGATATCTTTCTGTATGCCGCCGACCAGTTGGGATTGAATCCCGCTGACCTCCTGGTCTTTGAAGACTCGCGGTATGGAGTGGAGGCTGGAAAAGCGGCCGGTATGCGCGTTTGCGCGGTACCCCAGTTTTTTCCTCCTCAAAGCCGACCTTCACTTGAGAAAGCCGACCTTCTTTTTCCACGTGGCATGGCCGAGTTTACCGCCGAGGCAGCGCTGGACTGGATCGATGTCACCTACTGCCTGTGCGACGATTGTACCCTCTACGAATTAGGTCGCTGTCAAGACTGATTGGTTTCAGTCCTTGGCCGAGACCTTAGTGAGACCCTCTGTTTGGACGTCTGTGGTTGCGGGATGGCCGTAGAAATGGACAGCTCCCAAGCCTGTCGCGCGGACTCGCAGCTTTTCTGAGGCATAAACCGAAACTTCACCAACCCCATTGCTCTCGACATCGGCTTCCTTGGTAATCAGAGCGGACACATCCACCCGCCCCAAACCGTCAGCTTGCACTTCCACCCGGTCTGCTGTGCCTCTGATGACCAGTTCACCAGGGCCGGTTTGACGAACTGTGACCTTTTTGGATTGAACTTCCAGCGCTACCTTACCCACCCCTTCGAGGGACACCGTCAGATCTTGCGTTGTCAGTGGGGAGTTTGTCTCAATGGTTCCCATCCCCGCCAAAATGATGGTGTCTAAATTCTCTGTTGCGGCCAGGCGGTATTCCAGTTCGAAGGAACCAGGGCTGTTGGCACCTTCTTCGTTCAGGATGAGTTTGGAACCTGAGACTGTCGTCTTGATGGCTGTGAGGAGGCCTTGGTCGGCTTGGACGCGGACGATGCCGGTGGGCACAGAACTATCGAATACCAGCTTGCCAAAACCCTCCAGCTTGACTTCGTCAAACGCTCCGACCGAACGTTCCTCACTGACGGTTTCTCCTGTTGGAGTTGCGGGTTGGCTGGAGGAGGGTTTGTCTTTCAACCATGGCCAGTCGAATTTGACTTCACACGACGTCAGAAAAACAAGGAATGAAAAGATCAGAAATACGAAAGAAAACCGGCGCATGAAACCACCTCTCTAGAAGAATCAAACAGGATTGTCATATATTATGCCACAACAAGTTCGGTCTGAACTATATTCGTTGTTCTCAAGGAGCGGTTCATGCAACGTGTCCTTCTCATTTTCGCCTTCTTCCTGCTGACCCTGGGAAGTCTCTTTGCACAGGTCACGGGTCTCTCCCTGCCGCCGGGTCTCAGCATGAGAACCCTTGGCAATGGTTTGGAAGTGTTTGTTTTCCAAAATACCAATGTCCCTTTGGCGACGGTTCAGATCACTTTCCGCTGCGGAGCCATTGCCCAGCGGCCCGATACGGCGGGTCTGTTTCATCTCTACGAGCATATGCTTTTCAAGGGTAACGATGCTTTCGCCGATGAAGCCGCTTTCAACGCGGCTATGACAGAACTGGGCGTTTCGGGCTGGAATGGCGGTACAAGCGCCGAATATGTCAATTATTATGTGACCGTGCCCTCCGACAAAACCGAGAAGGGCATCGACTTTTGGGCACACGCCGTGCGCAACCCAAAACTTGATCCTCAGGACTTGGAGATTGAGAAAAATGTTGTCCTCAACGAAGTGAAGGGCTATTACGCCGATCCGGCTGAAATTCTTGACCAGGCAGTGACCAAAAAGCTCTTTGCAACCTACCCCTGGCGGCGGGATGTTTCGGGGGATGAAGAGGTTCTACGCGGAGCTACTGTGGCGCAGTTGCGCACCATGCAGGAAACCTATTATGTTCCCAACAACGCCAGCCTCATCGTTGCCGGAGATGTGGATCCTGACCAGGTCTTCGCCTGGGCTGAAGCCAGTTTCGGTGCCTGGCCGTCTGGTGCTGACCCCTGGAAGACCGCGACTCCTCCGCATCCTTTTCCAAAGGCTCCCTCAAAACTTTGGTATAGCCATGAAAGTCAGTATCAGGGTTTCGGGTATGTGAGTCTCCGCCTCAGAGGACCGGATGTGCTGGCCGACGACGCTTCCACCTATGCTGCTGACGTGTGGCTGGGTTTGCTCGAAAAACCTGACGGGCGTTTTAAAAAAGCCATCAAAAAGAAAGTCCCCGCCCTGTATCAGGAAGACTATTTGAGTGCGATGTACCTGACACAAAGGGATGGCGGATACATTGATGTGGGGGCTTACCTCGTGCAGACGTCACCCGATCGGCCCTTTACGGCCGAAGCGGAAGCTTTTGAGCAAGCCGTCCGCCAGGAGATGGCCGCTATGGCCGACGACCCTACGTATTTCAGCGATGAGGATTTTTCCGCAGTGAAATCACGACTTTTGGACAGCAAGGTTTTCGAGCGTGAAACACCTAGCGGTTTTTTGTCGAGCCTGTCATTTTGGTGGGCTTCAGCCAATACGACCTATTATCTAGGCTACGATCACAATTTTGCCCAGGTGGACCGCTCCGATCTGAAGCGTTTTTTAGACCTCTACTGGTCCAAACCGGGTGTCCTTTCCCTGATGCTTCATCCCGATAATGCTTCAGCAGCTCCAGGTTGGGAGCAAGTAACAAAGGACAATGCCTTTTGGTGGAAGGGGAAAGACCAATGAGACAGCTTATGCTTCTGTTTGCCGCCTTGTTGTTTCTGACGGGTGGTATCGCCAATTTGAGCGCCGACAACCTCAGCCGTGAAGGGTTTCAAACGGCAACCTTGACCAATGGCATACCGGTGTACTTCAAAGCCAATGCCAATAACAAGGTCTTGGCCCTGCAGGCCTTTCTTAGGGGAGGAAGCGCTCTTCTCACCCCCGATACGGCTGGTTACGAGGGCCTGGCTTTGACCATGCTGACCCGTGGGTCGGCCAAGTACTCCTTTGCCCAGCTTAAGGATTTGCAGTGGCGCAAAAGTTCAACGATGACGGCCGGGGCCGCCAGTTTTGATGGAGCCTCGTTCGGTCTGGTCTCGCTTCCGGGGAGTTTTGACGCTGTCTTCGACGCGTGGTCCGACGCCTTGCTGCACCCCCGTTGGGATGCCGCTGAGTTTGACCGGGTGGTTCAGGACGCTAAAATCGCCCTTCAACAAGACTTGCAGGACCCCTATGGCAGAGCCGTACGTGAACTGAACAAAGCGAAATTTGCCGGGCACCCGTACCAGGCTGATTTTGGGCCCTCCGTTCAGAGTCTGGCGGGTGCCACACTCGATAAGGTGAAAACGTGGTGGGAGACCAATCTGAAATCGGGTCGGATTTCTGTGGTGGCGGTGGGGGATTTCGAGTTTGGTGACCTTCAGACCAAGTTGGAGGCCAGCCTCGGGACACTTCCCAAACTCTCCACCCCCGGGGTCTCGGTTCCCAAGTGGACTCCCCAACCTCAGGCGCTTGTGATTCCCTTTCCCGACGCCGGCGAAGTGGGGTACGTGCGCGTCGACTTTCCCATTCCGGCAGTGGGTACCTCCGACAACGATGCCCTGAACTTGGGATTTACCGTTCTCAATGACATCTTGTTTGACATTGTCCGCGCCAAATATGGTGCCTGTTACAGTGTTTGGGCACGCAGCTACGGCTTTTTGGCACCCTACGGCAGCTTGGTAGTCTACAAGAGTGACCAGCCTGGAAAAGTAAGGGCGTATTTGGAAGAAGCCGTCGGGCTCTTGGCCTCGGGCAAGGCCTTGGCCAGTCAGGCCTCTGCGTCAGCCGCAGGCAAGAGCGGCATCGGCGGCGGCGTGGAACCACAGAAGGCGTCGTACGTTGATCTGGCCCAGGTATTGGGTTTCTACAAGTCCAAATTCATCAATGGTTTTTATGAAGGGCAGCAGACCAACGGAGCCATTGCAGGACAAATGACCTCAGCACTCCTCTATCGTGGTGACGTCAAAGCCTACCTCGATCTGGTGGACCGTATCAACAAGGTTACCGCTGCTGATGTTGTTCGGGTCATAAAACAGTATGTCCAGCAGGGGCCCAAAACTTGGGTGGCCTTGGCTGGACCCGAGCTTCTACAGGGTGTGACGCCCCAGACCTACCTGGGGGACTGACTCTCAGCGCAAGCCATTGAGGATGAGAATCTCGGGGCGGTACTCAAAGTGGATGGTATCGAACAGCAACCACTTGCCGCCCCAGACGAATCCCTCTGCCTCAAAGGCGCGAACCAGGGCAGGGTGGGGTTGCCAACGGCGGATCCAGGCTGTGCGGTACCAACCCTCCTTTTCCTGAGGCGCCCAGAGCCAGTAGGGGTTTTTCCCGCCATAACTTTTTGGGATAAGGTCGATGGCGGTTCCATAGGCGTGATTGCTTCGACTCTGTGTGCCGGCGATATCACGCCAGTTGTATCCTTCGAGCCGTTTCAACCCTTTGAGAAAGGTGTTGAGCGACGCTTCGCTTTTGCGCTCTTCGTTCAGTCTCGTCTCAATCCTGGTCAAGGCGGCTCTGATTGTTTTATGCACCGTGACTGTCATACCTAGAAACTGAATTTTTCTCTGGGCGGCGTCGGCTGTGGCCCGGTTGTGAATTCCCCATAGGGCATCGAAGAAGCCCGAATCTCGCTTGAGATTCGTGGCAACACGGTCTGCCAGTCTCTGCTCGGCTTGAGCTAGTCGTTCTTTAGGCCATCCTGCGACATCAGAAGCCTCTTTTGGATACTCATAAAAGGGCTGGGGAGAATAAGCTGCCCAGTCCCTTCGCGACTCATAAGGGAGAATTCGGCCCTCGGCCCAGGAGAAAGACTTGCCTCCCACCACCACTGTCGGCCCTTCCAGCGGATTGCGGAGGGCTACTGACTCCGGAAAGGCTCTTTCAAAAGCTCTGAAAACCGCATCGGGTGAAAAGGCTCGGGGGGAGGTCCCCGCCACCGTTTGGGCTGCCACAGCTGCGCCGACAGCTAATAGCACGAGGAGCAGGAGTCCTCTGCGGAGAACTCTCACCTCAGACGGTTCATCATTTCGTTGATTTGGGAGTTTTTCATCCCCCGTCGTTGAAATGCTGCAAGAATTTTTACTGCCTCGTCCTTCTGTTTCAAATGGAGGTGGCATTCAGCGATCTCTTGGTAAATCCGGGGATTATTGGCGTCATTGCGAAGGATTCCTTGCAGTGCTTTGATGGCTTCCTCATAATGGGCCCGGGCCTTATGAATCAAAGCCAGCCCAAGGACTGCATAGAGGTCGAACTCAATGTCGAGTGCTTTTCGGTACGAGGTTTCGGCTTCATCGTACCGGTCCAGACTGCGTAAAGCATCGCCGGCACGCGTCAAGATCACTTTGTTGTTCGGATCAAAGGCGAGGATGCGGTTCCAATAGTCCAGTGATTCCAAACTGCGGTTCATGCCCCGGTAGCAGTCGGCCAGTCCAAAAAGAGCGTAAAAATTGTCGGGGTGTGCGGTCAGAACCTTCTCGAAATACGGTACTCCATCACTGTAGGACTTGAGTTTTCGATGGCAGTTGCCCAACGAGGTCAGGACGCGGATATCGGCACCTTCAGGGTTGCGGGCGTACATTTTTTCCCAGGAGCGCAAGGCTTCCCGGTAGTCTTTGAAATCGTAGTAAAGATGCCCCAGACCAATCAGAGCATACGCATTGCCAGGTTCTTTTTCCAAAACACGCAGGTAGGTTTCTTTGGAGCGGCTGAAGCTGCGGACTTTTCGGTAAGCATCGGCAACCCGGGTCAAGACGGTGATATTGTCGCCGTCTTGCCGCAGGTATTCTTCCCAAATATCCAAAGCCCGATGAAACAGTCCCAGCGCTTTATAAGAATCGGCCAGCCCGAAAAGGGCATAGTTGTTGGTGGGGTGCTGGCGCAGACATTCCTGATAGTAACCGGTGGCCCTTTCGAATTCTCCCCGTTTACGGCAAACATCTCCCAGCCCGACAAGGGCATAGTTGTTCTTAGGTTCCAGTTCGAGCATTTCGAGAAAGGCTGTTTGTGCTTCCTCCAGCACTCCTTCCTTGAGGTAGTTGTACCCTTTTTTGGAAAGCTCGGTGATCGGGTCATCCCCTTCCGGTAGGTCTGGAGCCTGGTGTGGGTGGTCAAGTTCAAGATCATTTTGGTCGTTGACAAAACCGGCCATGGTACTACTCCTTGAGCCAGTTCTTCAGAACTGCAGTCAGTTTGAGGATCATGGCCTCAGCGCGGTCGGGGGCTGGAGCCATTTTATACATTTGAAAGGCAGAAAGGTAATCCCGCTGTTTGGCAAACTGATCTCCCAGGCGGATCATCCCATCGGAATACCGGGTGGCCACGAAGATCTTCTTTGCCTGCTCCCATTCGCCCCTGCCGAAAAGTTCATTGCCCTTGCGGATCAGCTGAACCTTTTGTTCCGAGCTCAAATCGGGAGAAGGGGGGCGGGTTATCTTAAGGAAACCTTCCGGGGGCATCGACCGGAGAACCCGGTCTGTGTCGCTTTTATTCATGACCAGTCCCTCAAATCACTCCCTTGGTTGACATGGAGGCTGACCCCCCGTCCTTGGAAGTGTAGGCCTGCGCCAAGGCTTTGCCCAGGGCTTTGAACAGAGACTCCGCCATATGGTGACCATTGGCCCCATAGCGGCAATGGGCATGAAGGTTGACCTGAGCCCGGTTGGTAAACGCGATCAGAAACTCCCGGATCAGACTCAAATCGAAGTCACCGGCATGGGTTTGAGGAAACGCAGCGGTGAAGACCCAAAAAGGACGACCGCAAGCATCGATAACGACTTCTGAGAGCGCTTCGTCCATAGGAATGATGCTGTGTCCGTAGCGCAGTACGCCACCGCGAAGTTCCTGCACTTTCTTGAAGGCATCCCCTAGAACCAGTCCCGTATCCTCGACCAGGTGGTGGGCGTCCACTTCGAGATCCCCTGTAGCAACGACTTCGAGATAAAACCCGCCATGAAACGAAAAGGCGGTGAGCATATGGTCGAAGAAAGGAACCCCCGTACTGATCTTCGGCGCATCTTTCCTGTCGAGATCGAGGGACAATCGGATTTGCGTTTCTTTCGTCTGACGTTCGATGGTGGCTTGGCTCATGGTTTCCTCAAAGTATCGACCAGCCGGCCGATCTCTTGATAGCGCAACTTATAGTACGCCGTATTGGCAAAAAGGTTGACCCCAATGGTCTTCAAAGTTTCAAGGACCGCCAGACCGTTGGCTTTGAGAGTCGAACCGGTTTCCACCAGATCAACGATGTAAGGAGCCAAGCCCAGGACGGGAGCCAATTCGACCGAGCCGTCCAGGCGGATGATTTTGACCGGAATTCCCAGGCCATGAAAGTAATCTCGGGTGAACTTTGTGAATTTGGTGGCGATGGTCAAATGTCCTGGCGGATCGTCGCGGACGTGGTCTTTGCGCGCCGCCAACGCCATCTTGGTACCACCGAAGGCCAGTGGCAGCAGGTGAGTGAACTCGTGACCCGATTCATAGACGACATCGTCACCGCAGATTCCCAGACCCGCGATGCCGTGATGCACGTAGGTGGGAAGGTCGGCATTCTTTACCAGAATGATTTTGAGAAGGCCTGTCTGGTCCAGGGCCGTCAGTTTGCGGTCGGTGAAGTCAAACTTCAGTCCCCTGGCTCCGAAATGTTCCTGCACCTGGTCGAACAACCGCCCTTTTGGCAGCGCGAGAGTCAAAGGCTCGGGCTGGGTTTTATCCGTGTTCATAAGGTGACATTCCTGCCTTCCGCGCGAAGGCTTCGAGCGTTTTTCACTCGTTCGCCCAAGGTGGCCCCTGGGGCTTTCTGGGCGGCAGAGGGGGCGGCCAACTGACCGAGATCGACCAAGTGCTCGACCTTGCCCAGATGGAGACTGAAACCCACCGACGGCGAATCGAGGCCAAACCGGGCCAGCAGCTGATCGTAACGTCCGCCCGAAGCCAGGGCATCGCCCAGACCAGGTTGATAGACTTGAAAGACCAGACCTGTATAGTAATCCTGCCGGCCCACCTCGCTGAGATCGATCACAAAACGTTGATTGAGACCGAGGGCTTCGAGGGCCTCGGTGCGGACAATCAGATCAGAAAGCGCTGTAGCCGCCGGACTGAGTTTGGGTAGAGAGTCCAGAAGCTTCCGGGCACCGGCAGAGTCACCCTGGTAAGCGAAGAGCGAAGACTGGGGGCCGACGACTGACCATCGCCGTAAGGCAACCGCTTCCAGGAGTGGCTGTCGTTTCGCCAGGGGCAGGTCTTCAAAAGCGGCGTCAAACAAGGCTCGGCTTCCTAGGTGGATACGGGCTTCGGGAAGACCAAAGAGGTTGAGCAGGTCATCAAGGAGGAGAAGGAGCTCCAGATCGCCCTCGGGGCCTTTCGAACCGATGAACTCAGCTCCGATCTGGTAGAACTCGTTGGCGGAAATGTCTTCCAGATCCTGGTGCCGAAGAATCGTGTCGGCATAACAGACCCTTAAGGGCTGATGGCCATCTGTCAAAACCACACCCATGGAACGGGCCAGAAACAGGGTGATGTCCGACCGCAAAACCAGAAGGTCTCCTTCCCGGTCTACCAGGCGATAGACACTGTCGGCCTTGGTTCCGAGAAAGGGCGAGTACAATTCATAAAAGTCGAAAACAGGGGTTTGTACCGGTTGATAGCCCCAGGAGGTGAAGAGGTTCTGCACCCGGTGGGTGAGAACCTGACGTCGGAAGGCCTCATCGAGAACCAGCCGTTCGGTGCCCTGGGGAAGCTTGTACAGCTGGGCATCGCTCATGATGCCACTGTATCAGAAACCAGTCGGGGGGACAACGGTGACCATCTTTTGGTCAGTACCAGACCAAGAGCCAGAATCCCTGAACCAAGGCAGAGCCACCAGAGGGGTTGGAAGTCCGCCACCCCCGGGGTTGTCGGAGTATTGTACCCTGTTACCTGAAGGCCCGATGCCGTGAGAATAACAGGAAGTCCATTGAAAAGGGCATGGACCAGAATGGGTGCCAGAAGCGACCTCGTTGAAAGAAAAACCCACCCCAGATAGAGCCCGGCAAGGAAGGCAGCCAAAGCCTGCCAGAGGTTCAGATGGAACAGCGCGAACAGGGCACTCGACAGCAGCAAAGCCGGCCAGACCCCATAACGGCGGGAAAATCCCCGTAATAGCAGACCTCGGAACAAGGTTTCTTCGGTCAGCGGAGCGACGACAGCCAAAGTAAACAGAGAAATCAGAGGGTTGCCTTCGGTCAGGCGGTTGAACAGCGCGGCCAGCTCAGAGGGCAACGGGACCATCCAGGTCGTCAGGTTGGCCAGTTCCCCTAGAACCACGGTACCGCCAGCGGCACTGAGCACCAACCCCGTCCAGAACCAAGAAGGTGCCGTCAAGTCAGCAGGAAATTTCCAACGGGGGGGCTCCTTTGAGTACCAGAACCCAAACGCTGCCACGGCCGAAAGAGCGGTAAGGTTGGAAAGCCCAGCCAGGAGCGTCAGATCAAGAGAACCTTTCCAGAGCTGTGCCCATGCGAAAGACGCCCCGACCTGGGCAAGCAATGCCACAAAAAGCAGCACCAGGGCCCCCCCCAAACCGGGAAACACTGGTGCTTGGTGCGTGCTATTCAACAGGCAGCTTCGCCAGCGCTTCTGCCGCCTCGCGGGCGAGTGCCGGGGTGTAGTCGCTGAAACGAGCCTCATCGAGGGGTGTCCTGGCTTCTTTTTTTCCTGTGGCAGCGAGGGCGAGAAAGAGCTTTTGGACGAGCGCCAAATCGGCTGGCTGGTTGGTTCCTGCTTTCTGTTGGGCGTTGTAACGGCCCAGCGTTACCGACAACAGATTGAGGGCTGCCGGATCGTTGATTTTTCCCAACAGCTGAACAGATTGTACCATTTCTTGGAAGTTGTTGTTGCGGATCAAGAGAACCTTCAGGGGTGCAACCAATGTTGCCGGCGGAGAAGGAGCCTTCTGAGCCTCGAGGAGAGTGCTGAGAATCAGCCGTTCGGTCCGGTCCTGATCAGCCTTATCACGGGCTTGAAGTCTTACAAGGGTTCCAAGGATGGACGCAGCTGCCTGGGCTGTGAAAGCCGCATCTCCCTGATCAACCACGACTTGGAACAAGCCTTCCCGCAGGGTGAGGTCATCTTCACGGTTGAGTAGGTCCAACAAAGTGGCTTCATAGTCTGCAACCAGGAGAGGGAGGGTTTTTTTAGCCAGCGGTCGGACCTGGCTGGCGGGGGTATACCAGCCCAGTGCCGCCGAAACCACTGCATGAAAAGCCTCAGGTGCTTTCAAGATTCCCAGAGCCTGCAAAATATAGGTAGCCTGGATTTCTTCTCCCCGGCCCCGCTGCCCGCTGTCATTGAGGCTGTTGAGATTCCGGATCAAGGTGGGAACGGCTGTTTTGTCTCCCAGTTTGGCCAGAGCCAGCCAGGATTCTCCCCTGAGAACCGGGTCTTTATACTGCACCGGTATCCGGGCAATGGCAGAAGCCGACGCTGGTACAGGGCGATCAGCCAGCTTTCTGATCAGTTGGACAGCCAGGGCTTTTTTGACAGCGACTTCGTTATCCGGGCCTGATTCAATGCGGGAAGAATCGGTCAGATCCAAAGCCTGCCTAAGAAAGGCCTCATCCAGTGAGTTGGGATCCTGATTGCCTAAGAAGGCCAGCCGTCCCTCCCAATCCAGGGTCTGAAAAAGGTCCCAACGATTCGAGGTCTGAGCTGGAAGGTTGGTAGCCACCACCAGCAACAGCGCTAAGGTGAAGCGACACATGTGTTTCATATCGACATTATCGGTTCTGATGTGAAGAAACACCAAGAAAAAATTCACTCTGGCTGATTATGGTTATTGGAAGTGCTGGTGGAAAAAAAGAAACGGGAAGTCCCCATCAGATAAGGACTTCCCGTCTTTGCCACCGACCAGAATCGAACTGGTGACACGTGGATTTTCAGTCCCTTATCATGCTGTTTCCTATTGTAGCATAGTGTATCACTATATAGATGATTTGGCTCATCAAGTTCATCAAGCTACAATGGGATACAAACCGTCATGTGATATTTGCTCAGAGTCTGTGCTCATATGGATGGTAACGTCCACAACGGCCGGTAGTGTTCCTGAGTCGGGTGTCAGAAGTTTAGCCAATGTCAATTGATTTGGTCGCCAATCATAGCTCTTGAATAGGGGTAAAAGATGTCAGAAAGCGAATGGGTGCTCACGTATGAGGATTACCTCATTCAAATGAAGACCCGGAATCCAT
>JAIFLN010000050.1 GCA_020049045.1 Spirochaetota bacterium | reverse complement strand
CGGTGAGTGGTCAGGTTTACCGTTTTCCGGTGGTCAACACCTCCTCGAGGCAGGGGCCGGACCGCTCGGGAACCCTGGTAGAAGCCGAACGTCACCGGGTGACCTTTGTGTTTGGCAACGGCAAAACCGCGTTTCACGACTTTTCGGGAATTCAGTACCACTCGAGCATCCGGACCCGCCAGCTGACCATTCAGGGAACCCGGGGGGAAATCGATGACCTGAGCATCCGTTACCTGCGAGCGGACAACACCCCGGTGGTCCAAACCCTCGAACGGATCGATCGGGGCGTGTACAACAACCAGGAATGGGCGCACCAGGGCATGATGCTGGGCGAAGTGACCCTGTATGAGAGTCCCCTGCCCAAGGCAAGGCTCAACGACGACGAACTGGCCATAGCAAGCTGTCTGCTTCGGATGGGGGAATTCGTAAGCCGGGGTGTCGATTTCTACCCGTTGCGGGATGCGCTTCAGGATACCTATCTGTCCATACTGATGGACCATGCCCTGGCAACGCCGGGTCCTGTTGCTTCGCAAACGCAACTCTGGCAGATGTTTTAACGTAATCCTTGCCTTCTGCTGGGAATAGGCGGACCCTCAGAACAAGAGGTAATGCGCATGCCCATTTCCGGTCCCGCCATCAGGACCAAGGAATTCTTGGAGAACCTCATCGATGCCGTGCGCGAGCCCCTGGTCGTCCTTGATCAGGACCTGCGTGTCCTTTCCGTCAGCCGCGCCTTCTATGAGGTCTTCCAGGTGAAGCCCCGAGAGACGATTGGCCATTTGATCTATGATCTGGGCAACCGCCAGTGGGATATTCCCAAACTAAGGGAACTGTTAGAAACCATTCTACCCCAGCATACCAGTTTCAAAGATTATGAGGTGGTGCACAACTTTTCGGGTATTGGGCTGCGGGTGATGCTCTTGAACGCCCGACAGATCAAACGTGCGCTGGGGAAAAAGCAGATCATTCTGCTGGCGATAGAAGACATTACCGACCGGCAGGCTTTGGCCGTGCTCAAAATTGCCGAGGACGATGCCCGGGAGTTTGCCCAGAGCATCATCGACACCATACGAGAACCCCTCATTGTCTTGGATCATGATCTGCGGATCGTCGCCGCCAGCCGGGCGTTCTACGAGGTCTTTCATGTCAAACCCGAAGAAACCATTGGCCAGCTGATTTTTGACCTGGGCAACGGGCAGTGGAATATTCCGAAACTGAGGGAATTGCTGGACATCCTTTTGTTGCAGGCCACCACCTTCAACGATTATGAAGTCGTCCATGATTTTTCCAACATAGGACGCAGAACCATGCTGCTCAACGCGCGGCAGGTGAAACGACGGCAGGGTAAGGAACGTATGATCCTTCTTGCCATCGAGGATGTCACCGACCGCAAACGGATGGAAGCGGAACTTCTCAAGAATCAAAGGGTAGAGTCACTGGGAGTCCTGGCCGGTGGAATAGCCCATGATTTCAATAACTTGATGGCCGGATTGATGACCAATACCGAGTTGGCCCGGCTGCACTTGCAGTCTGGCCGCCTGGAGGGTGCCCTGGAGCGGCTGGACAAAACCCCCCCGATCTTTTTCCAAGGAAGAGAATTGACACGACGGCTGCTCACTTTTTCCAAAGGTGGTGTACCGGTGCGGTCTCCCATTGCCCTTGGTCCTTTTTTTGAGGGAGTGGTCGGATTTTGCCTTGATTGGCTCCGACCTCACCTCGCGGCTTGAGGTGGACGAAGACCTTTGGACGTGCGAATGCGATGTCGGTCAGATCGGCCAAGCGATTAACAACCTGTTGATCAATGCCCGTCAGGCGTCACCCGAAGGCGGTGAGGTGACTCTTTATGCCTCCAATGTTGTCAAGCTGGGAAAGTGTGTTGAGATCAAAATCACCAACCAGGGACCCCCGATTCCCCCCGAAATTCTGGGTCGTATTTTCGACCCCTTTTTCACGACTAAGTCCGAAGGTTCCGGCTTGGGCCTGGCCATCGTTTTTTCCATTGTCCGGCAACATGGCGGTTCGATTGATGTTTGTTCCATCGAGGGACAGGGAACCACGTTTTCCCTCTGTCTACCTGCTTCTACCGGTGGAGTTTTTGTTCAGCATACCGTGGGAGACAAAGACACCTTTCACGGTTCTGGTACAGCCCTGGTGATGGATGACAACGAGGACATTCTCGATGCTGTCGGGCAAATGCTGGTGGCCATTGGTTTTGAGGTGATTCGTGTGAAAAGCGGCCAGGAAGCGTTGCAGGCGTATCAGCTGACCCTGCAGAAGGGACAGCAGATCGGTGCCTATCTTTTGGACAATCAGATTCCCGGTGGAATGGGGGGGCTGGCGACGGCTGAACGGCTGCGGGTCTTAGGGGCTCAAGGACAGATTATTCTGATGAGCGGGTTTTTCGACGCCATACCCGGACACGTGGCCGCCAAAGCTGATGGCCTGTGGCGGCTGGCTAAACCATTCACGAAGGAAGAGCTCTTTCATGTGTTGTCGGCGTGAGGGGGGTACAGATAAAAAAGCCGACCCCTAGTCCTCCAGACAAGCCGTCTGCGTCCTTCGGACCTGAGCCTTGACTACTTTGGCAACCATTTCAAGGGCCGGTGACGAGCCCCTATCCCTGGCGTATTCTTCCATCCAACCACCGAGGTTTTTTTTGAGGTTGGTGACCAGACGGTCGAGTTCCCTGAGTACCAAGGTCGGCCTGATTTGACAACGGTGCGCCAGTGCTTCAAGGTCGATGCGCCTGACTTGACCGGGGTCGCTTTGGCCGCCGATGGAGAGCCCGAGGCTTCTGTCGACGGAGGGATAGGCCCTCGTGCAAACCAAATCGTAAAAAGGGGACAGCCGTATGCCCTCCGAACCGTACAAAATCGACAGATTCTTCGCGTGACCATCACTGTTTCCCAAAAGAAGATTGCACAGTTGCCAGCGCACCAGCCTGGTGATGTCCTGGGCAGGGAGGCTGCTCTCCCGGCGGAGCAAGTCTACACATCGGCCCAGATCAACCTCGCGGACAGCCCCCTCATATTTCGCAGCAGACGGAAGCCCCAACGCTTGGCAGAAGTCCTCCTGGTGGAGCCGGATGGTGCTGCCCCCCCCATCGGTCACACGATCGTACCGTGTGACCAGGGAAAAACCCTCACAGGCGCGGACTTCCACTGCATCCAGCTCCAGCTTTGCGGCAAGAAAGGTTGTAAACGCCTCGTTGTGCGCCAAATGGGCAACCCGCTGTCCTGAGAACTTCAAAATATGAGTGCTTGGTAAAGTACCCTGGGGTAGGCCGATCTGGCCGTCGGGTCCAACCCGTACAGCCCACTTCGTCTGCGCACCCGCCAGCGACAACCGGATGCGGCCCTCGACCATGATCCGCTCCCCCGGGTTCGTGGCCCCAACCTTGGCCTGGATCTCATCGTCAGAGAACCATCGGATGGATGGTTCGGGTGGGGGGTGCCCCTGATCGTCCTCGGGAACAATACTGAGTGCTCCGGCCACCTCCTGCCCAACCTTTTCCAAGAGAAGGTAATCATTGTCTTGGGCTACCCGAAGCTCACGGGCCAAGGCCTCGCGGGTTTCTGCCTCTGGCAGAAGATTCGCGAACCAGCGGTGGTCGGACGTGCCTGGCACCCAGCCCCCCTTGAGCGGTAAACTAAGGGAGACTGGAAAGGCGTTGGATGAATTGGTCCATTCCTGAGCGTAGGAAAAAGCGATCCGTCCCCCATCGATGGGGGTCAGCGTCCCGACTCGACGGTTTCGGAATTGTACCGATAACCGAGGTCGTTCAGTCATACTTCGCTCCTCTTGGAACGACGTAGACCTCGAGTCCCAGGGTCTGCAGCACCTTCAGAACTTTTCCCACCTCCACGGTAGGCTTACCTCTTTCCAAATCCGACAAAAAGTGTGTTGAGACCAGAGCGATTTCACTGAGTGCCGCTTGACTGAGCCCTTGGACGGCCCTGGCATTGCGGATGGATTGACCCAAAACACCTGTATCAGGAATGATCATTGGCACCTCCGTGCATGTTCGTGCATAGAATAAACCAGCGACCCGATTTCCATCAATAGCATGCACAATCGTGCATGAGCGCCTCCGAGTTGTTGAGTCCAATAAAAAAAGCCGACCCTCGCGGATCGGCTTTCAATTACAGTCGGGCTAGGCGGATTTGAACCGCCGACCCCTAGTCCCCCAGACGGGCAAACACGATTTTGGCACGCTTCTTGATATGAATCATAAGACGTTACTAGGTAAAGCTTTATGATGCTGTCACAAGAAGAAAACTAGCCCGAAAAGCCCAGAAAAGCAACCCCAAAGTGTTGACACCAGTGTTGACAGGGAAAACGGCGAAAATCGGTGGTGAACGGGTGTTTGCGCCTAAGGGGGGAGTCTCTCGAGCGCGAAGATCCCTAGGGAGGATCTTGTCGTTGATAATAGAGATATTAGAGATGTATAGAATACTTGTCAGCGATGTAAGTTTGAATGGTGGCCAGAATGAAATCGAGAGAAGCGAGCCCCTCATTTGCTTCGTCCTGATCAAAGGTCACGTGATGGTCGTAGTCTCCTGACTGTCGAGCATCAAACAATGCTTCGAGTTTCCGGGCCACTTCGTTTGGGAACGCACCACTGTGTACAAAAACCTTGTTGAACTGGCCCAGGATTTGTTTGTGGGTGCTGAAAGTTGTCCCCTGCAGGAAGAAGAGCAGGGTAACAGCGTGGAATGCTGAGTAATAGCACCGGGAAAGGCAGTCTCCGAACAGGCCTGCGGTCATCAATGTTTCAGCCGCATGACGTTTTTCCTGAACCAGGCTCCAGAGGGCCTTTGATTCATCCTGCTGCTGTGCTGTGAGCTTCATGCGATTCGGACTCCGTGCGTGAGGACGTTCAGTCCGAGAGGTCCTCGCTTGCTTCTCTCCCAGAGTTCTGGCGTATAGACCACGTTGCCAATCAACTCCTCAAAACGATCCAGGATCAGGTAGCCTGCATCGGAGACAGTCGCTCGAAGTTCTTTCATCGACCCTTCAGCAACGACGATCATGTCATAGTCGGAATTCTCGTGGAAGTCACCTCGGGCCCTGGATCCAAAAAGCCAAAGCTCCTTCAGTCGTACACCGAGAGTCGACTCAAGTGCCGATTTGTAGCTGAGGATGACAGGATCGGTCAGAACGTCCGTGGACATGGACAAAGTATAGTGGCTCAAAGGCGTTAAGTCACTGGGGCACTCAGATGGAGGGCATTTGGGAAAGCCAAAAAAAGCGGGGCGCCACCTCTTTTGGTCATGAGGCACGAACCCGGTGGTGAACCGGCGTTTGGTTGTTTTGGTATATATCATGGTGTATACTCAATCTTGGAGGCTCGAATGCAAACAGCCAAGCTCTTCGTCAACGGTCGGAGCCAAGCGGTCCGATTGCCCAAAGAGTTCAATTTTAAGGGAACTGACGTTTTCATCCAAAAGGTCGGGGACTCTGTTATTCTTTTCCCGAAGGACCGCGTTTGGGAAACCTTTCTCAATGGACTGAACGGATTCACGGATGATTTCATGGCGGAAGGCCGCCATCAACCCCCGATGCAAGAGCGGGAAGAATTCTGATGTATCTGCTCGATACCAATACCTGTATCTTCCTCAAAAACAAGAAGGCCGAGCATGTGCTCGGCCGGCTACGAAGCGCCATCGATGACGGGGTACACCTGTCCAGCATTTCTGTAGCGGAAATGCAGTTTGGTGTCTACAGTAGCCAGCATATCGAGAAGAACCGAATCGCGCTCATCGAGTTCCTGGCACCCTTCGCCATCCTTGATTTCAATGATGACGACGCCGAAGAGTTCGGGAAGCTGAGGTCTGACCTGAAGCTTAGGGGAAAGCTCATCGGACCCTACGACATGTTGATTGCTGCCCAGGCCTTGGCTCGTGACTTGGTTCTGGTAACCAACAATACGGACGAGTTCAGTCGAATCCCGCGCCTTAAGTTGGAGGACTGGAAGTAGAAGGAAGGGGTTCCGTGGAGAATGTCATGACGGTCACGATTACCGAAGCCAAGGCTCGCCTAGAGGTTCCCATCGAGCAGGTTCAGAAGGGGGCGCCTGTTGTTATCACGAAGTACGGAAAGCCGGTCGCGGTGCTGTCTAGCCATGAACCATTGCCGTCGACATCAGTTGATTTCACTCCCGCGAATCGTTTGCGGCATCTGTTAGCTGAAACGGGTCGGGAGGCGGAGTCAAAGGGGCTGACTGATGAAATTTTGGACAGGTTACTTGAGGATGAAAGCTAATGATTGCGGTCAGATGATGCCTGGATTTGTGGTTGAAGGAGCGTCGCTGATCACGAGCCTAGGGTAGTCCCCTCAGCCCAATCTGTGTATTCTTCATTAAGGGGCTCCCGATGAAAGAACTGGTTTTCATTGTCGAAGACGACGTGACGGGCGGTTATCGTGCTCGGGCAGTCGGGGAATCGATCCATACGCAGGCCGAGACGGTCGAAGAGCTCCATGCAAACGTGCGTGATGCCGTTGCGTGCCACTTCGACGATCATCCACCCCAACGGATTCGGTTGCACTACGTCAGGGACGAAATTCTGTCGTATGCCTAGGCTACCTCGAGATCTCAACAATTTCGTTGTTCATACTGTCCTATTCTTGCTTGCTCAATTGCCTTTTCCAGGCGTTCCCGGGGTTTGTCGTAGTCGAGGTACCCAAGGATCACTCCATTGATATAGTCGAAGTCTCGGTCGTCGTTGCCTCGAAGCTGGGCAAAGCGTACCAACTCGTTCATCGACGTTGTGATCCTCCGGTTGTTGGTCTTGTGAACCGTAACCGTAGTGGCGATGGTCTCAAAAATCTTTAGGTCGAGGAATCGCCCGTGGAACTTGAAGATGTCAAAAAGGACGTCGGTCGCCAGACGTTCAAAGGCAATTGGCGTCGTGATTCCGCGGCTCGATCGGATGTCGGTGAATAAGGTCGTGGCCTCGGTGAAGACGTAGTACTTTTTCCGGTCGACCTCAATGTGGTTAACGTACCATTCGACTAAGAACTGAGGTTCGGGGAGGACCGGCTCGGCTGAATCGAGGTGGATGCCCAATAGGTCTCGGACTTTCTGGGTCGTACGAAGGATCATGAGACCAGGGTAACATGACTTGGAATGGCCTTTGAAGGGTAGGGAAAAAAGAGGGCTAACCCTCTTTGGTCCTGAGGCCGGACCAGGCTATTCGTCCTTGTGACCGAACACTCGCTCCAGGACCCAGCCGACGATGGCCGTCGAGATTGCAATGATGAGGAACGGGAGCGGATTCGGGGGCGGATCAGGTCGAATACTCAAATCGTGACTCCCGTCGGTCCTTTGAACTCGACGTGCTCGGCGACGATGAAGGGCCCGAGACGGCTCTCCCGACGAAGGGAACCGACCACCCGGATCCGCTGACCGATGGTAAACGCAGCCGGAGGACACCCACGAAGGTTCTCCCGCACTTCTACCCGGAACCGGTGGGACGCCGAATCGGTATCACCACCCCTGTTTCGACGATTGCGCATCTCCACCCAGTATCCGCTCTTGTCGCGCTTGGCTTTGATGTTCTGAACGATGCCCTCCAAGAGGACGCTGTTGAGGTCGATCATGTCCATTCTCCTTTGCCGTCTTCCGTGACGGTCAGTTCGTCAGATCCGAGGACCAGTTGAGCCCCGGGAATACGCGCACCTTCCACGAGGTGTCTTTTGAGTTCAGTCTTGGCGAGGTCTCGTTTGGTGACGACGACCTCTTCCAAATGTTCGAGGCAGAAGGCGAGAGCCTGATCTACATCGAGGATCTCCACCCGGTCGGGTTTCTTCCTCAGACCGACCTTGGCACCCGGGAGGGATAGGCTTCTTGCCCGTCCCATCTGGGAAATCGCTTGTTCTACCCAAGGTCGGAGTGACGCCTCCAGGTAGGCCAGCGATTGCTGGTCAGCTTGATTGGCCCGGGTGAGCCAGTCCATGATTCGGCTCTGGTAGGCATCGGCCAGGCTGATCCGGTTGGCGATCCGGCGCCGTGCCGTCAGGATCTTGGTCGCGGCCCAGGCGGCCTTACGGTCGTCATCGATTCGGAATCCTTCGTCGGTCTCCTCAGGAGGCTGGCCGTGGAGGAACGCCGGCAGCACCGGCTGTTCAACGAGTGCGTTCATGAGCTTCTCCTTCAAAAGGTCGGTTCGGGTACGAGGTCTGGCCGCCGTGAACCACGACTCCCATAGGTACGAGGACTGCGGACGGGCTCGGGTGGATCACCACCCTGCATGACCACTTTTCTCGAATACCCGAGCATCGCCTTGGCTTTGTCCAACGTGGGAGTCCTCTCCAGTTGTTCCTGGATCCACCTCAGATGCTTGGGTGTGAAGGCCGCGGCATTGTTCGTGAGGTAGTCATTCAATTCCGCGAACGCATTCCGAGGTCCGGTCTGCGGCACCACCGGGGCGGTCGGTTTTGAGGCAGTTTCTCGTGCCAACGGTTCATCCAGCGACAGCTCTGCCGGTTCATAAGGAATGCCGCCCAGGTCCTCGGGGAAGCAGAGCCTGAACCCTTGGCTGATGCAGACCTTTCGAAGCTGGAACTTGGGCATTCGCATCCAAAACGAAGTCGGTTCGCCTGCAGGGTCCCGTTGGACGGCTTCTCCAAAATGAACCTCGTGGACAAATGGGTGGCCCCAATCATGTCGGTAGATTTCGAGGACTGCCTTGAGGTCTTCGCCTTCCCCGACGGTCCAGGACTTCCAACCGTCGAGCTTCCCGGTCTTTTCAGCCTTCTTGAGGTAAACCTCATAGCCCACAACGGCCACGTGACGGCGTTCGCCATTCACCGTGTTTGTCAAAACATGCAACTCCCTCAGGAAAGGGTTGAGTTGCAGCCGGGTAGCGAAGGTCGCTAAACGGGTTACCTCCTCTGGGGTGAGCTGGTCGAGGCCCTGGGTCTTCAGGTAGTCCTCGACGGTTTTTCGAGTGACCGTCTCCGGTGGCACTCGGGATTTAAGAATCTCTTCCATGGTTCCTCCTTAGGAAAGAGCGATGTTCAAGGGCATGTCTCCCGACTCTCGGAAGCTGTAGAACCCCGATTTCCCAATGATTAGGTGGTCGAGGACTTCGATGCCTAAAAGGGCACCGGCCTTAACCAATCGTTGGGTAGCTTCCCGGTCTTCCCGGGAGGGTTCAACGTTTCCTGAGGGATGGTTGTGCGCCAGGATGACGCTGGCGGCATTGTCTTTGATCGCCCGGACGAAGACCTCTCGCGGGTGGATAAGCGTTCGGTTGAGCAGTCCAATCGATGTCAAATGGACTCGAATTGCCACGGAGGCAGCACTCAGGGTAATGACAAGAAAGTGCTCCTGTTTCTTAGTCGAATACCGCTTGATCAACGGGAACACGTCGCTGGGATTGGTGATCTTGGCATCGGGTGCCCGACGCTCGCAGACCAGGTCATAGGTCATGGATTCCTCCTTGGGGTGGTTTCAGGGGAGGAATATCTAGGCTTGTGGATTTCCAATCCAATTTTCCTCCGCCAGGAACAAATCCATAGAGGGTCTAGATTTCATACCAGGCTTGGTATGAAAGACGACTCAGGAGGGACGAATGGACCGATGGAGCTGGTTATTGGACAATGTGGGTATACAAGAGATCCGGATAGACACCCACATCTTGAGGCAGATGGAAGATCAACGGCGGATCGAGGTCGTCGCCCAGGAAATCAGGGACATGAGGAAGGCGAGAGGATTGAGTCAGAGCGAGTTGGCCAAGAAGGTTGGGACCACCCAACCGTCATTGGCAAGGTTTGAAGCCGGCAGGGTTCCCAACGTCGGTTACACCTACGTTAGGAGGCTGCTGGAGGCTTTGGGTGCCGTTTAGGTGGATCTGTAATCAACGCCTCGAAAGACTTGGCACTACGTTTGACACGGCCGGTGTCAATTAACCCCTGAAGGAGATTCCGAGCCTGGTTCTCATGGATACCCAGTCGTCGGGCAACCTCGAGTCGCCCCAAGAGTCTTGGTGCATTGGGATGGTCGAGGGCAACTCGAAGGTAGTCCTCTTCCGTTGGTGCCGACGGACTTAGTGTGGTGACTGGCTGACTCGAGGAGTGCTCCATAGGCCGATAGCCGACCATGGCAAACGCCGAAATCTCCGTCAGGAGCGCAACCATCATCAGGATGAAAATCACCACCGACCTCCGTGGCCAGCCCAGGGCAGCCGCAAGGACAGAGAATGGGTCAGTCGAACTTTCATCGAGGGCGCCAACGGACAAGCCTGTCGATAGTTCTTCCTGTTTAGCCTCAAGACGATCCCGGAGCCGCTGGATTTCTTGGTTGAGCTGATTCGTCGCTGTGACGAAATCGTCAGGTATTCTTGTCAGCCGAGTGACCAAAGCACCGATCTGGGCTTGGAGATCATCGATGGACCGCCTTGCATCCCGATAGGCGTTGGTCGATTCGCTTCGAACGGTCTCATTCTTCTGAATCTGACCCTCGACCGACCCAACCGCGAGACCCCAGACGCTGAACAATGTTACCGCAACAAGAGCCCCTGCGAGCCATCGGTATCGGCCGCCGAGCCGCCAGGACAGAATCTTGGTTCCTTCCAAGCCGACAGCCCACGCGGCGGCGATGGCCTTCATCCACCACTCGACACCAGAAAGACCCCAGAACAACGCCAAAGTCAGCAGTGCTGACGTTCCCCAAAGCAACAGACCTAACCCCAGGGGCATGAGCCCCTGGGGTTGTTTGGGTTGAGAGTCCATATTCACCTCCTTGGTTGGACAAAGAGGGAATATCTAGGGGTGAAAACAGCCTTACTAAAAACCGACCCCGCGAACTAGCCGAGCCCTCCGTCGGCCACCAGAAGTCCTGGGTATTCCTTCTGAAGAAACTCCTCCCAATCAGGCACTTCGAGCCGAATCTCAGTCCTGGCACCCGTGGCGACGGCACCATCCCTAAAGGAAAACAGGATGGGATCGGCATTCTGGAGGATGGGCTTTTCGCCGAGACGGCCACAGGACTTGGTTAGCCCCGAATGGATCACCAACTGAGTGACACTTTCCCGTTTTTCAAAAAGCCCACAGGAAGGACAGCAAGCCTGAAACCATCCACTGCCAGAAAAAGGGCTTCCGGCGGCTCCAAGAACGTACGAGGCTTGGGCGCAGGTCGGACAAGCTCTGGTGAATCGACCCGAGGACCAGGAATCCAACAGAGCTCCGAGGTAGGGGTGTCCTCCTCCTCCGACCATGATGAGCCCGAGATAGACCGACGGAAAGGTAACGAGAGAATGCAGTTTGCTGGCTTGGATCTTTTCTTTGTCCCGGAGGAATTTCGGAATAGCCTGGGGCCAGTTGACGGTCATCATGGATGACCTCCTGTTTAGCAGTGTCGAACTCCGCAACAGCAGAGGGTCGCCCTGCAAGTGGGGTAAAACGGCGACTATCTTCATCATAACACCAGTGCCGTCACTGTGCGACAGCGCCGGTGCTAGTGTTGATTCATGGGAATGGAGGAACCCTTGAACAAGTTGAGGGCACCCTGAGGTGCCCGGGGTCAGACGAAACCGAATTGGAGCGGTTCAGCCATGCTATGATTATCGCGGCCGCATACTCCCTTCATCGTGATCAATCGCCCTCAACCCTTTGGGATTTTCTGAGCTTTTACCTTGGCCGGAAGCGGACACAGGTACTGAAGGAACAGACAACATGAAAGCCGTGAAAATGATGAGAGCCCTCCAATTGGAAAGGACCGACTTAGTATTTTCTACGGATGAAAAACGAAACCTCCAAGAGCTGATCAAACACCTGCTGGAGCTGGCCGACGATGCCAGGTTCCTAGGGATCATCGGCCTTGACGTAGTTCTGCAGGACGAGCCAGATCCCTTTATTCAATACCTCTATCAAAAGTTCGCCGATGGTGTAGACCCGGAACGGGTCGAACAGATGTTGGAACAGTTGTTTCTCACCTTGAACGCTTCGACAATTGAGAAGTTCCGCCTGATCTTGACTACGACGGCGGCGTTTTCGGTCCATCGGGGTGACGGCCCTTGGATCTCGCGAGAACTCCTCACCTCTTGGCTGGGAATGCATGCCCTGATCGAGTCCGCAACCACCTTGTCCGATCTTCCCCTGGGTACCTACAGGCGGTTCAGTTTGTCGCTCAAGGGTCGAAGGGATATGTCAGAGACGGCCCTCCAAGTTTCGGAAACCCTGTTGCAGCAGGACGGAGAACAACGGCAGAGCTGGCTCAACACGGTGACACTGGAGGAAGTCCAAGTCCTCTTGCGTTTCTGTCGGACCGAGGTTCTGACCAAGGTCGCTGAACTCCTGGCCATGCGGTTCCGGCTCGGGGTGGTCAAAGCCATGGTTGCTCCGATTCAGAGTCCTCCCTCCCCAGAAGAAGAGGTGGTCCTGCAACAACTGTTGGCGCGGATGGAATCGGCTGGCTAAAGAGTTCCATTGCAGAAACGGGATGACAGCACCATGCTTACACTGGTCCCATGATCTTCAAAAAACATTGTGAAGAGGCGAAAGCGACCTACGGAGAATCCTTCGAACAAGTTCATCTGTGGCTCGATGAGTTTGCCGGAATGCCGCCCTGGGGATCCCGGCATCGGAAATTTCGGCATCATGCGGCTGGAATCGCCGAGGTGGAGTCGATGTGGGGTGTGCTGGCCGCCAAGGCGGCCCGCCAGCACATCGAGTCTGACCTGCGTCTCGAAGGCTGGAAGCCGGGAGACCGGTTCCCCAAGGATGAGCAGGATTACGTTCGGCTTGGTTTCTGGTAAGGAGTACCTATGGCGGAAGAATTGTCGACAATACAATCCATTGTTTGGATGATCGAACAGCTCAAAGTGAGAGGCGAGTTTCATTACGAGGGCTGGGCCGAGAGGTTTCGTGAGGGCGAACCTCTGAAGGTCGCCCGGGACGACAGAAAGTTCCATCACCACCTTCGATTCTTTCGGGAGGAGGTCCTTCCCGTCCTTCAAGAAAGCCGAAGTGTTCCGTTGAAGACCGAGAATGGACGATATTTTCTTGACCTTCAATTGGACGAGAAGGCTTTTGGCAAGATGCCGGGAGCAGCCAACTTCCTGCCGTTTCTCCATGGTCTCAACGGCCGTCGTTCCTTCTTTCCGTTTCCCTCACCCGAGATCGAAAAGCAGCTCGTCGAAGGCCTCGACATCGGCGAGGATACCTTGGGTCACATCCTCTACAAGAACAAGTTCCAATGGAGATTTGACCCGACCTTCCTGAGCAGCTTCCTTGATGCCATCCATCAAGGAAAGAAGCTTAAGGTTCGGCCCAGACCACCAAGAAAGCCCTGCTCTTTGACACCACTTTTTGTCGTGAACTACGACGGAGCCTGGTACCTTCTGGGAGTCAACGGCAATCTTCTCCAATACAACCTCAGTCGCATTGAGTCCCTGGAAGTGGACGAGAACGAGCCTGCCGAAGAGATTTCCGCCAGTACCTTACGAACCCTGCGTACCAGCATCGAGACGATGTTTGGCATCTATCTGCTGGCCGATCTGAAGACAACCGAACCCTACCAAACCGTCACGGTGCGATACCGAAAAGGTGCCCTCATCTATGCCCAGGAGAGGTTTGACCCCAAGTTCCGAGAGGCGACCGACTCCTGGTTTGAGGTCGAACGCCAAGACTCCTGGATCGATGTGACCTTGAAGGTTCACAAGTACGACGAGGTCCTGTCTGAAGTTCTGCGTTGGGGACCAGATGCTGAAGCCCTTCGACCCAAGGAGTTCCGTCTGGCTTGGGTCGAAAAGATACGTGCCATGGCACAAGTCGTTGAGAACTTGGAGGATTCGGAATGAACACCTGGAGTTTGGACCTGCAGAAGGAAACGGAACGGATCTTGTACAACATGCCGGCCGACGTGTTTGGTCTGGCCGAGGCTGTCGGTAGAAAAGGCGTCTCCATGAAGAACCATGATGGCCAGTGGGGCTATATTACCTTGCAGTCCTGTTTCTCCGACAAATATCCCATTCAGGATCATGAAACTGATGCCGTGATCGCGGACTTCAAGACCATCCAGGAACTCCTGGATGCCGACTGGGCGGTGGACTGAGATGAAGCTGTATGTGACGAAATATCGTGGTGCCGGACTGGCGCTCGTGACCAGGGACGAGAACGGAGTTCAGCGGGTTCTGCTGGGCCGGCGGCTGATTGGTCCAGGAAAATACACGTGGAGCTTTCCCGGCGGCAAACGTCATACAGGGGAAACGGCCGCGGTCAACGCCTTGAGGGAGGCCAGCGAGGAAATGGAACTCTGGAAGGGCGCCCCAGCTTGGCCCAGGGAGAACGCCATTCAAAGCATTTGGTCCAGCCCTTTCTATGACTGGACGACCTTTGTTTGGAAGGTCGAGAATCGGTCGCTGCGGATGCCACAACAGGGACAAGACCTTGAGTTTGAGGCCTGGGGCTGGTTTGAGATGAATCATCTTCCTTTTCCGCTCCACTACGGGGTAAAACCCGTGATCAGGAGGCTTCGCCATGGTCAAGATTGAAGTCCTTCAAGGCGATATCACAACGGTGCCGGTGGATGCCATCGTGAACGCCGCCAACTCCGAATTGAGGGGTGGCGGCGGTGTGGATGGCGCCATCCATCGTTCCGGAGGTCCTTCCATCCTTGAGGAATGCCGGCGCATCCGGCAATCGAAGGGAGACTGCGCACCTGGCAATGCTGTCGTCACCGGCGCCGGGAAGCTTCCAGCGAAATTTGTCATTCACGCTGTCGGACCCATCTGGTCTGGGGGCGAGCGGGATGAAGAAGCTCTGTTGGCCCAATGCTACCGTCGGTCGCTGAACCTCGCTGGGGAACAGGGTGCTCGGTCGGTTTCTTTCCCCAATATCAGCACAGGGGTCTACGGATTCCCGAAAGCCAGGGCAGCCAGGATTGCCATTCAGACAGTCCAGGAAGTCGTGAAGTCGACACCCCCCGGTGTCGAGCAGGTCTGGTTCGTTTGCTTCGACCAAGAAAATTATGAGCTCTATCAGGGGTTGTTGAAGAACTCCGAGGCCACTTGAGGAAACCAATGAGAAACGGGAAATCGCCCGCCTACCACCACATACAGGTGGTACACAATGTCAAAAACCCGCTGGTCCCGGTGCCGGGACTTTCTCACTCCCAACTCGATGGAAGAACGCCTTTCCGAGAAACGTCATGACTTTCGTGCCCGCAAAAAATGGGCATGGGCGTCTCGCAATAGTTTCAATCAGCACCGCGGCGGATGGCATCACCGCAAGCCCGATGGCTCCTGGAGTTTTGAGTGTTACAACACGACGTTGACGGCCACCGAGGGCAGGTTCTACAGGTCACTTGGGTTCACGGCTAGATCCTGTCTGAGGAGTGTTTTTGTCGTTCGGCTCCATATCGCCCTTCCCCTCGACCTCAGTGACTTCGAGTAGGATCGAGCCCAGGAGCTTCCTTCTTCCTCATTGGAAACCAATCTTTCGTTGGGGCGCGGCCCGCAAGCCGGCTTCGGCCGTCAAGGCCATCCTCAGCTCTTCCCAGCTCGAAGGGTGATTGGCCTGATCGGCAACAGCCGCAAAGTCCCCTGGGGCCAAGGGTGGCAACAATGCCCACGAAAAGGCCTCAGGAACAGTCACTTGGGGAAAGTACACGGTTGCCAAGGTCGCCGCTTGTTCGGCGGCCAAGTAGCGGAACTCAACCTTGTAGTGAAACCGGCGCAGCACGGCGACATCCAACCGGGTCAAGCCGTTGGTGGTACCGACGAACAGTCCACGATACGATTCCAGGCAGGTCAGAAACTCGTTAACCTGGGAAAGCTCCCAGCTCCGTTGGGCCTGGCTTCGGGAATAGAGAAAGGTGTCAATTTCGTCGATGACCAACAACGCGCCGGCCTTCTCTGCCTCTTCAAAGGCTCGGCGAATGTTCTTCTCGGCTTCCCCCAGCCACATGCTTTGAAGGTCAGAGGCCCGCTTCATCACCAACTCAATGTCCAAGCGATGAGCCAACTGCCTGGCGAACTCGGTTTTGCCGGTCCCAGGCTCGCCGTGAAACAGGAACCTTTGACCGGGACGATCAGGGTCGCTGGAGGCCAGCCAAGCCGTAGCGCCGGCCACAAGGGACGGCGCCGAAACGCTGGTATTGAGGACTTCCAGACTCCATCGTTGATTCTGGTCCGAACGGCGGATCTTGCCATTGCCTACGGCGGCCTGGGATTGGACCAACCGATGGATCTCGGTTTTCAGAGTTTGTGATTCCGTACCGTTGAACATCAACGCCGCAGTTTTGAGAGTCTGGGCGATGACCGAGGGAACCACGTCATAGTCCCGTGCGGCATCGGTCCAAAGGGGAGTGTAGTTCTCAGAAGTCAGCCCAGATTGATCGGCGTAGTATTTCCAAAGCTCCAACCGATTCTTGCGGCTGGGCCGGGGCATCGAAAAGATGAAGGGAAAACGACGGAGGGTGGACGGGTCGATCTGCTCGATGTGGTTGAGAATCCAGATGACTTTTCCCTGGGCGTTGTCGAGGAGGAGGTTGATCTTGGCCTTGTTCTGAAAGTTCGTCTCCGACTTTCCCCACAACCCCCGGATCGAACCGAGGTAGGGTTCGGCTTCGTCGATGATCAGGACCTGCCGGTCGTCCTGAAGGAGCCGCCGGGCAATCAGGACGTCACTGGGAGAAAGGTCATTCATCCCACCCTCGATGTTGGAAAACGTCCACGGTTCGCCGCTGGCCTCGAGGACCAAGGACCGGGCCAGCTCGCTCTTTCCCGTCCCAGGATCACCATAGATCAGGATGTTTGTCGCGCCCGGTGACCGGAGGAGCCTGAGCATCAGATCACGATCCATGACAGGAATGGCAAAGTTTTCCAGCGGCAGCTTCAACCCGACATCGTGTTTGAGGTTCTCCCGGGCTTGGTCAGCCAAGCTGAGGGACTCGAGCGCCATCTGCCAGTCGTAAGAAAGAGCAAGAAACTGGCGGGACATTTGTTCCAAGATGCCAAGGGTCGGAAGGATGGCCGATGACGACAAACGGGAGACGAGTGAGCGCTGAGTCATTCCAAGGAGCCTCGCCAAAAAAGCGCCCTTGTTCCGGTCAAAATTGTCAACGAACGTGTTGAAGGCACTAATCTGGCCGTAGCAGTAGCTCATTCCAATGAGGCTCACATCCTCCGAAGTCAGAGGAAGAAGGCCCAGGATTTGATCGCCGACGTCAGACCACGCCGCCGGTTTGCGAGATTCTATTGCAGTCTCGACGAGGGCCTTCAACAACTGTTCCCGAAGCGATTTGATCACCTGGGCGTTCATTTGCAACAGGAAGCCGAGACCATGTGACCTTCGCCCGTAGGTCAGCAGCCCGATTTGTTGTTTTTCTTCAATTTCGCAACGCTCCTTCGTTGGCAGGTTGAGGCTCCAACCGTGGAGGATGGTGACCAAGCGATCTCCGGGAACAAAGGTCGCCAAGAAAGCCCAGCAGTCCGGCATCATCAAATCGGTCTCGAGCATTCGAGAAAATGGGAGGTGGAGGAAGTCCCAGACCGGGAATGATCCCGAGGTGTCGGGTTGAAGTGGCGTGAAGCTGGAAGAATTGAACGCATCATCAATGAGTTCGTCGTCGACCCGTCCATCAGCTGCAAAAACCTTGGACTTCATTTCTGGCCTCCTTGTGTTTTCAAAGTCTCGAGAAACTCCTTGCCACCAAGACGTGTGGGAAGCGAACCGTCAGGCTCAACCAGGTTCTTTCGCAGAACCGAGGCCACCAGACCGAGGACCCGTGGGGAAACACTCTGAAGATTGCTAATGCGTTGCCCGACCTCTTTCTGAAGCTCTTTCTCCAATTGGGTCCAAATTGGTCCGGCAACGGACGGATGGAGGCTTGCCAGAATCAGGGCCAGGGTTTGCGGGGTTTCCATTTTCAGAAGCTCCAAGAAGTACCCAGGATCGACCGATTCCAGGAATTCGAAGGATGCAGTTTCGATTGGTTCTTGGACTTCGACGGCCGACAAATCCAACTCGGGAAGAGTTGGTGCCACCCTAGTGATGACGGGATGAGTATCGGGGATGAGTTTCCGGGTCTCCAGATCGACGAGGGCCAGGTGGCGACCGCCCGCTTCCCAATGAGCCTCAAGGCTGTGGAAATCGGGAATCGGAACCAAGACACCCTCTTTCAACTTCAAGACCTCGGAGAAACTCAGATCTTGGATGGGGCAATAGACCTGGGTCAGGACCTTCAAATCGGAGTAGAAATCCAGCCCGACCGTTTCTTTCTGTGGACTCACTTGGCCGGCGGAAAATGCGAGGCGCAACTCTTCGAGGATGGGAGCAAGGGTGAGCGCAGGCAAGCACAGGTTCATCATGCCAGTAACCTCCCCGATGAACACCTCGAGGGTCACCAAGGCGACCATTTCCTCCCGCGCGACAATGGCAGCGATCATCGGGTTGGTTTCCAGCCGGACGAACCGGGACCGAAGTGGTTTGACCGAAGCCCAAGCCCCGTCGAGGGTTGCCAGCAGCTTCTGAACCAGTTCGGTGAGGACCTTCTGCTCGAGTTCGGTGTGTTCGCGGTGGGCTGGTTCCGAGGGCCCCGAACCGCCCGTCAACCGATCCACCAGGCACTGGGAGAGGATCGGATCAATTTCCAAAAGGCCATAACCAGGCAGGGGTTTCAGCTCAAAGACAACGGCGGTGGTGGGGTTGGGAACCGAGCGAATGAACTCTTCAAAGGTCAGCTGATCCATGGAGGCGACATGAACATCAAAGAGGGTCCGGATAGGTTGCGAGATCGTCGTAGCCAGAAGGCGGGCATAGTCCTCGTGGATGGCCGAAAGGGTCCGAATCTGTTCCTTCATGAACTTGTCCGGCCGTTTGAAGTCGTAAATCTTGATCTTCTTCTGGTCCATGATGCCGATGACATCCTCGCTCTCGGCTGTCCCGCCAGAGATCGCGGCGAGGAGAGCATCAATCTCTTCTTGGGGAAGGACATGCATCAACATTCCTCCCCAACGACAACTTCCGTCACCCGAACGCCGAAGTTCTCGTCGATGATCACCACCTCACCCCTGGCAATCAGTTTGCCGTTGGCCAAGACATCGATGGCTTCGCCCGCCAGTTTGTCCAGGACGATGATGCTTCCTTCGCCCATTTCGGCCAGGTCTCCGACTTCCTTCCAGCCCCTTCCCAGTTCGGCGCGGACTTCCACCTTGATCCGTTTGAGATTGTCGGGGTTCATGTTTGGCTCCTCTGGGCAATCGACTGCACCTGAAAGTACCACCGGCCGAACCGCCTCAGCACACGTCCGACGGCCAAGGTCTCGCCGGCAATTTGAAGCTCGCAAACAGGTGTGCCGCCGGGCGGCAACTCTTCTTTGCCAAGGCATTGATCGACGGTAGCTAAGGTCAACTCCTGCCGCTGGACGACCAACCGGGCGGGGAGCGGAACAGGGGTGAGGAAGTTCGGAACCGTGAAGGGTTTGTGGCTGCTCATACTGTTAGGATAGACACGGCGCTGTCAGGGTTTGACAGCAGACTGAGTATCCTGTTTTTCAGGAGACGATAATGAAAATGACACACTGGACGACGATGGGACTCATGCTGCTCTCAATGGTGGGTTGTTCCACTCTTGGCCCCCAGCAGATGGCCAACATTGGGGACGAAACCCCGAAAGCCAACGTGATGGGCAAAGCGAGCCATTTCGATATCGCCGGAATCGGCGTCCGCGACGATCAGTTTGTTGAGGAGTACAACGCAGCCGTAGCGAATGCCTTTTCGAAAGCACCTACCGGGACGAAACGGCTCGTGAGCCTGAAATCCTTTCGGTCCCAGAACTGGGCTTGGAACGTTCTCGGCGCCGTCACGATTGGAGTTGGTGGAAGCCTTGGCACCATGTACCAGACCTAGTACATTGGCCTCGGACTTCTGGTGGCGGGACTGCCTCTTCTCTTCGTGAACAACAACGACTTTGTGCTGGTCGGTGAACCCAGTGAAGACTAGCGAACCTCCACCAACACTCCGTCCCGTGACGTACTCAGAGGAGTGAGTTGTATTTCCGTCCACCGTACAGGAAGCGGCGGATCTGCACTTGTTTGCCGACGACAACGAAGAACATCAGGAAATTGTCGATCGGCACGAATCGATAGCCTTTGGCCTGTAACAGGGAATCTTTCACTTGGGGATAGATCAAGGGATTGAGTTCCAGCTGAGCAATGGTACTGAGGACCTTCTCAAAGACCTGAGTCGAGGTAGTTTTCAGGATGTTCAAGAAATAGTCGCGGGTATCGGCGAGGTCTTGCTCGGCTCTCGGAAAGATCAGAACTTCGTAGGGCCGGTCCATCAGGAACTCAACAGAGATCCCAGGACCGCCCTCGCATCCTTTCCGACGGCCCCGTGTTCGATTTCTTCTTCCGCTTCCTGAAGCCTCTGGTAGAGCTCAATCCGGGCCATCTGCTTTTCATAATGCTCCAGGGACATCACAACCATATCCCCGACTCCGTTCTTTGTGAGGAAGACTGGTTCGTCTTCGGCATGGACGGCATCGGAGATTCTGGCAAAATGGTTCCTAAGGTCGGAGATGGGACGAATGACCGGCATGGGGCAACTCCTCTTATCATGATAATGATAAGATTGGGGGGATTCAAGGGACAACCTGCACCAGTATCCCATCCCGAGGTGCATTCAGCCAAAGACCGATGACGGGCTTCCCCTTTTGGCCCTCGAGGGCCAGGCGGTAGAGGGCTAATTGAGGAGCATGAAGACTGGCGAAGGCTTTCAGGTCCTTCTGTGTTTTGGCGGAGAGCTTGTGATCGACGATGTGGTAGCCGTGGTCAGTTTCGACGACCAGGTCGAGGCGACCTTCGATCCGCCGGCCCCCTTCGACGGGAGTGACCACGGGCCACTCGGTCAGAAGACGAGAGTCCGGCCATTGTTTCGTCACGAGTTCGAGGAACGCCAAGATTGACTTCAATAGGCCACTACTAGCCGAGGATGGTAATCCGTGGGCCTTCATCAGATTCTCTACTACGCTTGCGGCCTTGGGATGAGTAGAATTGTGGGCGAGAAAGGCCAAGGCAGCATGGTAGACCGTCCCCCATGTCCGCATTTCATCCTCTGTCGTCAACACAAGCCCCTCGCCATAGCGATGGACGGCACCGACTTTGACTGAACCACCGGCCTGGGTGGTACCCTTGTCGGATGGTGTGATCACCGCAGGAATGAACTCGGCCGGACCGGGACCCGCTCCGTACCAACGAAGGTTGGGCTGGGTGGCGGGTGCTGTGATGGCGTCTGGTACCTCCGGGGACCAGATTTCGTCGGGTGCCGCCAAACGAGTGCGACCTTTAGGGCCCAAGCAGGCCAGGCCACGAACTTTGTCCCCCGTGTATTTTTCGGGGTGGGTCAGGACTAAC
>JAIFLN010000039.1 GCA_020049045.1 Spirochaetota bacterium | reverse complement strand
CTGCGCGACCGCTACGGAACCACCCAGGTGGTTGTCGACGAACGCTCTCCTGCTGGACTTCTTGATCAGGCGGCAGGGTTGAAAAATGAGTATTGTCTCGCTGTGACCGGCACTGTCAGGGCTCGACCCGACGCCATGCGCAACCCCAAAATGGCCACCGGCGATGTGGAGGTTGTTGCCAAAATTGTCCAGGTGCTTTCCGCGGCACCTGCTCTGCCGTTCCAGATCGATGACGGCAACCTCGCCAACGAAAACATCCGCCTGCAGTACCGTTACCTCGACCTGCGGCAAGCCGCCATGCGCGACCGTATCATCATCCGCGACAAGGTGACCTGGGCCGCTCGGCAGTATCTGCATGAGGCGGGTTTTCCTGAAATCGAAACCCCCACACTGATTAAAAGTACCCCTGAAGGTGCCCGGGACTTTTTGGTCCCCAGCCGTGTCAACCAGGGCAAATTTTACGCCCTGCCGCAGAGCCCCCAGCTGTACAAACAGCTGTTGATGGTCGGCGGCATGGACAAGTACTTTCAGATCGCCCGGTGCTACCGCGACGAAGACGCCCGGGGTGACCGCCAGCCTGAGTTCACCCAGATCGACATTGAAATGAGCTTCGTCACCGCAGAAGACGTGTACCGGCTGGTTGAAGGGATGATGAAGCGTATTTTTAAGGACAGCATCAGTTACGACTTAAAAACACCTTTCCCCCGCATTAGCTATGACGAGTCGATGGAGCTGTACGGCAGCGACAAGCCCGAACTGCGCTTCGGCATGCCCATGAAGAGTTTCAGCGTGTTTGTTCCCGGCAGCGGGTTCAGTGCCTTCGAATCAGTGCTGGAGGCCGGTGGAGTGGTGAAGGCGCTGGTGGTGAAAGGTGCCGCCGAATACGCCAGCCGCAAGAAAATCGGGGAATGGGAAGAAGCGGCCAAGGTGTATGGCGCCAAGGGCCTGGCGTACATGAAGGTCATTGCGGGAGCCGATGGTAAACCCGCTCTCGACACCGGCGTGTCCAAGTTCTTTGCTCCCATGACAGAGGGAATTCTGCGCGAACTTGAGGCCGCCGTCGGCGACGTGATTCTGCTGGTGGCCGACCAGCCCAAGGTGGCCAACACCTCGTTGGGCGCTGTCCGCCTCAAGGCGGGCCGCGAACTGGGCCTGGCCACCCCCGGCGAATTTGCCTTCAGCTGGATCGTCGACTTCCCCATGTTTGAGCAGAACGCCGAAACCGGCGCTTGGGAACCTGCCCACCACATGTTCACCATGCCGCAGGCGCGGTTCCTGGACACCTTCGACACCGACCCCGGTCCGGTCAAGGGCGACCTGTACGATTTGGTGTGCAACGGTTACGAACTGGCCTCGGGGTCCATCCGTATCCACGACCCGGCCATTCAGCAGCGGGTGTTCACCACGGTGGGCTTTCCTCCGGAAGAGGCCCGCAACCGCTTCGGCTTCCTGTTGGATGCCTTTCAGTACGGACCCCCTCCCCACGGCGGCATTGCTCCCGGACTGGACCGGTTGGTCATGATTCTGACCCAGCAGGATTCGATCCGTGAAGTGATCGCCTTTCCGAAAAACACCGTCGGGGCCAGTCCTATGGACGAAAGCCCGACGACGGTGGACGAGGGTCAATTGCGGGACCTTGGGATTGTTTTACAACTGAAGAAGTAGCGGGGAGGCGACTTTCCATGACCGAACGAAGACCTCGGGTTGTCCTGTCCTGGGTAGTTTTGACCCTCGCGGTGCTTTTCTGTGGAGGTCTTCTTACTTGGTGGATGGTTGGCCAGAAAGACAGGGAATTGAGAGCCGAACTCTTGGAAGAGACGCAACTTGCCGCGCAAACCCTGGATGTCCGCTTGGTCAAAGCCCTGTCGGGCACCAAGGCCGATCAGTCCAATCCTGCCTACCAACGCTTGAAGCAGCAGTTTCTGACCCTGAAAACTGTTCATCCTGAATATCGGTTTCTGTACCTCTTTGGAAGAAAATCCGAAGGGTCTGTTTTCGTCTTTGTCGACAGCGAACCGGAGGATTCCTCCGACGCTTCCCCTCATGGTGACGCCTACGCCGAAGCGCCAGTGGGCACAAGGAGCGTCTTTGCTGGTGCGGGTCCCCTGACCGAGGGGCCCTTTACCGATCGCTGGGGCACCTGGATTTCTGCTCTGGCTCCCTTGAAAGATCCGGGGGCAGCGGCCCGTCAACTCGCTACCACCGAAGATGCTGAAAACCTGGTAGGGAGGGCAGTAGATTTTTTGCGGTCTCGGGGGCAGTCGGCCTTTTTGTCGGAAATCAACAGTCCTCAGGGGCCGTTTCGGCAGGGTGACCTATACGCATTTGTGTATGACCTGAACATGACCCTGCTGGCACACCCCACCAGACCTGAACTGGTTGGAAAAGCCCTTCTGAATGAAAAGGACTGGGAGGGCGGCTCCTATTTTCGGAGGCAGATCCAGGCAATTGCTCAAAATCAGGGTAGCGGCTGGGTCGGTTACGAGTATGAAAACCCCCAGACCAAGACCAGGGAACCCAAGACCACCTTTGTCAAGAGAGTGGGTGATTTGATTGTCTGCAGCGGTGCCTATGCCGCCACCGGTTCCGTTGTGGCCGCCGTCCGCATGGATGTGGATGCCCAAAGCTGGATGGGAAAGCTGGTCGGTGCTGCATTGGCTCCTGTTTTGCTGACCGCTGCCTTTCTGCTCTTTTTTTGGATCGAGGTTCTGACCTCAAACCGCCTTACGGGATTGAGCCAGTTGCGCCCCCGTTTGGTGGACACCCTGGGCCTGCTGTTGACCGTCTATCTTTCCTGGATGGTTTGGGATTGGGAAATCAGTGACCGGCGGGCCGAATTCCGTCAGCTTTCTGTCAGTCAGACGGCCCCCTTGGCTGAGAAGTTCCGTACCCTGCAGGACACAGAACTAGCAAGTCTTGCTGGGTTCTTGAACGGTTCTCAGAAGGTGGAACCCGGCGAATTTGCTGAGTTCACCGCCTTTTTGGAGGCCAATCCCGCCGTGACAGCCTGGGAGTGGGTCAGTTCAGAGGCGTCGGGAACGCGTTTTCCGGTACAGTTCGTTGCTCCTCTCAAAGGCAATGGGAGTGCCTTGGACTACGACCTGGGCTTGGAGCCCGTGCGTCGGCAAGCTTTGCTGGAAGCCCTCAATACGGGTTTGGTGACTGCGACCGATCCTGTTGTTCTGGTTCAGGAACCGGCGAGGCAAAAGTCGCTGCTGGTGTTCAAGCCTTTTGCAGCAGGGTTTGCGACGGCGGTACTGAGGATGGAAACCTTTCTCAAAGTTGGTCTGCAGGATACCGGAGCCAAGCTGGAATTGTCGATGCTTCGAGCAGGGGGAGAACAGGAGCTTCTTGGCGTTTCGTGGGAACCGGGTTCCGATCCAAATCGAGAGTTGTCGCGGACAAGACCGATTTTCGCCTTTGGAAAGGTGTTTCTGCTGACAGCCTATCCGGGGTCTGATTTCCTGGCCCGTCATCCCTTGCAGAGTGCCTGGATCACCTTGTTTTTTGGTCTGCTGATGACGGTCTCTTTAGCATTGGTGACCCGGCTGGCTTTTCAGCGCCGCGAAGAACTGCAGCATCTGGTTGACGTTCGAACGCGTGATTTGATGCTGAGTGAGGCTTCGTACCGAAATCAGTTTCTGGCCAATTCGTCGATCATGCTGCTGGTAGACCCTGCCGATGGAGCGCTGATCGAGGCCAATGAGGCGGCCGTCCGTTTCTACGGGTACAGCAAGGAGAAGCTGCTGACTCTAAAAATACGGGAGATCAACGTGCTGACTCCCCAAGAAATCCAAGAAGCCATGGTGCGAGCAGTTGCAACAGAGATCCGACGCTTTGAGTTCCGGCATCGGCTGGCCGATGGGTCACTGCGAGAGGTGGAAGTCTCGTCCAGCCCTATACAGTTTGGGGGGAAAACCTGCCTGCATTCGATCATCTACGACATTACCGACCGCAAACGGGCCGAGGAAGCCCTGAGAGAAGCTGAAGCCCGCTGGAGTTTTGCCCTGGAGGGTTCGGGTGACGGTGTTTGGGATTGGAACGCTGCCACCAATCAGGTGTACTACTCCAACCAGTGGAAAGCCATGTTGGGCTACGGTCCGGAAGAAATCAGCAACGGGATCGTGGAGTGGGACAGCCGTATTCATCCTGACGACAAAGAGGCGTGCTATGCAGACCTGCAACGCCATTTTCGGGGAGAAGAACCCATCTATTTGAGTGAACACCGGGTGCTTCATCGCGATGGAAGATACCGGTGGATTCTGGACCGGGGTAAGGTCATTGAATGGCAGGACGATGGCAGTCCACTGCGGGTTATCGGCACCCATTCCGACATTACCGCACGGAAGCAAACCGAGAACCTGATTCAGGAAGCCTTGGACCGGCTGAAAAAAATCGCCGACAGAGTACCGGGCGTGGTGTACCAATACCGCCTCTATCCCGACGGCAGGTCGTGCTTTCCGTACGCCAGCGAAGCGCTGAGGCAGGTCTACCGCATCAATCCCGAGGATGTGCGCGAAGATGCAAGCGCTGTTTTCGCCGTGATCCATCCCGAGGATCTGGCTGCTGTCAGCGAGTCGATCCAGATTTCCGCCCGCGATCTGACCCCTTGGCGGCACGACTATCGGGCGTTGTATGCCGATGGAACCTGCCGGAACCTCCACGGTGATGCGTTGCCACAGGCCGAGCCAGAGGGCTGCGTCCTATGGCATGGGTTCATTGCCGATGTGACAGAATTGAAAAAGGTTGAGCTGGAACGAAGAGAAATGGAGCAGCGTCTGACCTTTGCTTTGGATGCAACGGGAGACGGAATCTGGGATTGGGACATCCGTTCAGGCATGGTGACCCACAACGTGAGGTGGTGCGAGATATTGGGACTGACGGATCGATGCTTGGAGACGCATTTGGACGACTTTTCCCAACGCCTCCTAGACGACGACCGTTCTAGGGTTTTCGCAGCCCTGAAGGAAGCTCTGGACGGGACGCAGCCCTATGAAAGCTACCATCGCATGGTCACCCTGGACGGAAGAATTATCCACATTCATGACCGGGGGAAGGTGGTGGCCAGAGATAGTCTTGGCAATCCGATCAGAATGGTGGGGGCCATTGCCGATATCACCGTTCAGCGCAAGGCCGAAGAAGAGCTGCTCAAAAGCAATCGTGATCTGGTTAAAGCGACCCAAGCAAAGAGTGAGTTCCTTGCCAACATGAGCCACGAGATCCGGACACCCATGAATGGTGTCATCGGAATGACCGGGTTGTTGCTGGAAACCCCCCTTACCAAGGAACAGCGGCAGTTTGTGGAAATGGTACGGCACAGCGGAGAGTCGCTGATGGCTCTCCTTAACGATATTCTGGACCTGTCCAAAATCGAAGCCGGCAAGCTGGAGTTGGAAAACGTCGAGTTTGATGCTGTGACACAGCTGCGTGAACTGATGGAGAGTTTGGCCCTGCAGGCTCGGCAAAAGGGACTGCTTTTCCAGTACTCCGCCGACAGCAACATCCCGCCGCTTTTGAAGGGTGACCCGGGCCGCCTTCGTCAGATTCTGTTGAACCTGGTGGGAAACGCTCTCAAGTTCACCCCACAGGGTGAGCTCGCCGTTGACGTGACCTTAGCAGAGCAGAAGCCCGAATCTGTCCTTCTGCACTTTGCGGTCAGGGACACTGGCATTGGCATCCCCCTGCAGAAACAAGCGTTACTGTTTCAGAACTTCTCCCAAGTGGATGCCTCCACCACAAGAAAATTTGGCGGAACCGGCCTGGGCCTGGCGATCTGCCGGCAGTTGGTCGAATTGCTGGGAGGTCAGATCGGTGTGGACAGTCAGGAAGGACGGGGATCGGTTTTCTGGTTCACCGCCCGATTCGAGCGGTCTTTAAAGCCTGGTACGGTGCCCATGCTTTCCCCTTCCTCCATTGAAATCGAGTACCGGACCGGTATCCGTGTTCTTTTGGCTGAGGACAATTCTGCAAACCAGATGGTGGCGCTGGGCCTGCTGAAGAACTTGAACGTTCACGCTGACGTGGCGGCAGACGGACGCAAGGCCTTGGAGGCACTGCGGGCCAACCCGTACGACTTGGTTCTGATGGATGTTCAAATGCCCGAAATGGACGGGTATACCGCTTCCCGCGCTATCCGGCAGCCAGAAACCGGGGTTCGTGATCCCGACATTGTCATTGTTGCCATGACAGCCCACGCCATGCAGGGCGATCGCGAGCTGTGCTTGGCTGCGGGTATGAATGACTACATCATCAAGCCGATCTCGGCAAAGTCGTTGCGGCAGGTGCTGATAAAGTGGTTTCCCCTTGTCTCCGTTTTTGACCGGCAGGGAGCCTTGGAGCGTCTGGAAGGAGACGAGGCTCTCCTCGAGCTGGTGATGCAGGGCTTCTTGGAGGATGCACCAAAGCAGCTGCTGGCTCTCGAGGCGGCCCTGGACAATCAGGATTGGAGTTTGGCGGAACGGAAGGCCCATACGCTGCGTGGAGCGGCCTCCAATCTCGGAGCCGAAGCCTTCCGCCGAGCTGCTGACGACCTTGAGCGCATGGCTCTAGCCGGCGACAAAGTGCTGCTGACTGGTTTGCTGAGGAACCTGAAAGATCAGTATGTCGATCTCAAAATGACCTGACAAGCCGGATTATTCTGGAACAGACGGTAAAGAAATTCGGAATGGTCTTGGTTGCCCCCAATGGAACGAAAGCCTTGGAAGCTGTTCAGGCTTCCCTAGAACAAGACACTCCCTTTGATTTGATCACGCTGGACATCATGATGCCCGAAATGGACGGACAGGATGCCTTGATACGAATCAGAGCGCTGGAACAGCAGAAGGGGATTCCCCAAAATCAAAGGGCCAAGGTCGTGATGACCTCGGCCCTGGATGATTCCAAGAACGTGTTATTGGCACAGGAACATCAATGTGATGCCTATTTGGTCAAGCCGATACGGGTCGATACCTTTCTCACTCAACTACGTTCCCTTGGGTTGATTGGCTAGTACCAGGCTTTCACCACGCTGTCGACTTCAGCTTTCGCGGCGGCGAGGTTCTTCTCGGTGACTTCTGGTCCCATCAAGGTTCCACCGACGGGAACAAACTTGATATCGGTGATGCCGATGGCATTCAGGTAGAAGGTGAATGCCGCCTGAATGGTGCGCCGGGGGTTACCCTCATCATAAATGCCGCCCGAAGCGAACATGACCACGGCCTTGTGGTCCTTGAGCTGGCCGTGGGACTTGCCTTCAGCGTCGTACATAATCAAGCGGCCGGCCTGCAGAATGGCGTCGATGTAGGTTTTGACGACACCGGGTTCAGACCAGTTATGGGTGGGGAAGGCGAACACCACAGTATTCACCCCGGCGATCTCATCGATCAGAATATCGAAGGGCTTGATGGCCTCCGAGTGTTCTCCTGTCAGGGTCTTGCCCATAAAACCGCGCATCTGGTAGGCGGTCATGCTGGTTTCGTCATAGGACGGAGGGGCGTTTTTGACCAGGTCGCGGTGGACGATGGTGGTCTTGCCCTGGGCTTTGGCCAGGAAATGGTCCAAGGTCTTCTTGGTAACGGAATAGGCGTTGGGCAGATAGGAAACGACGAGAGTCTTGCTCATGGGGAACCTCTTCTTAAGAATGTATTTGCAATATTTGCTAGTGCAATCATTGCATATGCAAATATATAACAAGAATCACTTGCAGAGTCAAGTATTCTGTGGTATTTTTTTCTTATGGACAAACAATGGTCCCTTGTCTGGGATGCTCTCGTGGAAACACCGTTCGGACTGTACTCGACCTGGGAGCAGCGGCTGCAAGACGCTTG
>JAIFLN010000204.1 GCA_020049045.1 Spirochaetota bacterium | reverse complement strand
TGGCAAAACTGTTCACCCGACCCGGAAACGTGCTGGTTCTTGACGAACCGACCAACGACCTCGACGCGGAAACGCTGGACCTGCTGGAAGAGATTCTCAACGACTTTACCGGCACGTTGTTCCTCGTCAGCCATGACCGGGAATTTCTGAACGACGTTGTGACCAGCACCTGGTACCTGGAGGACGGCGAGGTGGAAGAGACTCCCGGAGGCTGGAGCGACTGGAACGACCGGCAGCTGCGAAAACGGGCCGAAAGCGCCAGCCTTGCCCGCGAGGGGAAAGGTGCCGCGCCTGGAAGTCCAGCCGAGCCGGCAACTGCGAAACCCAAAAAGCGCACCTTTAAGGAAGAGAGGGAGCTGGAAGCCCTCCCCGCCCGAATCGAGGCTCTGGAAGCTGAAAAAGCCTCCCTGCACGACACCATGGCCAGCCCCGATTTTTACAAGACGGCCGGCGCGAAAGTCACCGAAGTTTCGGCCCGTCTGGCGAGCTTGGAAGTGGAACTGGAAAAAGCCTACCACCGTTGGGGCGAATTGGAGAGCTGACCCGTGTATTCTTTTCTGCGCTGGTTTTTTGGAATTCCTCCCCGCCGACTTGGCACCGCGAGACCCAGAACGACCACACAAAAAGCGCTCGACAAACAGCAGCGCGAGAGTTTGACAGCGCAGATACCGGGACTCCTGGCTCAGTGGGAACCCATTCTGGGGGTGAAAGCGGCCCAGTGGCGCATCCGCCGGATGAAGACCCGCTGGGGCAGCTGCAACACCCGTGACAAACGCATTTGGCTCAGCCTGGCGCTGGCGGACAAACCCCCGCGGTGCCTGGAATATGTGCTGGTCCATGAACTGGTCCACCTGCTGGAGCCCAGCCACAATGCCCGGTTTAAAAGCCTGATGACTCAGTACCTACCCGACTGGAAACAGCGAAAAAAGGAATTGCAGTGAGAGGAAGGTGTCTTGTTTCTCTTGTTTCCTAAGGCCCCTGGGAAGATACTGAAACTGTGACCTCAGGAGGTCTTTCATGAAACCCCGCCCCGTCCGATTCGCCCCCGATGCCCTCGACTTCGCCCTGATCGCGGTCTCCTTTCCCGGAGAGCCCTTCACCCCCGATACCGTTGCCCTGATTTACGACGAAGCGCCGCTCAACGGCTGCGCCCTGGTCCTCAGAGATGACGCGCGCCTCGAAGAAGGTTCGCGGTGTACCGTGAAGGTCGGCAGGATGGATCCGCTGGATGCCCGGGTTGTCTGGAAAAAGCAGATTGAAAAGGGCCTGATTCATCTCGGGTTTCAGTACCTCGAATGAAAAAGCTGACTTTGGAACAGAAGGCATCGTTGTGTTCCGGAGCCGATTTCTGGCACTTGAAAGGGGTGCAGGAACAGGACATTCCGCAGATTATGGTGACCGACGGGCCCAATGGTCTGCGCAAACAGGATGGCAACACCGATCATGTGGGGCTCAACCAGAGTGTCCCCGCCACCTGCTTTCCCAGCATGTCAGCCCTTGGGTCCAGCTGGGACGTTGATCTGGCCTATCGTGTGGGCGTGGCTCTGGGAGAAGAATGCCGGCAAGAAAAGGTAGCAGTGATCCTTGGACCTGGCTTGAACATCAAGCGGTCGGCCCTGTGCGGACGCAACTTCGAGTATCTTTCAGAAGACCCCCATTTGGCGGGAAAAATGGCGGCCAGTCTGGTGCGGGGAGTACAGAGCCAGGGGGTGGGCACTTCGCCCAAGCACTTCGCCGCCAACAACCAAGAAACACGTCGCATGAGCATTGATACCATCGTGGACGAGCGCGCCCTGCGGGAAATCTACCTCGCGGGCTTTGAAGAGGTGGTGACTACCGCCAAACCAATGACGCTGATGACGGCGTACAACCAGGTGAACGGTACCTTCTGCGCAGAACATGATTGGCTGGTGAATCGGATTTTACGGAAGGAGTGGGGCTTTCAAGGAGTAACGGTCACCGACTGGGGTGGAATCAACGACCGTGTGGCGGGGCTGCTTGCCGGCCAGGATCTCGAAATGCCCTCCAGCGGGGGAATCAACGACCGCAAGATCGTTGCCGCTGTCAAAGCGGGCCGTCTGGACGAGAGGGTGTTGGACGTGGCCGTCCAGCGGATTCTCGAACTGATCTTTCGAACCTCCGAAGTGCTCCAAGCTGACTTCCGCTACGATCAGACCGCCCATCAGGCCCTGGCCCGTGAGGCCGCTGCAGCGTCCACCGTGCTGCTGAAGAACGCCGGGGCTCTCCCGCTCAAAGCGGAGCAGAAGATCGCCGTCGTGGGCCGTTTTGCCAAGCAACCCCGCTACCAAGGCAGCGGCAGTTCCAAGGTCACCCCGTCGTCGATGGATACCGCCTGGGACGCACTTGAGGCGGCGTTGCCTCCAGCCTCTTTGGTGGGCTACTGCGACGGTACGAATCTGGCGGAAGCCTCGGCGCTGGCCGCCAAGGCAGACGTCGTCCTGGTCTTTGCCGGTCTGCCCGAACAGATGGAATCCGAGGGTTTTGACCGTACGACCCTGGCGATGCCGGAAAGCCACCATCAGATGATTTCTGCCGTAGCAGCCGTCAACCCGCAAACAGTGGTCGTTCTGTCCAACGGGGCCCCCATCCTGATGCCTTGGCTGGACGAAGTCAACGCCGTTCTCGAAACCTACCTGGGCGGACAGGGGGGCGGCGGCGGTGTTGTCAGCGTTCTGACCGGACAGGTGAACCCCTCGGGCCGTTTGGCAGAGACTTTTCCCGCCGGTCTCGAGGCTGAACCCTGTCGGCCCAACTTTCCTGGGGGCAGCGCGTCGGTCAGCTACGCGGAATCGGTGTGGGTGGGGTACCGATACTACGATACGGCCCGACAGCCGGTCTTGTTCCCCTTTGGGCACGGGCTGAGCTACACCACTTTCGAGTGGTCCGATCTGCGGATCGTGGGGAGTCCGTCGGCCAAGGAAGTTCAGGTGTGCCTCAGAATCAAAAATACAGGATCAAGGGCTGGTTCTGAAGTGGTTCAACTCTACGTCCGCGACGTGGAGTCGGCTGTTTTTCGCCCTGCCAAAGAGCTGAAAGCCTTCACCAAGGTGCCCCTGGCTCCCGGCGAAGAAAAACTGGTCGAGTTCACTCTCAGCAGGCGAGCCTTTGCGTTCTGGGACACAGGAGCGGGTGACTGGGCCGTCGAAGCAGGCGCTTTCGAGTTGCTGGCCGGTGCCTCCTCGGCAGACATCCGGCTGAAGACAGTGGTGGAACTGACGAGCGCCGATCAACTTTCCTCTTGGGCACACAGCCTGGCCAAGACGGTGCCGGAGTACTATCAACCGACCCAGCAAGCCTTCGTCGATCTTTCTGCCGCTGGTCCCTTCGCCCGCCTGCTGGGTCGCACTCCCCCCCTTCGGGACCGGCTGCCGAAGGCCCCCCACACCCGCCTCTCAACCCTTCAGGACATTCAAGACAAAGCCTTGGGACGGTTGCTTCTCAAGGTGATTCAGGGGCAGATGAAGTCCATGTTTGGCCCAGAAACCGACCCCGAAACCTGGGCCATGATGCAGGCGATGGTGCTGGAAATGCCCTTGCGGAGTCTGGGGTTGATGAGTCAGGGCAAGATCGGCGACGGCGTTATCAACAGCGTGGTATTCCTGCTCAACGTGGGAATCAGAAGTCCGTCGAATTGACAAATCAATAGTTTTCACCATAATGAAAACTATCATGTGGAACGCTAATTTATTTTATCGTGATCTACAAATAGAGCGCATTCGACCCTTTTTCGGAAAGCCGGTCATCAAAGTGCTGACCGGTCAGCGCAGGGTTGGCAAGAGCTCGCTGTTGCGATGCCTGAGGCAAGAGCTGGGCCCTTTGAACCCTGGGTTGCCCATTGTGGAATTCTCCACCGAAGACGACAGCCTTCTGCTGATCCGCGACGCCCAGGCCTTTCTCGCTTGGATCGATACCCAAGTCCCCGGACGAGGGGCTTGTATTCTGCTGGCCGATGAGGTTCAGGAGCTCGAAGGCTTCGATCAAGCCCTGGCGATGCTATTAGCTCGGGGCAACTGTGACATTTACTGCACCGGAAGCAATGCCAGGTTTCTATCGAAAGATATCCTGGGGCGACTGTCAGGTCGGGCGGTGGAGTTCCGCATCGAGGCCCTTACCTACCCTGAGTTCCTCACCTTTCACCAGCGACAAGACTCTGACGAGGCTCTGGCCCTGTACCTGAGGTTCGGCGGTATGCCGTTCCTCCACCACCTGCCCCTCGAGGATGCAGTGGTCTTCGAATACCTGAAGAACATCTACAACACCATTCTTTATAAAGATGTGATTGGTCGAACAGGAATCCGGAATATCAACCTTCTCGAGCGGCTGGTAAGGTACCTGGCCGACACGACTGGGTCGCTGGTCAGCGCCAAGCGGATATCCGACTTTTTGAAATCCCAGCGGAGCACGGCCTCACCCGGCTCCATTCTGGAATACCTCGATAGCCTCTGCGACGCCTGTTTTGTGCATCGGGTTAAGCGCATCGACCTCAAAGGGAAAAAGGTGTTCGAGATTGGTGAGAAGTACTACTTCACCGACCTCGGGTTACGTCATTCCGTGATCCCCTACCGTTCGGCTGATCTTGGCAAGATTTTGGAGAATGCCATCCATCAGCACCTGTGTGCCCACGGTTGGACGGTCTTTGTCGGCCAGGACGACCAACGGGAAATCGACTTCGTGGCCGAACGCGCCGGTAGCCGGATCTATGTCCAGGTGGCTTTGCAGCTCACAGAACCGGCCACCATCGAACGCGAATTTGGCAACCTGCTCGCCCTGCGGGATGCTTGGCCCAAGTATGTCGTCAGCCTCGATCCATTCGCTTCAGGCCAAGACGGGGTGAAGCACGTACCACTGAGACGGTTTCTCAGTCAGGGTGAGGGGTGGTGAGGGGCCATCGCCTTCGATCTTCTGCTGATCGGAACTATCACCCCTTCGATTTGCTGAACACATCGAAGGTGACCGCCAGCAGCAGAACCATGCCCTTGATGGCCTGCTGCCAGTCGATGCCAACGCCCAGAAGCGACATGCCGTTGTTCAAAACGCCCATGACCAGCGCTCCAATCATGGCCCCCATGACGGTACCGATGCCGCCAGCCGTCGAAGCACCGCCGATAAAACAGGCGGCGATGGCGTCGAGTTCAAACCCGGTACCGGCCTTGGGGGTGGCGGCGTTGAGTCGGGCGGCGAAAACCATGCCCGACAAGGCGGACATCACTCCCATATTCACGAACACCCAGAACAGCACCCGCTTGGTCTTCACACCGGACAGGGCAGCTGCTTTTTCATTGCCGCCCAACGCATAGATGTGCCGGCCGGGAATGGTTTTATTGGCAATGAAGGTGTAGAGCAGAATCAAGGCTGTCAGCAGAATCAAAACGTTGGGAATGCCCTTGTACGACGCCAGGGCCAAGGCAAAGGCATTGAGAGCCAGCAAAATGATCACCAGCTTGGCCACTGTCAAACCCAAGGAAAGGGGTTCAAAGCCGTATTTCTTGAGGGCGGCCCGTTTGCGGAACTCGGCCCAGACAAAGGCGGCTGAGGCGAGCAAGGAAAGCAGAAGCGTCGTCAGATGCAGGCCGGTACCGGCAAAAAGGTCGGGGAGAAACCCCGAGGCGATCATCTGGAATTCTTCAGGGAACGGACCGATGGACTGGCCTTGCAGAGTGACATAGGTGAGCCCTCGGAACAGAAGCATGCCCGAAAGGGTGACAATGAAGGCAGGGATCCGGATGTAGGCGATCCAGAAACCGTGCCAGGCACCCAGCAGCGCTCCGAAGGCCAGAATCAGAATCATCGACAGCCAGAACGGCATATGCATGGTCACCATCATGACACCGGAAACCGCTCCGATAAACGCAGCCAGCGACCCGACCGACAGATCGATTTGAAAGGCGACGATCACCAGCAGCATACCGATGGCGAGAATCAGAATGTACGAGTTCTGCAGGATGATATTGGTGACATTCAACGGGTTGAGCAAAATGCCGCCGGTGAGGATTTGGAAGAACCCGACAATGAACAGAAGGGCCAGGACCATTCCGTACTGGCGGATATTGTCACGAAAGAGTCGCGCGAGATTTTCCATAGTCAGCTTCCTTTCCCTGGCGCTGCCGGAGCGCCTAACATAAGTTTCATGATTTTTTCTTGGGTGGCATCGGCGCGGGGCAGTTCCCCGGTGATCCGGCCCTGGCTCATCACGTAGATGCGGTCGCACAGACCGAGCACTTCGGGAAGTTCCGAGGAGATGAGCAGCACGCCCTTCCCTTCGGCCGCCAGCCGGTTGATGATGGTATAAATTTCGTATTTGGCCCCCACGTCGATGCCCCGGGTGGGTTCGTCAAGAATGAGGATGTCAGGCCCGGAGAAGATCCATTTGCTGAGGACGACCTTCTGCTGGTTGCCGCCGGAAAGGTTGACCGTCTTCTGCTTGATGCTCGAGCACTTGGTGTTCATCGACTTGCGGAATTTTTCGGCTTCGACGATTTCCCGGTTTTCGTCCATCACTCCGTTCTTGGCCACTTTGTGGAGCGACGCCAGAGTCGTGTTGTGCTGAATGTCGTCGATCAGAATAAGACCCAGCTGTTTGCGGTCTTCGGTGCTGTAGGCGATGCCGGCCTCGATGGCCTGGCTGCCTGAATATGCTTTCCGTAGGAGCGGCCGAAAACGCTCATGGCAAATTCGGTGCGGCCCGAGCCCATCAGGCCGGCGATACCAACCACTTCACCTTTGCGGATAGAGAGCGCCGCGTTATAAATCACCTGACGCCCTTCGTACACAGGGTGGAAGACGTTCCAGTCCTTCACTTCGAAAATAACCGGCCCGATATCGGGGGTCCGCTCGGGGAAGCGGTGGGTCATGTCGCGCCCCACCATCCCCTTGATGATGCGGTCTTCGGTGATACCGTCTTTTTTGACATCGAGAGTTTCGATGGTCTTGCCGTCGCGCAAAATGGTGATGGTGTCGGCCACCTTGGCGATTTCGTTGAGTTTGTGGGTGATCAGAATGCTGGTGATGCCGTGAGATTTTAGTTCCAGCAGAAGCTGGAGGAGGTTATCGCTGTCGGTTTCATTAAGAGCAGCGGTGGGTTCGTCGAGAATCAGGAGTTTGACTTCTTTGGAAAGAGCTTTGGCAATTTCCACCAGCTGCTGTTTGCCCACGCCGA
>JAIFLN010000033.1 GCA_020049045.1 Spirochaetota bacterium | reverse complement strand
ACGTCGTCCTCGCTCAAGAAGGCGCCCTGCACGCGGCTGGGGAAGGGGTTCCTGGCGACGCCGCTTCGCGGCTTACGCCCGCAGTTTCGACGGGCGTCGAAACTGCACGCTGTGACTTCACCAAGAAGGGCGGAGCCCCGCCCTACGCTCCGGAAAAACCGCTATGGCGGTTTGTTCCTACGCTACCCACCCTGCGGGGCATTGCGACACCTTCGGCTTACGCGCCCCGCAACGCCCCAGGGTCACCACCACAGCGTGGTCATGAGAGTCACTTCTTCAGGTGTGTGAGAACAAAACTCCTGACAGCCTCGGCGTCGATCAGAGCCTTTTTTGCATCGGTCTCATCAAGCGTCAGGTGCGCGGGGTAGCGAACAACTACCGAGAAATCGTTGAGGTCCGCCAATGGCGATTCCAGACTTCCAAACTTCGGGTCAGTGGCCCTAACCAAGTCTAGCAAGACAAGCAAGTCATGCGTCTTGGGGATCGTCAGATTGGACGAATTGAGGACCACCTTGAGGAACTTCTCGGCGGCTTGCTGACAATGAAAACAGATCACTTCCACCGGAACCGGCCTCATGGACAAGAGAAACTGGGCACTCGCCAGGTCTTGATGGGCCAAATCGAGCCATTCACCAACAGGGTCTACGGTCACAACGCTACCGCCTCGCGACTCAGGGTGGTCTCAAAGCTCGAAGAGGCATTCAGATATGCCTGCCATTCAGCGGTGGAATAGGCCACAAAATCAATCGCCCCACGGAAGACAGGCAAGGCTGCGCGCCTAGCCTGGCGAAGTATCTCAATTTTGCGAAACGGGAGCGTATCGAACACAAGGCAGAAGTCGAGGTCGCTGTCACTCGTCGAAGTTCCTCGGGCGACAGAACCGAAGAGCAAGATCTGTGACGGTTGGAGCGATCCCCGTACAGCGTTTGCAACCTGACTTGCCAGCTCTTTTGTTAAGGTCACCATACGACAATAGTACGCAATTCGTCGGCGGGCTTCAATAACCGGCCAATGCGGAGTCGGTCTGTCCATCAGCCTACATCTATGCGTCAGCGGTGCGAAGGCTCACCCGTGTACTATCTCCCGCGGCTTGCTGCCATTCTGCGGCCCCATAATGCCCATCTCTTCCATCAGCTCGGTCAGAAGGGCGGAGCCCCGCCCTAAGCTCCGGAAATAGCGCTAGTTTCTGGAATCAAGATCCCGACGACCATATATAACAGCCACAACTTCAACGTCTTAGCCGTGAACGTGGTAGATCAGGAATCACAAAGACTGCATCTCCTTCTCAAGATCCTCCTGAGTGATGGCTCGTCCGTCCCTAATATCACTCAGGCCCTGGTGGATTTTTTCCAGGACATAGAGCCGGTACATCATGTCTTCCAGCGGGGCATCATCAGGAAGGGAGGAGATGGCGTGGATAGCTTCTTCTTTCGTTGTCATACAAGGAATTTACTCGACTGGGGCGGATGAGTAAAGGCAAGAATCACCCCGGCCACGTCGCTCCCAGACTTCCAGAACGAGATCTCTGACGCTTTCAGCATCGGCAAGGGCTGCGCGAACGACGGGCAACGCTGCGCGCAGCGCGTGACGAAGGCAAAAGTCGAGGTCGCTGTCTGCTACAACAGGCATCCCTCGGATGACAGAACCGAACAGCAAGATCTGTGACGGATGGGTTGTTCGTGCGGGACTCGATCACCGATAAAACTCCGTCCATCGGGCTGATCACAGGGCGGACTTGTTCGACCGCGACGGGGCGCGGCCTGTGTGGCGCGCCCCGCGAGAACGGATACCGCTCTTGTGTCAGGGTTTCTTGACGGCTTCAGCTAGTTTCTGCATTTCCTCGCTGATCTTGGCTATCTCTGCGAGTTGGTCCGTCGTAGTCTTCAGAAATTCAGCTGGATCAAGCGTCGACTGAAAGGTCGCGACCTGCATCATCAGAGGAATCAGGGCTTGAGTCGACTTCAACATTGAGTCAGTCGCCGCCTTGAGGTCAGCGACCGCCAAGAGGTCCGTCATTTCAGTTTCCTTGGTGTTGGCCTGAAGTTTGGCAAGTTCGATACTCATGAGCCCTTGTTTTCGAACGGTGTCCACTCGTGTCTTGAGGGCATACGTCTTGTAGTCTTCCAACGAGGCCAGTTTGGGAATATCGGTGATTTCCTTTTGCATGGCTGCATCGTAGGCTTTGACCGACGCCAAGTACCCCTCGTACTTGGCAGGTCCGCAACTGGCCAACAGCATTGCCGCCATGGCAAGCAGAAGCCCAACTCCCTTCGTTATTTTCATCTTCTTCTCCTTTTTTTGGCCAGAATGGCCCTTTGCACGAACTAGAATTGGAGCATTGGTCGGAGCCTCGTCGACCGAGCCCACTGCGTCAATCTTCTTACCGACGCCCTTGCCTATGGAGATGGGTCGTACGTTGCTGCTTGCTATGGTCGGTGAAGTTTTTGGGGTAACGCCTCTACTGCCCGGACTGGGAGCGAACAACACGGAAGCCTCGGTCGCTGCCCTTGCCGCCCGGGTGGTCGTTGTTCCAGGAGGCAACACGCACATCGCCTGCGTTGTCATTCAAGCTACCGCCCCGATACGCGCGGGCCGAGCCTGAGACCACGTCGTTACACCATTCCCACACATTGCCGCTCATGTCATACAAACCAAGCTCGTTGGGCTTCTTGGTAGCTACCGGGTGAGATGCGCTATCGCTATTGCGGTAATACCACGCGACTTCGTCGACAGTGTTGGAACCGGAGTATTGGTTGGGGTTAGTGGGGTTTCCACCCTCGGCGGCGAATTCCCACTCGGCCTCGGTGGGCAGGCGCCAACCGTTGGCACCGTTTATCGGATTGCCCTTGCCGTCGTATGCCGAGGTGAGGCCCTCCTGGCGGCTCAGTAGATTACAAAACTTGACGGCGTCGTACCACGACACTTGCTCGACGGGCAGGCTATCGCCCGTGAACCTGCTGGGGTTCGTTCCAACGACTAGAGAGTACTGTGCCTGGGTGACTTCGGTCGTCCCCATCAAAAACCGGCCCGAGGGCAAGGGGACAACCACGGCTGGGATCAGCCAAGTTGCCTTCTGGGTCAAAGATTTTTGCCAGAGGACTCGACCTCCTTCAGTCGCCGTGACCACGCGAAAATTTCCATCCGCCGCAAGAGTCAGCGACGCGGAATTCCCTGTGATTTTCAGGACTGGTGTGGAGCCTTCACCCGCCACGACATCAACCTCTCGCCCCGGGAAATAGGTACTCAAGGTGAGGACCCGGTCCTGCGCGGGGACGCCGGAGACTGCGACCATCACACCCCACAAGTTTTCAGTCACCAGACCATCGGGGGTCTTTACTTTGAGTTCCTTCAGCGAGTAGTCGCCGGGTTGGCTTGCTTGCAGAATCGCCGTCGCGTTCCACGATGCGAACGTTTTGTCCTTGAAGAATTGGGCGTTTTTGCGCGGCACATAGAACCGTACGTCGGCCAATGCGAGGGCGGTAGCGCTGGCCCGGTTATCTTTGTCGTAATTTCGATTGGGGAGCAGTCTTGTCTCGCCCAAGCCGACCATCAGCGGAAAGTACTGTTCATCGGTGTTGTAAGCCGCAAGAGTGAGAGCCACGGGCAACGTCAGCTCAGTGGTGAAAATCACCGAGTTCAAGCGGGCCACTTCCACTTTTCGGGCGGCAAACTCGGCGTCGGACTCAAACTCCCCTTTTTTGGTGGGGTCTGTGATTTGTATATAGAAGTCAAAGGCCGCCACTTCGCGCTGCCAATCACTCAAGGGCAGTTGCTTGGGCAGGGTTGCCGGAAAGGGAATGCCTACCTGGAACAGGTACTGCAAAATATCCAACGCCTGTTTGGCGAACTGAGCATTCATGGCCTCAAGCGTCGACTGACCCGAGCTCTGTCCGTCTTGGTCCGCATAATTGAGTAAGGCCAACGCGATTCCAACCTGAAGCTGTTGGTCTTGCGGCATGTTCTGCATAAGGGCCTGAAGCTGGGTACCAAGCTGGTCCACTTGGGCCTTCAGCTTGGCCTGCTTAGTCGGGTCGGTTTCTTTCTGCCAGACAGGGTAGACCTTTTGTAGATCCCACATGACATATTGCCACGTACCCTTTTTGTTGGGGTTGACCGTGACAGGTTTGGCCGGAGCCACAGGTTTCTTCTGGGAGGCCTTGGTCTCGACGTATTTGAAGATGACACTAGACACGAATTCCGAGGGAAAGTATTTGGCATCGAAGACGTCGGGAGCCGCTTCACGCACCTTGTCGAGGCCGACAAAATCGGCGTCCATCGCCATGCCCTGAACCAGGGCTGCGACATCTTTGTCTTTTTTTGCCTTGAGGGCCGCTAGGGCCTTATCGGCGTTGTCGGCGAACACCGGTGTAGCAAGCAACACCAGTGCGACCAATGCGGAAACTCCACGGATAAGCATACTCATGATCTCTTCTCCTTTTTTCTTGAAACCTTCCATCGTCGACCTCACTTCTGTACCAGCAGTCGCCCGGGCTCGGCGAAACTGACACCCTCTACCAGACCAAGGCTGGTGACCTGCGCACGCAGTTCGTTCCAGAATTTCCGGATGTCGGTCGCGGAAACATTCGGGGTCACCTTGATTCCCTGGGTCTTCTTCGGATTCACGAAACGGCTGGCAACCAGTGGAACTCGTGGGAATCCTGCCGTCTGTTTGTCGAACACCCGGCTGGGTACGAAGCCATAGATTTCGCCCGAAGGCTGCTCGGGAGTCGCCCCGAAGTAGCAGGTAAGCAAGTCGCGGCTAAGATCGTCCTCTTCGCAACGGGCCTCGATGCTGACTCGCTTCTGAAAAGGTCGACTCGCCAAGCACCCATCTAAATCGGGCGGTAGGGGGTGGTATTTCGTCGTGCTACCGACCACAAACACAGTGTCCAGCAGAAAGCGCTCGGCACACCGTTGACCTTTCATCGAGCCAAACAAGATCAGGGAGCCGATTTCAAGGTTCCTTAGGGTGGGACTATGTGGCTGTTGGCAGTTCGCATAAATGAAGCTTTGCCCAAAGACCAATGGGTCGGTATTCTGACCATCCAGATTGCCGTTGATGAGTTCGGGAAGGTACGGTCGCTGGCGGTACTTCGGGTAGCCAACCTGCGGCACGAGCAACGACTCGACCGTACTCGGCGGTTCCCACTCACCCCAAAACTCAAGTTCTGCACTGACGGACCTACCACCCGCGTCCAAATAGACGCCAGGGCTCAGCAGAAACTTTCGCCGGTGGTCTGCTCCGGGGGGATTCCAAGATTTGTGAGATGGATTATCGGTATCTGGACGATGTTCTGAGCCTGGATGCAAGAATTGGACTACTTGCGGCATGCAACCCCCCAACGACGTGAAACCGGGGGTATCATGGGGCTAGAGCGAACGAACTTTGTGCGGGGAAGAGTCGCTATTCGCCTAGGCAGGCAGGCAGGCAGGCAGGCAGGCAGGCAGGCAGGCAGGCAGGCAGGCATAGTATTCATTCTTTTTACATCTATTGCAAGCATAAACTAGAGTGTATGGGCAAGTACTCTCAATGTCAAGCCAGGGCTGTCAGTGAGAACTCGCATTTGCGACTTTTGGAGTCAATGAAACCCCGGCATTGCGGGCGGTTCGCCAAGAGTGTTGCCCCACCCTTCCATCAGGTCGATCATGCGGGCGGCGCGGTTGCCCCAAATTTCCGAAGAATTCGTGCCCTAAGCGCAAGCAGAACGCTCGTTTTCCTTGTCTGGTACTTCGAGGTACCACATGCCATATTCCCCGCTTACACACGATTCCGTCTTCCTGCACGTCTTCGGCGAACCAGAGGGCTTGCCATTGCTGGAAAGTCTAGTGAACGCTCATTTTGAAGCCGTCGGCCTGCCGCTGGTCCACAAGCTGCAACTTCAGCCTCGCGAATTGCCGCCCGGACACAACGGCGAGAAGCTGGCCCTTGTCGATATCCTGGCCGAAGATGAGACGGGCCGCATCGTCAACGTCGAGGTGCAAACCACGCGAAAGCCCGCCTACTTTGAGCGAGCGTTGTTCTATTGGGCCAGGATTTTCGCCCGCCAACTGCCCGCTGGTGACGAGTATGACCAACTGAGACCTGTCATCTCGCTCAATTTTCTGGAGTACGAAATCTCAAGGAATGGGCCTTGGCTGCATCATATCAGCCTGCCGCACACCTCCCATCTTGGCTTCATCTTCGTTGAACTTCCCAAACTGCTGCGTTCGCCTGGTCGGGGCTCCATGTTGAAAAAAGCTCTACTATGGGGCAGATTCTTGGAAAGACCCGACGTTACGCCACCCAGCGGCCCCGCCGAACTGGTGGCCATGCTCGGTGCGACAAAGAAACGGATGGAGGCCTACATGAGGATTGCACCGGAGGTGTACGACGAGATCCGCCGTTCAATGGCGCTTCACGACATTGCGAGCTACAAAGGCGAGGCCTTCCGCGACGGTGAGGCAACAGGCGGCCACAGAGAACAGCGCAAAATCGCCCAGAGACTAAAGGACCGCAACATGTCTACCGCTGAAATTGCTGAAATCACGGGGCTGCCCTTGGCCGAGGTGATGAACCTGTAGGTTCCCAGTATCACTCTTCGCGTCAACGATGCGAAGGCTCACCCATGCACTATCTCCCTCGGTTTACTTCCATTCTGCGGCCCCACAATGCCCATTTCTTCCATCAGCTCGATCATGCGGGCGGCGCGGTTGTAGCCCACGCCCAGGCGGCGCTGCAGAAAGCTGGCCGAGGCTTTTTTGAAGGTACGGACAATTTCGACGCCTTTTTCGAACAGGGGGTCCATTTCGTCGCCCGAGGCTTCGGTGTCCAGAGCTCCCTCTTCGTCCTCTTCGTCGAAGAAGATTTCATCGCTGATGTACTCGGGTTCGCCCAGGGTTTTCACGTGGGCCACCACGCGC
>JAIFLN010000007.1 GCA_020049045.1 Spirochaetota bacterium | reverse complement strand
TGAAGGTGAGCCCAAGCAGGGAATAGCAATCTCTTGCAAGAAGTACCAAAATGGGGTCATTATAGTTTATTAGCGGTGCGTTAATGAGGTCATATTGGTAAATCGACAGTCCATCAAGAGCCTAGACCAGTGGTTTCGCAAGGCCAACCGCAAACCGCTGGTCCTGAGGGGTGCCCGTCAAGTCGGTAAGTCCACCCTGGTCCGTGAGTTTGCCCGGCTTGGAAATCTGCCGCTTTGGGAGGTCAATCTCGAGAAGCACGCGGGTCTCAACAGTGTCTTTGCCACCTTTGAACCCGGCACCGTCTTGCGGGAGCTCTCCTTGGTTCTGAATCGGCCCAACGTTGGAAAAGGCCCTGGTGTTTTGTTTCTGGATGAGATTCAGCAAACTCCTGCAGCTTTGGCGTGCCTACGTTACTTTTATGAAGAAATGCCCGAGTTGGCAGTCGTGGCTGCGGGTTCTCTGCTGGAATTTACCCTGGCCGATGCAGGATATTCCATGCCTGTGGGCAGGGTTGAATACCATTGGCTGGGGCCGCTGACCTTTTTTGAGTTTCTGGAAGGGGCCGGTGAAACCGAGGCCTTGAAGTACTGCGAAGGCTGGATAACAGGAACAGAATTTTCTGAAGCGGCCCATCAGAGGCTTTGTCGGCGCTTGAGAGAGTTCTTCCTGGTAGGAGGGATGCCTGAAGCGGTCCAAGCCTTTTTGGATACCGGAGATTTCCTTTCCGCTGTCGAGGTTCATCGATCCATCCTTGAGACCTACCGGGACGATTTTTCCAAATACAGCCATGGCGCGGAACTAGAAAAGCTCCGCCGCGTGTTTGAGGTTTTGCCGAGAGTCCTGGGTAGAAAGGTTCAGTACCGGCAGTTTCATCCGGATTGGAAAGCTCAGGATATCCGTCGCTGTCTGGAGCTGCTGCAACGGGCAGGCCTGGCTCTTCCGGTCACCCATTCCCACGCCCAAGGGTTGCCACTAGGGGCCGACGAAGACCCCACCGTCTTCAAGCTGTTTTTTTTAGATATCGGCCTTGTAGGTACCGCTAATGGCAATGCCCTGGTAACCCTCGAGGACTTTCTGGAGAGCCGTTTTGTCAACGAGGGGCCGTTAGCCGAGCAGTTTGTGGCTCAGCACCTTTGGGCTCACCAACCAAGGGATCAGAGGGCCAGCCTACATTTCTGGCAAAGAGACGGAAAGGTTTCTAATGCGGAAGTGGATTTTCTGATCGCTCAAGGAAGCTCAATCCTCGCCATCGAGGTGAAATCAGGAACGATGGGCTCACTTCGGTCCCTTCATCAGTTCATGCTCAGCCATCCGCAGGCCCGAGCTCTCCGCCTCGATCTCAACCGCCCCTCATCTCAAGTTGTCCATACCGAAATCATGACGGCAACGGGCAAGCAAACGGTCGAGTATCCGCTAGAGAATCGCCCCCTGTACTTTCAACCCAAGAATTCCTTCAATTCTTGAACGGGGAAACTTAGCCAAAGACATTTTCAATCCTCACTTTTCCAGGAAGTCGGTAAATGTCAAAATCGGAATCAATACTAATGATCTTCTTGATTCCCGTTCGTTCTGCAGCAATCACAAGGGTGGCATCGGCGAAATCCATGGGTCTAACAGAATACTTCTTGGTTAGCTCGATGATCCTCGAAATGTCCGGAATGCCGATCTCTTCGATCTCGACACCATTGTTGAGAACCCATTGAAGAAAATTGACTTGCGCCTCAACACTGAAATCGAGCAGATGCGTGACCTCGGTCAGCACGGCCGTTGTGGTGACAAACCTGAAACGTTTCCCTTTGATGAATTCCACCATTTTTAAGTGGTGTCTATCATCCTTGTCAAACAAGGCTGCCAGCGGACCGGTGTCAATGAGAATTGTGTTTAGCACGAATCTTGGCCTTCACCCTCGATTTGTAGTCACCGGAAATTCCACCAGAACCATATCGACCAAAGAGATCCTTCCCGAGTTCATAGGAGTCTTTCTCCTCCGTCTCTGTCTTCAGGAAAAGTTCCAGCGCTTCCTTGATGATGTCCGATTTTGACTTGTGTCTGGATACTGAAAGCATTTGAAGCTTTTCTTCCATATCAGAAGGCAGGCGAACGCTTGTCATAACAACCTCGTAGTACACACCGTAGTACGGTCGGGCCGGATTGTCAATTCTTGAACCCCTACTGAAGGTGAACCCAAGCCCGATCCGACCCCATTTCATTGTTCATAGACAACAATTCCCACTCTCTCGATGTGTTCCCTTAGTGCGACATTGTCAATTGTTTGAAAGTCAACGAGGTCGAATTGATACGGTAATAAGCCCTCTTGATTTAGGCGCACACTGAGATCCAAAAGGGCACTCCGGTCCAACGACTTGCCCCAAAGAGCAAGGTCAACATCGCTACCCCGTTTTGCGGTTCCTTTGGCTCGGCTACCGAACAAGACTACCCGTTCAATCTCAGGGGTGGCCTCAATGGCTCGACAAACGTCCTGCATGTCTTCTGGACTCAATCCCGGTATGTTCATTTCTTGAGACTTCCCAAGGTACCTATCAATTCTTGAAAGAGTGGGTAGTACGACTCTCTCACGAGTTCCACCACTCGTTCGGCGACAACTTCATTGTAAGTATTTGACGTAAGATTTCGATCTTCCAGACCCTTGAGCCACAGACGTCCATTGGTTACGAGACCGACTTCGAAGGCTTTCTTGAGGACTGCCCTCGGGGTTACCGCGTCTGAAACGCCTTGGTCCTGGAATTGATTGTCCATTTTCACGCCTCCTCAATTCGATACACACGTGGCAGTCAAGAATTGGCAGACATCCTTGGTGTGACAAACTACCTATTTCATCTTCTCAATTCTCGAATTAATGTCGGATGGCGATAGAAAATGGTACGCTTTTCCATCTTTCACTTTGATCAATATTTCTGGGGTCTGAGCAAGCCCGAGCAAATCTTTCCTTGCCGTATCATACGCAATTCCATGTATTGTCTTATGCTCGCCAATCGAATAGACGTATCCGGGATGTCGAATTGCGTGCTTAATAATAGAGTACTGCCTAAGGTTGTATCGTCCTTTTACATCATGTTCGCTTAGGACCTCATTAGTTTTCTCTATGTCCTGAAGCTGCTTTTGCATATATCGGTAAAATTCCTCAACAGCTTTTTGAATGACCAACGTCTCGTGATCAATGAAATATGTAAGATCATTGTCGTCGGTCTCGGCATACAAGAATGAATAGCCGTATTGTGCTGGCGCCTGCTTTAAAATTTTGGATATCGAAATAAACTCTGCGAGCCAATACTCATGTCGAAGCATTGACCAATAAAACAGAGCCCTCGCTGTCCTACCGTTTCCGTCAACAAAAGGATGGGCATAGGAAATTAGAAAATGCAGGATAATAGAACGAAGAACGGGATGAACAAAGTGATTCTCCGTTGTTTCACAATTTGAAAACTTACAAATCTCGAAAATCCTGGATTCGATTTCGCTAGCATTCGGAGGTGAGAAGAGGACCTCCCCGGTTTCATCGACAACATGGACCTTGTCGTCTTCGGTTCTATAGTTTCCAATCTTTGACTCGTCATCCAGGGTTTTCAAGGTAACTATTCGATGAATTTCCCGTATGATTTCAGGTGTCATCTTTTCGTTTTTCAGTTCTTTGACAAAGATCATTGCCCTGTAGTTGTTGAGAATCATCTGCTCGTTCTTGTCGTGAGGAGTGCGCCCTTGTTGGATCATTTTTTTTGCCACTCGCCTAGTTGTCGTGGCGCCCTCAAGCTGACTGGAACGAATTGATTCTTCAATCAAAGAGCTCACGACATAGGTGTTTCGCATTTGGCCGTTCAGGAGCGGCTGATCAATGGATATGGAACCCGAGGCGTTCTTATCCAACCAGTGGAGTTTTTCTTGGATTGAATCCGGTACGCTGTACTTGAAACTTCTGCCATCAAGACCTCGAAGAGACAATGTTTTCTGGATACGATCCCGAGCCCATTTGGTTGCAACCCACCATTCTTCATTGGTTAGTCCTTCTGGGGGCTCCAAGTATCGAAGCTTTTCCCAGTGCAGGTACCTACCAGAAGCATCAACCGAAGAGGAGTTTCTCATAACAAGTCGAAACTTCTCCTTGTCTGATAGGAACTTATCTATGTATCCGGAGTCGTTTGGCGGGGTCATGGGGATCTTCATTGCAAACTCCTACCAATTTTTAAGAACTAGTAGATAGCAATCTATCACGGCAAACTGAGAAAGCAAATACCAATTTCCAATAGCTGGTATTTGAGGACGGCCGTTGACTCAATCGTCAACCCAGCAGGCTCGCTCCATGAAGACCGGTAATCCCATCTCCCAAGTCTCGGGTCACTCCAGGCCATCCTGTGTCCGCAGATGAAAAAAAGAAGCCTGGCAACCAATCGAACGGGCCTGCTTGTACAGCTCTGCCACAACAAGGCTTTCAAACTCTCCCCCGGTTGTTCCTCCCCGCTTTCGAAGAACCGCCTGCAATACCCCGTGGTCAAGAAAGTGAACCTTGCTGGCCTTGGTCAGACGTTTTGTCAAATTTCGATGGCAGCGGCCGGATCAAGGCTCAGGCTTGGATACCAAATCGGGGTTTCGCCACGAAGACACCGCTGAAAACAAGACAACTCCACCGGTTCTTCCCAAGATTGGGTCTTGAGTTCGGGAAGGGTCAGCGGGAACATTTCGACAATTTGGCATCGACCGGCCAGACTCTCGCGCACCTTGTCGAGTAAAAGAAGTTGGCTTGAGCCGAGGTCAACCTTCGATAATCGCTGCGGGTGACCGGGTCTTCAATCGACAAATAGGCGTAGTCGGGGAAAGCCTGGCGGCTGAGCGTCGTCTTGCCTGTTTGCCTGGCTCCTGTGAACACCAAGATTCGACCGTTGGGTCCAGCGGCCTCTTTCTGAACATACGACAACAAAAACCGGCTTTTCATCCCAAAATGATCTCGAATACTGGAGGTGAAGTCAAGATAACGGCGTGAATTTTGGAGTGTTCGCTTTCACCCTCGTTGCTAGACGGCCTCTTCTGGTCTGATAGTATTGGTCCTGAAACGGAGTGATTGAGCCAGGCCAAGCAAATCTCTGTCAAATGAAAAGAAACAAAGCTCTTCAGTCATTGACTTCTTCAAATCAATGGCGGTAGCCATATGAATCGCATCCAGCGTTCGGCATCTCGCTAGGTCTTTTCGCAACTCAAGGATCTGGTCAATTTCAGAGTCAATGATTCGCAAATTCACTTCTTTCATAAACTCACTGAGCTCTATCGTTTTCTTGGTCAACCACGTAGAGTCAAGCTTTGACCTGTTCTGCTCATAGGTACGTCGAAGCACTGTGATTGTCTCAAGTTTCAGAAGAAGCGAGCTGACCCTAGCTTTGCCAGAAGACCAAAGTTCTTTGGCTTCAACTTTGCGAGGCTCGTCCAGCAAGATCGCTAGAACCACGCTGGAATCATAATAGCAGACCATCAGCGTTGGTCTCGATTGTCTCGATACACGTCAATCCAATTCAGTTCAATTGGGTTTTCACTTGACGTTGCCACTGACATATTCCGACTAGCCCTAAGAACCTTACCTTCCTTCGCAAGACCATCTAGCAATTGTTCCGTATTTCTGTCTTCAGTCGAGTCTCTCGGCAGTGAAATTTCAGCAATAATTCTATTGTGCTCCGTGATGAAAACCCTTTCGCCGTGTTTAACATATTGGAGGTATTGAGAAAGCTGATTTTTTAGGTCGCGGACACCAACAGATATCATAGTTCCGTTAATATAGTCCTTGTAGCCATTATTTTCAATGAAAGCGGGTTCACTTTTTCCCGTAAATATCCTGATGATCTCCCACATTGACCAAAATCAAATGCGGTATGACAGGTTGATCGACACGGAATAGCCGTTGAATCGGCTGGTCTGGAAGGGATGAAGCCTCAGGATGCCTAGATCGGAGACTCAGACATCCAGGATCAGACGAATGCTGGTATCGATTTTGGGAAAATACCGATCGGGAAGTCGACCTATCTTTTCTTCGACAGAGGCTTTGTCGATGGTGTAGATCTGGGAGATGTTGAGCACCGAGTCTTTCGTGAGCCCGGAATCTGTCTTCTCAACCAGAAGATTTCTCCCCGCTCCATCACCAATCCTCGGCTTGGATGAGGCTTTTTTGATACTTCTGAATTGGGGGTGGAACTGAAGAATCTACCTTCGAGTAGACCCTATTGAGTTTTTCAATGATTGCTTTCTGGATAAGGGAACTTCGGCTAAGACCTAGGTTTTTTGCTGCTTCATCGGCCGAACGGAATAATTTGTCGGGGATGGATATCGCTGCTTTCATACCACTAGTATGACACCAGGAATACCAGACGGCAACCCTTTCATCTTGCTAAAAGTCGAACTTTTATCCTTGATGCCAGGGAAGCCTTTGGCAGAACCTTTGGGTAGCCGCTCTGGAACTGGGATGCGGCGAAGCGCCTCTCTTTCTCCTCGATGAAATTCAAGAAGTTCCGGAATTCGCGGCTGGTTTGAAGTACCTTCAAAACCAGGGGTTTTGACCTATTTCCTTTTCCCCCTTTCGTTCAACGAATTTCTCCTGTTCCGGGGCATACAACCCGAAGCTGGGCCTCGTTCAACAGCTCAGAAAGCCCATCGGAGGGGCCTTTGGGAGGAATACCTCACCTGGGGAGGCTTTCCCGAAGTCGTCCTGGCAGACCGGGTCGAACTGAAGAGAAACCTCCTCGACTCCTACCTCGATGTCATGCTGTTCCGCGAGCTGATCAGCAACGCCGCGGCACCCGGCGGGAACAAGAAAATTTACTTGGTGGACAACGGACTGTACCAACGGGTTCGAGACCGGCCGGACTGGGGCAAGCTGTGGGAAAATCAGTGCCTCGTCGACCTCTGGCGCAAAAATCAGACCATCCAGTTTTGGAAGTCCGACGAGGGGGAGGTAGACTTCCTGACCCAGGACCAGCTCATCCAGGCCACCGTCGAACTCACCGAAACCAACCGAAACCGCGAAGAAGTTCCCCTGGTGAAACTGGCACAACGGTACCCCAACCACCGGAGTTCCGTACTAACGCTTGAGGATGCCTAATTCGGCCCCTCTCGGATTTCTCACTCCCACTCGTCGATATGAATTTGATGACCGGCCAGGCCTCGCTCGGCCAGTTGGGTCCGGAAGGTTTTGATCATGACCGGCGGGCCGGAAAGGTAAAAGTGCGCCTTGGCGAAGGCGGCCCCGAGGTCGGTGGCCATTTGGTCGAGGGTCAGCAGTTGCCCCACCACCAGGTGAAGGTGAAACCACGGCTGGGCCTTCAGCTGCTCCAGTTCGCGGGCAAACAGCTGATGCTCGGCTTTTCGCACCCCGTAGTACAAGTGCACCGGCCCCGAGGTTTCGCGTGGCTGAAGCAAAAACGGAATGTAGGGTGAAACCCCGGTGCCGCCGGCCACCAGGACCAGCGGAGGGGAACCCACCGGCGATTCCTCGATCACAAAGTCGCCGTAGGGCAGCTTGAGCCACACCTCGCTCCCCACCGCCAGTTCCTTTTCCATGCGTTTGGTGTAAGCGCCTTTGACGCTGTAGACAACAATCAGGTGCTCCTGACGCGGCCTGCTGGCAATCGAAAAGACCCGGCTTTCGGGCCAATACCCGGTGGTGGGGTCAAACTCTTCCAGGGTCAGATGCAAAAACTGACCGGCGAGGTACTTGGTATACCGGGAAGGGACCGAAAAGGTCAGCTGGTAGACCCCGTCACCCTTCGAATCAATCTGCTCAACCTTTGCTAAAACCTTGCTGGGATTCGCCATCGCAACCTCACTCCTCACGCCACATCGATAAAGTTTCGCTCGGCCCGATGGAACAGCGCCAGACCGAAGAACAGCACCACCAGGGTGACCGCCAGGCTGACCCCGTACTCCACCACAGGGAGGCTGCCGGTGCCGGTAAACGCAAAACGGAAAATTTCGACCACGGGGGCCATAGGGTTGATGGCCACCAGCCACTTCAGGCTGGCAGGAACCACCGACAACGGGTAGAAAATGGGCGTGGCGTACATGGCCAGGCTGACGCCAAAACCGATCAGCTGGTTCAGGTCGCGGTACTTCACCGTCAGGGCCGAGGCCCAAAGGCCGATTCCCAGACCCAACAGGGCCGAGTGCGCCACCATCACGGGCACCAGCAGCAGGTACCAGTTGGGCTTAAGCACCGCTCCCCCGGCCATCAGGGCAAAATAGACGATCAGGAAAAAGACAAACTGAATGCCGAAGGTGTACAGCCGGGTAATCACCGTGCTGATGGGCACCGCCAGCCGGGGAAAATACACCTTGCCGAACAGCCCGGCATTCGAGCCCAGAATATTGCTGGTGCTGGTCAGGCAGCTGGCAAAGTAGTTCCACAGCGTCACCCCAGCAAGGTTGAACAGAAACGGTGGCACCCCGTCGGTGGGAATTTTCGCGATCTCGCTGAAAATAATGGTGAAGATGCCGCTGGTCATCACCGGCTGGATAATGAACCACAGCGGCCCCAAAATGGTCTGTTTGAACTGCGCCACAAAGTCGCGGCGCACAAACAGAAACATCAGAAACTTGTACTGAAACAGTTCCTTCAAATCAAACCGGAAGAACCGGTTCTTGGGCTCAATCACCAGGTCCCAAGCTTCGTTTGCGTCCTTGCTTATTTCACTCATTCCAATACTCCCGTAGTCCAGGGATTGAGGAGGGCTGCCCCGGTATTTTTGAAGTCCTCGACATTTCTGGTTACAACAGTCATTCCGTGCTGCAGCGCCGTGGCTGCAATCAGCCCATCACGGATCGGCTTGGGATCGGGAACGTGCAGTGCGGCGCTCTTCTGGGCCACACCAAGGTCTACCGGAAGGATTCTTCCGTCAAACGCCGGCAAAACCTGTTCGTTCAACCAGTGCCTCAGCAGCGCTCCTTGAACCGGTTCTTTCCGCTCAGCCAGCAGAACGCCAATCTCAAGTTCTTGAATGGTGATCACGGAGAGGTACAGTTCTGTCGGCTGTTGCTTTTGGGCCCAGCGGACGACCGACGGATCGGCCCTCCCTTGGCGAACTTTCCGCAACTCTGAAACAACATTGGTATCGAGAAGAAACATTAGGATAGGTCCGCCGCTTGGGCTCGATCTTGTAAGCTCGGGGGCTCCCAGGAAACCTCTTCGTCCATTGCCAAAAGCTCAACGATCGACGGGGTGGGTCCGGTGATTCTGCGATACTCTTCCATGCTCAGAAGAACATGGGCAGGCCGCCCCCGGTCAGTAATGAAGACAGGACCCCGCGACGCGGCTTTTTTTGCTTCGCTCGCATGCTGATTAAACTCACGGCTGCTCAAGGTGGTGACAACTTTCATAGCCCCTCGCTTGTACATACATTACTACATTTTCCAAGAGTCCACCAAGTCTTTCAGGCTCTGTTCAAAGGGAATTTCGGGAGCCCAACCCACCTCATGGTGAATTTTGGCCGCCGAACCGACAATTTCCATCAGTTCATTGGGACGAACCAGAGCGGGGTCCACTTCGACCTTCAGCTCAAGCCCGTTGAGGCGGGCCAGAGTGGCCAAAACCTGGTCCAGGCTGCGACCCACCCCCGAGCAAACGTTGTACACCTCGCCCAAGCGGCCCCGTTCCAAAAGCAAAAGGTAGGCCCGCACCACGTCGCGCACATCCAGAAAGTCTCGCACCACCTGGGTATTCCCTGCGGTGAGGGTAAACGCCTTGTGGCCCGCTTTTTGAGCGTCGGCCATCTGTTTGGCAAACGACGACACCACAAACTGCGCCTTTTGCCCCGGGCCCAGGTGGTTGAACGAGCGGGTCATGACAATGTCGGTGCCGTAACCTTCGGCAAACACCTTCGACAGCTGTTCCTGCGCCACCCGCGCCACACCGTAGGGGCTGCCCGGGTTGAGGGGGTGCTGTTCGGTCAGAGGTAGATCCTTGGCCTCGACCCGGCCGTACTCCTCCGAAGAGCCCACCGAAAGTACCCGCGCTGCCAGATTGTTGTTTTTCAAAGCTTCGAGCAAATGCAAAAAGATATTGGTGTTGTTCTGAAAGCTCTCCACCGGGCTCTTCCAGCTGACGGCCACGCTCGACACCGAGGCCAAATGCAGCACCCGGGTGGGGCGGAACTCGACCAGGCACGCTTCCACCGCAGCCCGGTCCAGCAGGTTCAACGCGGCGGTTTTCACTCCCGGGCCGGTCCACACCGGAGGAGCCAGGTCGACTCCCAGAGCCTCAAAGGGTTCGCCGCGCTGGCGCAACAGGTTCAAAAAGTGCGGCGCCACAAACCCGCCGGCCCCGGTGATCAAATAGCGGTGCATGCCTCTTTATCCCCCGAAATCACACAGCGCGGCTATGGCATCACGCGAGCCGTCGCGTACCCAGGCGTCGAGCTGGGCGGGGTCCTTGAGCTGCTGCCCCCGCAGCCGGTCGACCAGGTAGAACCCGGTTTCGAGGTTGGGTAGGGCGCTCATGTCGCCAATCAGCTTTTCCCACTGCGACAGGGGCAGAATGTCTTCCTGACCCTGGCCCCACCGGCGCTTCACATACTTGATGGTCACGTACGAAGGCATGCGGGCCGCCAGCGCCCTTACCCCGGCCAGCCCCTGACCAAACAGGTTCAGCAGCGTAGGAATGTGAATCCAGCACGTGGCAGAATTGTAGTACGAAAGGCGCGCTTCGTCTTCCTCCCGCGGAAAGGCCATGCCTTCAACCAGCCGCAACCGGTCATTCACGCGCGCCAGCCCGCCACCGTGGTCCTCCAGACGGCGGGTAATCACTTCCCAGCAGAAGGTGCGGCCGTGCGCCATGGCGTGACCCAAAAGCAGGGGGTCGAGCACCACGCCCAGCGTATCGAGATTGTGCAGCACCATCCATTCGGTTTCGGGACGGGTCTGCAGCACCTTTTGCAGGGTGCCGTTGAGCAGCAAGTTGGCCAGCTCGTACCAGTGACCCACGGGGTGGACGCACTGCGAGGCCAGGTTGTCGCGGTAGTCTGACCCTTCTCCTGTGCTTTGTGCCCAGTCCATCAGGGCGCGGCGGCCGCTGTCGAGCACCTTCTGTTTGCGTTCCTCAAGACGCTGCTGGCCCGACTCTTCCCACAAAAACCGCAGGTCACGGACCATGGGGACCATGCGCAGGCCCAGGCTTCGTCCCGTCGAGGTCCAGATAGGTAAGCCGGGTTCCTGCTGATTCCAGGCCTGCACCAGCGGGTCAACGGCGGGAAAGGTCAGTTCGCTGGTGGTGATCACCTGCAGAGGGGCGCGGCCGTACTGCTGGGCCACCCGTCGCCACTTGGCGCGGTGTACCTCTAAAAAGTTGCGGTAGGAACCCCCCAGCGGGGCAAAGGGATGCAGGGCCTTCACGGTGCCGGCGCCCTGCGTCCAGCGCGTTCCGGCACCGCCAGCCAGGGTGACCACCATGACGCGGCCCTCGCGCAGGGCCTGTTCGCCCCGGGCCCGGTACTGGGCGTCCAGCTCGTTGCGCACCCACACATCGCCAGGCCGCACGTCTTCAATCAAGGTGTCGGGAGGAAGCCGGTTTTGGGCCAGACCGATGCGGCCGGCCTTCAAATCGGCGCGGACGGCTTCGTGGGCCACGGGGTCGAACCCACCCCGCTCCAAAACCGTAGCCAGGGTTTCCGTGGTGGCGGTTTCGGTACCGGGCAGAAGCCGGGCCAGAATTTCGCCGGTCACCTGGGCCGACCAGCGGCGGCCGAATTGCGCCAGCTCGTGGCGGTGAGGGTGTGCCAGCGCGTCGCCTTGAATCACCCAGTCGCGCAGATGATGCAGGCAGTAGCGCGGCGTCGGCAGACCCTGCCCTGCCCCTAAAAATTCGCCGTGGGTGCCACGGTCGTTGATGGCAAAATCGTACACCACGGGGTCCATGGCAAAGGGGAGCGCCGTGCGCAGCTCGTCCTTGATCTGCTTCATGCGCGTGCCCAGCCAGGCCTTGGCCTCGTCCTTGCGCGCGGGGTCAAAAATCAGCCCCATGCCGCCGCCAGACATACCGCCCAGCATCCAGAAACCCCAGAACGCGGCGCCGAAGTGACCCCTGGTTTCGGCAATCAGGCGCTCGGTAAACTGGTTGGAAACCCAGGGGATGATGTCCTGCAGCGGCCCTTGAAACAGACGGGTGGTCAAAGCTCCCAGCGCCCGCATGTCGCCCAGGCGGAGGGCGTCCAGAACGCTGTCGAACGAGCCCAGCAGATCCTGGCGGGCGTTCCAGGCCTTGCGGTCTCCCAACAGGTGTTTTTCGGTGACCATTTCAAGGATGGGACCCACGTTGGCCGCCATACCACCATGCACCACTACCAGCGAATTTTGCAGCGCCTGCCGCGACGAAGCAGGTACCGCGTCCAGACCCAGAAGGCGGTGCCGGGGCAGTAACCGGCCATTGCTCAGGCCAAACTCGGGGTCGCCAGGCTGGGCCCGTTCGCCCTGAATCACCTTGATGCCGGGCCAGATGCCGCCCGAGTCCTGCCAGCCGCCGCCGGACCCGCCCAGCCATTCCCCCAGAACGGCGCGGCCGACCACAATGCGGCCCTCGTCCTCGGTCAAAGAGCCCGAAAGCGCGTCGACCTGGCCGGTGGCACGCATGCACACGGTAATCAGGCTGGCCAGCAGGTTGGTCGAAACCGCTAGGCGGCTTCCCTTGGGAATATCGTTGACCAGGCTCACCACTTCGATGCCGCGACCGGGGCCCACCAACGGCTCCAAAATCTGCGTCAATTCCCCTGTGGTGCCTTCCAGCCCCTGCGGAACCAGACCCGAAGCCACCAGCGCCGCCTTGAGCAGCCCGGTGTAATCACGGGCAAAGTCGAACACGTCGGCAAAGGTGGTGGCCACGGTGGAGGCGCCCAGGTCAAGACAGGCCAGCCGGATCACCGGTTCGCCGATCACGCGCAGCCACGAGCGGATGGGCGGCTGAGGCTCGGCGTCGCGGCCGTGGACGCCCAGGTTGACGGAAATGTTCAGAACCCGCGCGCCTTCGGGGTAGTCCATACCCAGAAAGAAAATATCGCTCCAACCCGAATGGCTGAGGTCCATGCGCACGGGCGTGCTTTCCTGTAGTACGGGGTACAGCCCGGTGGCGGGGTCGGCCACCAGCAATTCGGGCCGGATTTTCAGGTTGTAGCCGTGGGGGTTGCCCAGGCGGAACATCCACCGGTTGCCGCTGACCATACGCACGCAGGTCTGCACCTGAAGCGCCAGCACCTGAAACCCGTGGCCCGAATACGCGGCCGCCAGAACGCTCAGCAGCGCGTCGTCGGGCAGGGTTCCCGGCTCAAGGCAGCGGGTGCGAACGTGGCTCAGCGCGTCGACAAACCGGGTGTCGCGCATCAGCGTGACCACTTCAAACGGCACACGGCCCGCGCGGCCCTGCGGTAACTTGCGCGGCAGGGCGTAGTGGCACAGGTACGAAGCCTGTAAAAGCGCGCGCACCTTCAGGTAGGGCGAAGCCCCCTCGGCAAAGGCCCGGCCGTGCAGCGTGCCCACCGCGTCCCAGAGCTGCTGGGGACTGGCGTCGGCGGCGAAGTCTTCGAGCAGACCCACCCGGCTTTCTGGCAGGGGAGAATCAAGACCGAACAAGGCGCACCGATTCCTCGAGAAGCATGGCGAGCACCACCTCGCGGTCGCTGCGGGCCAAGCCCATGGCCACCAA
>JAIFLN010000158.1 GCA_020049045.1 Spirochaetota bacterium | reverse complement strand
GAATGGCGGGTACCGGGCCCGAAGGCCCACAGGTGCTCCGGCTCAAAACCGACGTTGTTCAGCGCTGAATTCGTCCCTTGGAAAAGAACACGAGGCAACCAGCCAGGGTGACAGCGGAAAGTATCAGCATCATCGTCTGCACACCCCACAGGTCAGAAAGCAGCCCGCCGAGCACACCGCCCAGCATGATGCCCAAGCCGAACGCTGCCGAAGAAAACAACACCAGGGCGGTGACCAGGGTTTTGCGTTCCACCAGTCCATTCAGGTGAGACACCACCGAGGGGAGAAACAGGCCGAAAGAGAGGAACTGCAGAACTTGAGCCGCTATCAGGAGTTCCACGCTGGGTGCGAGGGCCGTGGCGAGGCATTTTAGGACAAAGAACCCCATGGCAACCAGAAGTACCGTCTGGTTGCTGACCCGGCGGATGATGCGGTGGTGAAGCAGCATGGCCGGCACCTCGCACAACGCCATTACCGTCAAGGCGATGCCGAGAGTGACATTGGTGCCGCCCAGCAGCTCATTGCGTACCGGTAAAAACACCATGGTGGCCCCGTTTCCGATGTAGATCAGCACGGAGGAAAGAATCAAGGCTCGGAAAGGGCGGTTGTGAAGCAGAAGTCTTAAGGTGGTCATCAGCGGTTCTGGTTCGTCGTGGTGGATCACGGTGAAGGCGAGGGGTATCACATCGACACCGACGACATCGAGCAGCTGGCCGAAGCCAACGGCGGTCAGGGCAAAGGCCAGCGATCCAAAGCCCCGGGTCAATCCGTAATGGATTCCTTTCTCCTGGTTTCCCAGTTTCATGATCCAGGAATCGAGAACCGCGCCCATGGACTGGTAGGTGGCCGCCAACAGGAAAACCGTCAGAGCAATCCAACCGACTCCCTGGTGCCCCAGCCACAGTCCGAACGCCAACGGTATGGACGCCAGCACCACCCAGAGGAAGACGGCGCGGACTTTGCCGCTGCGGTCGCAGACAACCCCCCAAAAAGGCTGCATCAACATGGCACCAAAGGAAGCCGTCATGGCTAATAAGCCTATGATGAGGTCTGAGAAGCCATAATGGCGGTAGAGGGGGACCAGGAAACTGAACAAAATACAAAAACCAGACCAAAACAGCGCTTGAAGGCTGGAAAGTCTCAGGTTGGAAGCGCTTTGTCCCAAGGGACACTCCTTACGATCTCCGCTATAATGTTGTATAAGGGTATAAAATGAAAGCGTTTCTCAAGGAATTGTTAGCGGCCAACCCTGATGCCGGTGTTGTTGAAGGGCCTGACGGCCGGATTATGGATGCGAACTCAGCCTTCTTGGCATTGGTTGGCTGGGACAAGCCCTTTCACGACCAGCTTTTGGACGATCTGCTGGCACCTTGGCAGTCCCGCCTTGCCCTGCCTCAGCCTCTGGCAAGGTATTTTGAAGCCTGCCGGGCCGGACAGATCCCCGCCTCGCCCTTGGAAATGAGTCTGGGGTCTACCAGTCTTGAAATCCGCTGTATTGCCACCCAGCCCGTAGAGGGAATTTCTTACAGGATTTGGTTCTTTCGAGAGAAACGCCCTTCGGCCCTGGCTTGGCTGAATCGAGAGGTTCGCAATCCGCTCACGGCAGTTCTGGGCTTTGTGGACCTTCTGAACGAAGAATTCGCCGATCCTGCAATTCCAGAAAAAACCCGGTCCATGCTCAGAAGCCTCGTTTTTAGCACCCGCCACCTGCACTCGATCTTGGCCGAACCCACCTCTCCTGACGGCTCCGCTGCCGTGCCGGAATGGGTTCTTCTGGCGTCCCTGCTGCAAGAGCTTGAGCTGCTTTACCGGTACCGTTTTCGCCGCCGCGGTCTGGAACTTCTGGTCGAGGTGCCAGATTGTCCCACATTGCAGCTTTGGGTCGATCCGGGCCGGCTGACCCGGATTTTGGACAGTCTGCTGGGCAATGCCCTCACCTTTACCCAACGAGGCTGGGTTGCCCTTCGCGTGTCAGAAGTGGGGGGGGGCTGGTCCTTTGTTGTAGAAGACTCGGGAGTCGGGATTGCCCTCGAGCGCCAAAAGGAGCTTCCCAAGGGTCGCCTTGGGCTGGGCATGACCATTTGTGACGTTCTGGTCCGTAGTTTAGGGGGAACCCTCACCCTGGAAAGTGAGTTGGGGCATGGTTCCCGTTTCAATGCTACCTTTCCCGGTCTGAAATCGCGTTCGGAAGAGGGTGTCTGCCTCGATGATACTTCTGCTGGCGGTACCGGACTGAAAATCCTGATCGCGGACGATGAAAAGTCGATCCACCTTTTGATTCAGGGTTTTCTAAAGGGAACGGGTGTGACTTTTCTGGAAGCCACCGACGGTCAACAGGCTGTTGAGCTCTGGACGACCCACCGGCCGGATCTTGTACTGATGGACCTCAGAATGCCCCGCTTGTCCGGTCGGGACGCCGCACGGCGGATTTTGACCATTGATCCCCATACCTCCACCCAGTTTCTGGCTCTGTCGGCCATGAGCCCGCTGGCCCAGGACATGACCGGAGGGCGTCCGCTCTGGGCGGGGTATCTACCGAAACCTTTCACCAAGCAAGGGCTTCACCGGTTCTTGTCCCGGTTCATCACCCTGCCTCGATAATAAGGATCGATTCGCTCAGGGTGCCGGCACCGTCACGGTGTTTTTCCCTGAGCCGTATTGCGTGGTCCCGCTGGGCAATACCAGCGTGGCCGTGGTATTGGGCGGCACTTCAAAATTCAGCGTCCAAGTTCCTTCGGCAATGGTCCATTCCATGGAAACCGGACCGTAGGCAGACTCGACCTTCTGTTTGGAATGGGTCAGACCGCCGCCAGGTTGGGGTTGAAAGACAATGTGCTTGTAACCAGGTGCTTTCGGATCGAGGGTGATGCCTCCGATGGTTCGGTACATCCAGTCGCCCACCGCGCCGTAGGCATAGTGGTTGAACGAGTTCATCTTCGTGCTCCACATCGTGCCGTCGGGCTTCAGGCCGTCCCAGTGTTCCCACACCGTGGTCGCGCCCTTGCTGACTTGGTAGAGCCACGAGGGATAGTCCTCCTTGAGCAGCAGTTGATAGGCCAGATCGAGGCGTCCGGCGCCGGTCAGCGCGTCGCAGAAGGCGGGAGTGCCCAAAAATCCTGTGGTCAGGTGTCCGTCCGTTTCCTCCAGCAGAGCCGCGAGGTCGGCAATGGTCCGGGCTTGGTGCTCCTGAGGAATCAGACCGAACACAAGGGCCAGAATATGGGCTGTCTGGGTTCGTGCGGCCAAACGGCCCCGGGGTGTGAGAAACTCAGTCTGAAAGGCTTTCACAATTCGGCCATGGAGCTTTTCGTAGGTCGTGGCCTCCTTCTCCTTGCCTAGAATGCGGGCCGTCTTGGCCAGCAGTTCGGTGGAGTAGGCGTAGTACGCGGTGGCGGTCAAATCGTTGGGGGTGGCACCGAAGAAGCTGCCTTCCTTGGCGTCGAGGGCCACCCAGTCGCCGAAGTGGAATCCCGTGTCCCACAACAGCCCATCACGGGCCTTGCCGCGGATAAAGTCGACCCACCCCTTCATCATGGGCCACGATTCATCCAGCAGGCGCTGGTCACCGCTGGCCAGCCACACCTGCCAGGGACCAATCACCGCCACATCGCCCCAGCCGGTGGATCCGGCTGGCGAGCCCTTCATCATGGGTTCTTTTTTGGGGTTGCGCAAAAGCACGTCGGGAATCACAAAAGGGATGGAGCCGTCAGCATGCTGATCGGCCCGCACATCGCGCAGCCATTTGCGGAAGAAGCCGTCAACCTGGTACAGGCGTGCGGCGGTGGCGGCAAAAATCTGGGCGTCGCCCGACCAGCCCAAACGCTCGTCGCGCTGGGGACAGTCGGTGGGAACGTCGAGGGCGTTGCCTTTCCATCCCCAGTTGATGTTGTGGTGCAGCTGGTTCAAACCAGCGTGCGAACACTCAAATTCGAGGCTGGGTGTCATGGCCGAATGCAGAACCACCGCTTCGAGCTTTTTGGTGTCAACCAGCGCAGCGCCTTCTTCGATGCGGATATACCGGAAGCCTTGGAATGAGAAACGCGGCTCGAAGGTCTCTTTACCGCCTCCCTTCAGGGTGTATTCGATGCGTTGACGGGCGTTGCGCAGGTTCTTTGTGTAGAAGTTGCCCTTGGCGTCGAGGGTCTCGGCATGGCTGAGCACCACTTTATCGCCCGCCTTGCCCTGAACAGTGAACTTGACCCAACCGGTAAGCACCTGCCCGAAATCGTACACCTCGCCGCCCTGCGGGGTGACGATTTTCTTGGCGGCGAAACGTTCCTGGGGCAGCACCAACGGTCCTTCTTGGGCCACGATGGAGATTTTTGGGGTCTTAATGACCTGGGCCGCAACCCAGATTTCGGTGCTTTCACGCCGGGCGTCGTAGACTTCTCCGTGATAGATCTCGGTGTAGGTCAGCGCTGATTCGGCCGCCAGCCAGCTTCCGTCGGTGGTAAGGGTGAGGCTTTGGCCGTCGCTGCCAGTCACTTCCAGCAGAGCCGAAAGCGCCAGCTGTTTACCCCAGAGGTTGCGGCTGCGCATCCAGGTCAGCTCGCCCTTGTACCAGCCGGGACCCAACAGCGCGCCTAACTGGTTGGCGCCTTTCTTCAACAGTGCCGTCACATCGTAGGTTTGGTAGGCAAGGCGTTTTTGGTAAGCAGTCCACCCGGGGGTAAAGACCGCTTCGGAAACCTTTTTGCCATTGACGGTCAGCTCGTACAGTCCTAGTGCGGTTGCGTAGACCCGGGCCGAAACGGGGACAAAGGGAAGAGAGAACTCTTTCTTCAAAGCCTTGGCAGCAGAGGATTTACCCTCTTTGGGGCCCTCAGGGCTGATAAAGGGAAGGTTCCACTTTCCCGGCATCGAGAACTTGGGGTCCAAGGCGGTCTCAAACCACTCGGCACCCGACCACTCGGTGTTTCCAGCAGTTGTGGTGACTTTCACCCGGAACCAGTAGCGGGTCTGGGGCGAAAGGGCGGGGCCGCTGTAGGGGACAAAGTGCGACTGGTCGCTGGTCACCACCCCCGAGTCCCAGAAAAGTTTCGTAAAGGTGTCGTTGGTGGAGACCTGCACCTGCCAAGTCTTCTGTGCCACATTTTTTTCTTCAGCGCGCAGCTTCCAGCTGAACCGGGGATGAAATTCCCCTAGTCCCAGGGGACGGGTTTGATTTTCGGTGCGAAGGTCGTAAACGGTCATGATTTCACAGCTCCTGCCACCATTCCGGCGACGATTTGTTTGTTGAAGAACAAGAACAGTATCAAGGGCGGGACGGTGAGTAGCAAGACATTGGTAAACAGAAGGTTCCATTGTGTCGAGTACCGGGTCATGAAATTGAACAGCGTCAGCTGAACCGTAGCGTTTTGCGCCCCTGGCAGAAAGTACAAAGGATTCACAAAGTCATTGAAGATGTTGATGGACGAAAGAACAATCACTGTTGCCGATACCGATTTCAGCAGGGGAAAGATGATCTTGCGGTAGAGGCTCCAGCCTGAACAGCCTTCCATCATGGCGGCTTCGTCGAGCTCGCGCGGAACCGTGACCATAAAGGCCCGGTAGAGCAGGACGGCAAACGGGAATCCAAGGGCGACTTCGATCATGATCAGTCCAAACAGGGTTTTGTAGAGTCCGATTCCCTGAAGAACCCAGATGGTGGTCATTACCGAAGGAGGAATCATCAGGCCGATCAGGATCAGGCTGTTGGTGATGCTCAGCAGCCGGCTGGAACGCCGCTCGAGCACAAACCCGGCCATGGCACTCACCACAATCAAGACCGCGATCGAGAAGACTGTCAGCATCAGGCTGTTGATAAAGGCCCGAACCAGCAGAAAGTTCGACGCCTGAAAGACCGCCAGGATGTTTTCGCCATACTGTGGATTCTTGGGCAGGCTCAGGGTCATGTCTCCTGCTTCCGGTGTGGTTTTTCCTGCCATGAACAGAATGAAAAGGAGGGGGCCAATAAAAACAACAATGGTCAGGAGGACGGTCAGAAGCTCAAGGGAGAAGCGTCGCAAGGTGCGGATCATAGGTCTACCTCGGCTTTGGAAAGGAATCGGAACAGGGGGAAGGCCAATGCAGAGACGAGAATGACGAGGATCACGTTTCCTGCCGTAGCCAGGCCGTAAAAGCCGCCTTGGTATTGTTTATAGATGATGGAGGCGACCAAGTCGGTGGTGAAACCGGGGCCTCCTCCGGTCATGGTCCAGACCAGGTCAAAAGACCGCAGTCCGCCGATAAAAGCTAACAGGATGACCGAGTTGAGCGCCGGGCGCGCCAACGGAACGGTCAGATTGGAGAACTTGTGCCAGGCGTTGCCGCCGTCGATGGCCAAGGCTTCATAATAGTGCTGGGGGATGGCCAGAATTCCGGCGATGAAGATGACCAGGGCGATTCCCACACCCTTCCAAACGTCGACCAGAGCTACGGAAAGAAGGGCCAGTTTGACATCGCCCAACCAGTCGGGACCTTCGATGCCCACTTGAAGGAGTAGGTTGTTGATGGCTCCCATAGTCGGGTGAAATAAGTTGGAAAAGGTGATTCCCACCGCTATGGTGCTGATCAGCGTGGGGAAGAAGATAATGGAGCGCAGAAGGTGCTTTGTGCGCAGTTCAGAGGTCAGCATCACCGCCAGAAGAAACCCCACCACCACCTTGAGGCCCGCTGTCAGAACCGCGTAGATCACGGTGTTGACCAAGCCGATGTTGAGTGAGGACTCCGAGAAGAACATGATGAAGTTGTCCAAGCCGGTGAAATAAGACTCGGTCAGCGTCCAGCGGGTCAGGCTGAAGTAAAACGATGCCAGGGTGGGAACCAGAAAAAACAGCCCGTAAATGAGAGCGGCAGGCAACAGAAACCAGTAAGAATACGACTTAGCGTAGGAAACATTCACATTCATGGGGAACTCCAGGAGAATCTTCAACGAAAGAACTCACACAGAGGACACAGAGGACACAAAAAAACCGAGGAAAAAGGGAATCTACCGGTCCTTCTTCTCTGTGGTCTCTGTGACTCTCTGTGTGAGGATCTCTTAAGTTACCAACCAGCGAGGCCGAGTTGTTTGGCTTGTTTTTCCACGTCCTTGTCGTATTCCTTGGCATTTTCCAGGGGGCTCTTCAAGCCCAGACCGGTCTGCACACAGATCTGAGGAAGGTTGGGTCCTTTGATGGGCGACAGGAACTCGAGAGCGGGAGCCGTTTTACCTGATTCGATGTAGGGCAGCATATCCATGGTGGAGGGAAACAGGTCTTTGGGAAGGGTGATGCCCTTGACCGCATACGGACCGTCGGGCTTCAGGGCTGCCATCTGGATGGCGTGACCTTCGGGCGACTCAAAGAAGGCGAGGAACTTCTTGGCGGCGTCGATGTTCTTGCTGCCCTTGTAAATCGAAATACCGGCAGGCATCCAGATGGTCAGACCATTGTTGGCGGCGCTGTCGCCGGCCATGGTAGCGGTGGCAAAAGTCAGCATGGGGTAATGGGCGCCCTTGCCGTCGACCATCATTTTGAGGGCCATGTCGAAGGTGGTCGAGGAAGCATCCTTGTTGATATAGCCCTTCTTGAAGACATCGGCCAGTCTCTCAAAGCCTGCGAGGGCAGCTGGGGTGTTGGCGTAAGTGGCTTTATGGGCGGTGTAGTCATCGGCAAACTTGGGGTTTTTGACCTGAACGTTGTAGTAGTCGGCAAGAATAATCAGCTGTGAGGTCCAGGAATCTTTGTAGGAGGCAATGATCGGTGTGATGTTGGCAGCCTTGATCTTGGCCAGGTTGGCAGAAAGTTCCGACCAGGTCTTGGGGACTTTCAAGCCGAGCTTGGCGTAGATGGCCTTGTTGTAGTACCAACCACCGCCCATGATGGAACCGGCGGGAGCGGCATACACCTTGCCACCGACGCTGGCAACGGCTTTGAACGAGTCAATCACCTTGCTCATATAAGGTTCGGCCGACAAATCGACGAAGTTTTTGGCGGGATTCAGGGTCAGATACAGCGAGCCGGTGTTGAAGAAGCTCAGGTCAGCCATGTCGCCGGTGGCGAGCCTGGTCTTGACCACATTTTCACCTTCTTGCTTCAAAGGCGTCGGTGGTTGCCTTGATGCCCGCGAGGTTGGTGTTGTTGTCAATCAGCAACACCAGTTCGGTGGTCTGTGCGGCAACGGGGAACGCTAAACCAACAGCCATCAGGGCCGTGGCGGCGAACAATGCGAATGTTCTCTTCATGAGAACCTCCTTGGATTTGATTCTTCGAGCCAAGCGTAGTCCCTGTTTTTCCCTTCGGCCCATGGATAATCCAGCACGACAACCTGGAAAATTCAGTCCCAAAGAGTGGAAACATCGAGGCGGAACCCCTCCAGAACCGTACTTTCCAGAACTCCTGTTGTGACGAACAGGGTCTCGGGGGTGAACTGCCCATCCTTTCCACGCAGGTACTGGTGAAGCCATTGTCCCACCGGGTCGATCACCCAATACTCGCGCACCCCGGCCCGCTGGTAGAGCATGTACT
>JAIFLN010000084.1 GCA_020049045.1 Spirochaetota bacterium | reverse complement strand
TCTGGGAACGAGTTGTCTGAGGCTGAAATCCGGTTTTTGATCCAAGGCTACACCAAGGGTGAAATTCCCGACTATCAGATGTCTGCCTGGACAATGGCAGTTTTCTTTCAGGGTATGACCTTTCCCGAAACGGGCTTTCTCACCAGGGCCATGATTGACTCCGGAGACGTGCTGCATCTGGAAGGCGTCCCCGGCCCCTTGGTCGACAAGCATTCCACCGGTGGTGTCGGTGACAAAATCAGTTTGATTCTTGCCCCCTTGGCGGCAGCCTGCGGTCTGCGAATCCCCATGATGTCCGGCCGCGCGCTGGGTCACACCGGCGGCACCCTCGACAAGCTTGACGCCATTCCCGGCTTCAAAACGGCCCTCAGCCAGGAAAAGATCCGCGAGGGACTGAAAACTGTCGGCTACATCATGACAGGCCAGAGTAAGGAAGTCGTTCCCGCCGACCGCCTGCTGTACGCCCTGCGCGATGTCACCGCCACCGTCGAGTCGGTACCGCTGATCACCGCCAGTATTTTAAGCAAAAAGTTCGCCGAAGGGGCCGAAGCGCTGATCTTTGATGTGAAATCTGGTCGCGGTGCCTTTATGGACACCCCGGAAAAGGCCAAAGCACTGGCCGTCAGCCTCGTGGAAACTGCCCGCAGTCTCGGCCGAAAGGCCGTCGGTGTCCTTACCGACATGGGCCAGCCCCTGGGGCGTATGACAGGCAATTTCCTCGAAGTGGAAGAGTCTATCCTTTGTCTGCGCGGCCAGGGTCCCGCTGACTTGATGGAACTCACCTACCGGCAGGTAGCCTGGATGCTGGTGGCCGGCGGACTGGTCAAAACCGTTGCCGAAGGCGAAGCTCTGGCCCGAAAAAATCTGGAAAATGGCTCGGCTCTCAAAAAGTGGGAAGAAAATGTTGCTTTCCAGGGGGGTGACGTGGCGCTTCTGAATTCGCAGCTGGGCGTACGCCGCTCACCGTTCCATGGGGAGCTCAAAGCCGTCGGCGAGGGGTGGCATGGCGGTTGGGACGCGTTGGAATGCGGGCTGGCAGCCACGGCTTTGGGTGCCGGCCGCAACAAAAAGGAAGACGCGGTGCTTCCCGAGGTCGGCCTGGAATTTCTGGCCAAAAAGGGCGATAAGCTGGTTGCCGGCCAAGAAGTGTTGAAAATCTGGGCCGATTCGCAAGCAAAACTCGACGAAACCCTGTCTAGGCTGAAAACGGCCTGGACCCTGTCGGCTTTCAAGCCGGCCCCCGAACCCTTGGTCCTCGGGGAAGTCACGGCTTTGTGAGGACGGCTGGTGCTATGGTCTGGAACAAAAAAGAACTGGTGGCCGAAGAGGTCCGGAACCTGGCGGCCCGATACGATCTCGGCCTTCTGGAATCCTCCATCCTGCTCCGTCGGGGCGTGTCTGACGGAGAATCTCTGCTCTCGTATTTAGAAGACGATCTGAGGTTTACTCCCAATCCTTTTCTGTTCAAGGATATGGAAGATGTGGTTGACCGGCTGACCGGCGCCCGCGACGATGAAGAAACCGTACTGGTCTTTGGAGACCGCGATGCCGATGGAATTACCTCGACGGTGATTTTGGTCGAAGGTTTTCAGGCGTTGGGGCTCAAGGTCGAATGGCGTGTTCCCCAGGGGGATGCGGCCTACGGTCTGACGCTGGAGGCCGTCGACACCTTTGCCGAGGCGGGCGGGGGCCTGATTGTCACAGTGGACTGTGGAATCAGCAACTTCAAAGAAATTGAGCATGCCCGTCAGCTGGGCATCGACGTTCTGGTGATCGACCACCATGTGGCACCGGAAGAACTGCCCCCGGCGCATGCCTTTATCAATCCCAAAATCGCCGGTGAGACGTACCCGTTTGCCAGCCTGGCGGCCTGTGCTGTTGCTTCTAAAGTTGTTTGGGCGCTGCGGTTTGCCGAAACGCCGCTCTACAACCAGCGCATGTGTCTTCTGCACTCGAGGCAAACCGAAGATGGTTTGCTTGTTGAAGTGGTTCGCTTGGTCAACTTGACCGAGCGCCGCCGGCTTCGCCTGCTGTTCAACGCCAAGAGCCGTTCCGATGACCTGGCGACATTGGTGACCTTTCTGCAGGATCAGGAGATTTTTGTTTTCGATGAGAAGGTTCAAATCCGTCTGATGCGCCAGCTCTTTGGTGCCGGTGTCGAAATCGGTGTGTTTGATCTGGCTCCTCAGATCCGTCAAACCTTTCCCAGCCTCGCCAACCTCAGTTTTGATGAGGTGAGGGCGAAAAGCCGGTTGCCGCGTTATCGTCCCGAGACCGGTGATCTGGACATTCTGATCAGTTTGTTCACCAGTTCTGTTTACAAGGTTTATCCTTCGTTGGGGGTTGATTTCCTGGCCGTTCTTGACCTGGTGGCGCTCGGCACCTTGGCCGACCTGATGCCCCTTGAGGGGGAGAACAGAATTCTGGTGAAGCTGGGCATGCAGAGCCTCAACACCACCAAGCGGGAAGGTCTGCGGGCCCTGCTGATGCGGTTGAAAATGCTGGGCAAACCCCTTTCGACTACCGATGTCAGTTGGTCGCTCACCCCTGTCATCAACGCCGCCGGTCGTCTGGGCTGCCCCGAAAAGGCCGTAGAGCTGCTGCTGACCACCGATGAGGAACGAAGACGCACCTTGGCTGTTGAAATGGAAAATCTGAACCACCAGCGGCGTCAGCTTGGTTCCACGGCCTGGGACCAGGTGCTGCCGGCGGCTCGGATTTCGTTTGAGGCCCTGGCACAGAAGTTTGTGCTGGTGTACGACCCTTCTATCGCGCGCGGCATCACCGGCATTCTGGCCAGCCGCCTCATGAACCTGCTCGGGGTTCCTGCTGTGGTCGTGACGCTTCAAGATGACCGGTGCATCGGCTCACTGCGGGCCAACCGCGGGTTTGAGACAAGGCGGTTTCTCGATGCCTTTTCCGATTTGTTTACCGACTACGGCGGTCATGATCAGGCTGCCGGTTTCAACTTTCCCCAAGAAAAAAGGTCGGAATTTGAAGCTCGGCTGGCCTCGATCCTTCCCGGTTTTCCGTTGAGGTCTGGGGGAGAGGACCTGCTGGAAGTCGATGCCGATCTCCCGCTGGAGTATTTAAAACCGGATCTCCTGAACGTTGTCGATAGGCTTGAACCCTATGGAGAAGGCTGCCGGCCCCTGGTGTTCACGTGCAAAGGCCTGTCCATTGTCAACCTCGACCTGGTGGGCAAGGCGGGTGCCCAGCATGTGCGACTGACCCTCGACGGGGGGGCTCACAAATGGCCCGCTATCTACTGGAACGCTTTGGATCGGTTGGAGCAGGGGGACTTTGCCGCCGGAGACCGCGTTGACGCTGCCTTCCAGATCAGCCGCAATTACTTTCAGGGCCAGGAAAAGCTTCAGATGACCATCCTCGACCTGGTTCGGAGTTCCCTCTGAGTCGAAGCATCCTGCTGGCATTCCTGCTCGTGATACCGCTTTGGTCGACCTGGGCTGAGCCAAGGTTTTTTGGCCCGACCTTTCTCCGAATCGGTGCCATTAACGAGTTGTATGTTTGGGATGAGGTGTCCGTCGCCCCCTTTACCGTTGAGGTGTGGAAAGACGGTGCTTCCAAGCCCCTTTTGGCAGCCCGAGGTTTTTCCGTCAACCGGCCCTTGCCCGTTCTGGGGGCGGCAAAAAAGCCGCTGCTCTGGGCGGCTGCTCTGGTCTGTCCCGAGGTTCTTGAGGCCCCCGGGCCCGTGAAAGTCCGTTTTTTGACTTCGAAAGGGGAGCTGTTGCACGAAACCCCTTCTCAGCTGATGCCCCGGAATTTTCCCGTGGAGGAGATTCCCCTCAGCCCCGAAATGACGCGTCTGAGAGCCAAGCCTGACCCTCGCAAAGACCGCGAGGCGGTGGCCATCTGGGCTGTCTACCAGCGCTTCGAGCCACAGTTCCACTGGCCTGGTGGCCGCTTTTTGCTGCCTGTCTCCCCGATCTTTCCATCGTCTGCCCATTTTGGTGATGTACGGCATTATCAGTATGCGGACGGCACCTCCTCGCGGGACTATCATCGGGGCACCGATTTCGCTGTTCCTGTCGGCACCCCCGTGCAGGCTCCTGCACCGGGAACCGTCGTTCTGGTTTCTGACCGCATGCTGACCGGAATCACCGTGGTTCTCGAACACGCCCCCGGGGTATATTCGGTCTTCTTTCATCTTTCCAAAGCCAATGTCAAGGTCGGTCAAAAGGTCAAAGCGGCCGAAAGGCTTGCCCTTTCCGGTGCTACAGGACTGGCAACCGGCCCTCATCTCCACTGGGAGGTCCGCAGCAACGGTGTTCCTGTGGATCCCCTCGACTTGGTCACCGACGGTCTTCTTGACACGAACAGCGTGAGCGCGGTAATCTCTTCCATCGAACGAGTGATTCATTGAAAGAGGGGGGTGATTACCATAGCCAGCATCCACTTGGATGACAACGAGGTCCTTGAAAAGGCCATCAAGCGTTTTAAACGCATTGTCGAAAAAGAAGGCATCATCCGCGAATGGAAGAAGCGTGAATACTTTGAGAAACCTTCCACCATCAACAACCGGAAAAAGAAAGCCCTCCAGCGTAAACAGCTGAAGAAGCTTCGGAAGATTCAGACCACCAACAAGGGCTGAGTCCAAAAAAGTCGCCCCCGAATGGGGCGGCTTTTTTTTTAGTTGGTCCCTGGCCCTGCCGATGATCTGAGGAAACCCTTTGAAGGGAGGCTTCATGCCCCGTTACCTTCCTCTGCTACTGCTATTGTTGACCGTCAACCTGCCTGCACAAGAACTCAAAGGGCCAGACCTCAGCAATTACGAAGTTCTTGCTGAAGTGATCGCCAAAAAATCTGTTCCAGGATTGGTCATTATCGATGCGCGTTCCCCTGAAGACTACAAAGCCGGTCATATACCTGGAGCCATCAACCTTCCACCGGACAGGGCGTTCAACGAATACCCGTCGAAGAGTGCCAAGACTCCCCTTTTGGTCTACGGTCGGCCAGCCTCGTCCGACGCCCGTAAGGTCGCCGATATTCTGCGGACGAGGGGTTATCTGAATGTGATCCTTTTCGGTTCTATTTCACAATGGAAAGGGGAACTTCAGTGAAGAACGTTCACGGCTTCACCGCCGTCTCAGTCGATGATCTGGCGGAATTCCGTGCCAAAGGTACCCTCTGGATCCATGAAAAAACCGGTGCTCAGGTCTATCACCTTTCGGCGGCCGACCGTGAGAATCTGGTCTCGTTCGTTTTTCCCACCCCGCCTGACGACCATACGGGAGTCGCCCACATCCTTGAGCACTCTGTCCTTTGCGGCTCGAAGAACTATCCCACCAAGGATCCCTTCCTCTACCTGCTGAAAAGCAGTCTGAACACCTTTCTCAATGCCATGACCTACCCGGACAAAACTCTGTACCCAGTCGCCAGCGTTGTGCCCAAGGACTTCCTGAATCTTTTAAGCGTTTATGCCGACTCGGTTTTTTTCCCTCTTTTAAAACCCGAGGCTTTCCGGCAGGAGGGCCATCGGCTCGAGTGGGATGAACAGGGCGGTTTGGTCCGCAGCGGTGTGGTCTACAACGAAATGAAAGGCAACTATGCCAGTGCGGAAGGCGTTATCGGTGATTTGGTACAAAGGTCTCTTTTTGATCGGGGACCTTACCAGTACGACTCCGGTGGTGACCCCGCCCACATTCCCGAACTGACTTACGAAGCCTTCCGAAAGTTCCATTCCGACCATTATCACCCCAGCCGGGGCCTGGTTTTCCTCTATGGCGACCAAGACCCCGGTCCGGTGCTCAAACTTCTCGACACCAAGTATTTCCGGTTTTTTGACAGGCGGCCTCCCGCTCCGGTTATTGAGCCCCAAAAACGCTGGCTGGAACCCCGCACCGTGCAGGGTGTGTACCCCACCTCTGCCGACGAACCCGCCGACACCGGCACCCTCGCGCTGACGTGGCTGGTGGCCGATGCCCCCGATCATGACCGGGTCTTAGCCCTGGATCTGCTGTCAGAAATTCTTCTAGGCGATGCGGGACCGCTTCAGAAAGCCTTGCTGGAATCTGGCTTGGGGGAGGATCTCTCACCAGTCTCGGGTCTTTTCACAGAAATTCGTGATGTGAGTTTCACCGTCGGCCTGCGAGGTTCGGGGGAAGAGAAAAAAGAAGCCTTTGAAACCTTGGTCCTGAACCAGCTTCGCCATTGGTCGGAACAGGGCTTTCCCCGGGAACTCATCGACTCGGTGGTTGCCAGTTATGAGTTCAGCATCCGCGAAGTGCGCGGTGGAGGCATGGGACTACGGTTTCTCAGCCGGGCCACCCGTGGCTGGCTGCATGGGTCCACTTTAGGAGAAAGCCTGAAGTTCCAACCCCGCCTTCAAGCCTTGAAAGCCAGGTTGGACTCTGGCGAACCTGTGTTTGAGAAACTGCTTCGTGATGCGCTGCTCGAAAATCCTCACCGGGCAACGGTAGTATGCCTTCCTGATGCAACCTTGTTGAAACGCAATGAAGAAACCGAGGAAGAAGATCTGGCAAGCCTGCGTATGGGTCTGGCTGCGCAAGATATCGACTCGCTCAAGGCGGAACAGGCAGCCCTTAAAGCCTTTCAAGAGACCCCCGACACGGCTCAGGCTGTCAGAACCCTACCTGAACTCCGCCTCAAAGATATTCCCCCCAAGGTGGAACTTCCCCGGGTCGACTGGCGCATCGAAGGTCCCCTCACCCTGGGGGTTCATTCCGTATTCACCAACGGAGTCCTGTATGCAGACCTGGCGTTTGATTTGCCAGGTCTGAGCGACGATGACTACAAGCTCCTCCCTCTCCTTCAAAGGTGTTTGGAAAGTCTCGGCTTGGTCGGTCTGGGTTGGGACCTTTTGGCCCGTGAAATCTCCCTGAACACGGGAGGGCTCTCCTTCCGGGTGAATGCAGATGAGTCCCTTGCCGATGGAAAGCTTGTCACCAAATTTTATGTGCGTGTTCGCATGCTCGAAGAACGGCGTGACGCGGCACTATCGCTGCTGGAACGGGTTCTGACCTGTACGGACTGGAACAACCCCTCCCGCCTTCGTGATTTGATTCTCGAGATGAAAAATGACTATCAAGGGTCGCTGGTTCCTCGGGGTCATGTTTTCGCCTCAACCAGAAGTGCTTCCGCATTAAGCCTGGGGGGGCGGATCGGCGAGTTGACGGGGGGCCTATCTCAGCTGGATTTTCTGGCGAAACTGGCTGAGTCCGACGAGACGGGCTTGAGAGTCCTTCTGGACTCCCTGCAAGATCTCTCGCGTCTGATCTGGACCTCGACCGGGGTGGAGGCCCTTCTGACCGGGGGTGAGTCTTCTTTGGGGTCCTTAGGTCAGAAAGTTTCTGAGTTGGTGAAAAGGCTCGCAGACCTTCCCTGCTCAAACAGGTCTGCCCAAGTTCCGACACCACCATCCGGACCGGGAAAACCCCGCATCCGTCTGATTCCGTCGGCAGTAGGGTTCGTGGCACGATCCTTGCGGGGCAGCCGGATGACGGAACCTGGCCATGCTGCCGAACTGGTGCTGAGCCATCGTCTCAAAACAGGCTTTTTGTGGGAACGGATCCGGATGAAGGGGGGGGCCTACGGTGCCTTTTCCATGCCCAACGGTCTGGAAGGCACTTTCACCTTTGCCACCTACCGCGACCCGAACCTGCTTTCCAGTCTGGAAGCCTTCCGTGAAAGCCTCCAAGCCAGCCGGGCTGAACCGCTGACAGGTGCTGAATTGCGGAATACCATTATCGGTACGGTGAGCAACGACCTCAGTCCGCGCAGTCCCGCAGAAGATGGTTTCCTTTCTCTCCAGAGGCGGCATCTGGGGATTACCGATGGTATGAGGCAGGAAAAGCGCGATGCCCTGTTGAGAGTGAAGCCGCGGGACCTTGTCGCAGCGGCTGCCCGGCTGGAAGCTTCGTTTGGCGGGGGTCAGACCTTTGTCTTGGCAGGAGAGGCCGTCGCACGACCCTTGCTGGACGGGCCAGACTGGTTGGAGGACTAGCAAAACCTCTTGGGGCAGGGTAGGATTGCCATCATGACAGAAAGTGTCATGAACCCAGGTAATTCTGAACTCCCCATCCGTGTCAAAGTGGTTCGGACGCTCACTTACCGAGGCAGGGTCGAGTCTTTTTCGTCCCTGTCGACGCTATTCCAGGGGCTCTGCGCCACTCTGAAGCAAGGTGGTTGCCTTCAGGGTGTCTATGATGAATTGGCCCTGGTGAAAAAGCGGATTTTGACCCAGGGTCAACCGCTTGGCATCGACGACGTCGGGGTTCTCGTTTCCGCGCATCATGCCCGCCTCGGTCAAACCGATCCACTGGTGTTGGGCGAGCCGTTGGTGGTCATCACCGTACCAAGCAGTGGCGAGCAGTTGGGATTCCATCGTGAGCTTGTGCGAAATCTGAAGCTCCCCAAGCCCATTTTTACTCTCAATGAGGTCTGCCTGCAAGAAATCCTCGGTACCGTCCTTCATCCGCGGCACTTTCTGGCCACGGAACTGGAAGGTCTGCTCTCGATGACGTTTCCTCAGCAGGACGGTCTGAACGTCCGCCGAATTCTCGACACCGTGTACAAGGCTACCTTCAGTCGAACCATCCGAAAGGACAGGTGTGACCCCAAAATTGCATTTCCACTTCCCGAGAAGGGTTACCACTTCATCCTCGATACCCAGCGGAGCGCTCAGCTGACCCTGACTGCCCGTCAATTGCTCCGGCATTTGCTTTTCCGCCTCTACCACACCCCCGATCTGGCCCCTGCGCTCGACTCCGACGAGCAGGCGAAAGCCCGCATTCAAGATGGACAACGTCTGTTGATGGGAGCCCTCAACGACGCCATTGATTTGCCCCGCAAACGAATGGAAATCGAATCCATCCTCCGGGCCCGCAGAACCGCCGAAGCGTCTGAAGAACTGGAAGAGCTTTAAAAGTCATTGACAAAATATCAAAGTGATATCATATTGATTCCATAGTGATACCTTAAGGAGTTCCCTATGGTCAATGTTACTGAGAAGAAGGCCGTTGCCTTCCCTGGTCTGTTCTTTGTGCTGATCGCATTGGTTCTCGCTGCGACCACACTTGCTTTTTTCATTCCCGGAGTGGAAACGGAAAACCCCGCTTTTCTCATACCCTCGGTTTTATGGTTCCTGGCTACCATGCTGGTCTCCGTGGGTTTTTTTATCAATGCGCCGAATGAAGCCAAAGTTCTGACGGTTTTCGGTACCTACACCGGCACCGTCCGTGACAGTGGCTTTTGGTGGGCCAACCCACTCGCCACCAAAAAAAAGTTGTCTCTGCGTATCCGCAACTTCAGCAGCGAACAAATCAAGGTCAACGATCTGCACGGTAACCCCATCGAAATCGCCGCCGTCGTCGTCTGGCAGGTCACCGATACCGCCAAAGCCAGTTTTGACGTCGATGCCTTTGAGTCGTTTGTCACCGTCCAGAGTGAAACGGCCCTGCGGGCCCTGGCCAGCGAATTCCCCTACGACGCCCAGGATGAAGTCCGATCGTCCCTTCGCTCCAATCCCACCGAAGTGGCAACCCTCCTCAAGACCCAACTTCAAGCCCGGCTCGACCTATCGGGAGTAACCGTTCTCGAAGCCCGTCTGACCCACTTGGCCTACGCCCCTGAAATCGCCCATGCCATGCTCCGCCGCCAGCAAGCACAAGCCATCGTCGCCGCCCGCAGCAAAATCGTCGAAGGTGCCGTTGCCATGGTTCAAGGTGCCCTCCAAGCCCTCGCGGACCGCAACATCGTCACCCTCGATGAAGAACGCAAAGCCGCTATGGTCAACAATCTGCTTGTGGCACTGGTTTCCGATAAGGACAGCCAGCCCATCATCAACACCGGATCCCTGTACTGATGGCCGAAAAAAAGAAGTTTCTGCTGCGTCTCGATCCAGTTCTGCACGATGCGCTGGAACGCTGGGCTTCCGACGAACTACGCAGTGTCAACGGACAGATCGAGTTCCTGTTGGTCGAAGCCGTCAAAAAAGCGGGAAGGGGGGGGCACCCCCCTCGCTCCGGCCTCGGGGACGCCTCCGGCTTACCCCAGGCCTCCGCTACCCCCCCTGCGGGTACCTGATCTCTCCGGTGCAACCCGCAACACCCAGCTGGTCAGGAGATAACCGCAGAGACGCTGAGATCACAGAGAGCTTTTGGTGAGGAAGACGAGGAAAGAAAAACAGCAGGTGACCGGTCCAACAAAGCCACCCGATCCCGCTCTGTGTCCTCTGCGCCTCGGTGGTGAACGCTTAATCCCTGAACACCCAGCTGGTCAGGAGATAACCGTAGAGACGCTGAGATCACAGAGAGCTTTTGGTGAGGAAGACAAGGAAAGAAAAACAGCAGGCGACCGGTCCAACAAAGCCACCCGATCCCGCTCTGTGTCCTCTGCGCCTCGGTGGTGAACCCCCATCCCCACTCTGCGCCCTCCGCGTCTCCGCGGTGAACCCCAACCCACTCTGCGCCCTCCGCGTCTCCGCGGTGAACTCCATTCCCACTCTGCGCCCTCTGCGCCTCCGCGGTGACCCCCCATTCCCACTCTGCGCCCTCTATAAAATCGTATCACCCATCAACGACGCCAGCATTTCCACTGCGGTCAGCGCTGTCTGGTTGCGTATGTCGAGAATGGGGTTGACTTCCACGACTTCGGCACTTCGGGCTCGCCCGTCGGCACCCAATGTTTCCATTAGAAAGTGAAGTTCCCGGTAGGTGAGTCCTCCTCGGACTGGTGTTCCCACCCCGGGGGCGACTTCGGGGTCTAGACTGTCAACGTCAAAACTCACATGGAGTGCCTGGACAGAACCAAGGTGCTCTTCCAATGTCCTTCGGGCTACTTCGGCCATTCCCAAACGGTCCAAGTCGGCCATTGTAAAGACAGTCACACCTGCTTGTTTTAGGTTTTGTTTCTCTCCCGTATCGATATCACGGGCACCGATGATGACAATCCTACGTGGATCAATCTTCGCAAAATCTCCTCCTAGGCGTGTTAAAGCTGGGTGTCCCAATCCTGCGGCAGCGGCCAAACCCATACCATGGACATTCCCTGAAGGTGAGGTTTCGGGTGTATTGAAATCGGCGTGGGCATCGATCCAGACAACACCCCAGGTTTGATTTGCCGTCTTGTAATGGGCCCCCAGTCCCGCCAACGTTCCTATGGCAATGGAATGGTCACCTCCCATCACCAAGGGAAAAGCTCCTCCTGCCATTGATTCTCGCACCAGAACCGACAGATCTTCGCAACCTTTCAGGATCGGAGCTAAGAACTTGACCTGCGGATCGCCTTCCTCGGCATGGTCGGCAATGGGAACCCTGACTGTTCGCTTTTCTTCTTCCAGATGGTGTCCCAGCTGTGTCAAGGCACTTTTAATTCCCGCTTGCCTGAGAGCCGAAGGCCCCATATCGACCCCACGTCTGTTGGCTCCAAAATCCATGGGTACATCGATCAAACGAATTGTCATTTATGGCCGCTCCTGAACCAGACCCTAAACTAAAACAGGTGAAATTTCAAACACCTTCGGCTATAGTGAAAGCATGCGTTTTGCCGTTGGTTTCCTTGGGATTCTTCTGTTGATGTCTGAACTCGGGTTCTCTCTCGAACCTCTCTCGCCTTGGGAGTCTTTTGGTCGTGAAGAGGGGCTTTCTGGTTCTTCGGTCACGGCCATTGCACAGGATGAAACCGGGTACCTTTGGTTCAGCACTCAGAGTGGTTTGAACCGTTGGGATGGCTATACAATGCGGGTCTGGCAGAAAGAACCGTTTTCCAGAAATACCTTAAGCCACAATTTGATTCAGACCATGACCTTGGATCACGGAAAGACTCTTTGGCTGGGGACTTACGGGGGCCTTGACCGTTTTGATATCGCCACAGAGAACTTCACTTCCTTCCGTCATCAAGAGGGAGTTCCTGGCAGCCTTTCCCACAATGTCGTGACGCGAATCTACCGCGATGGCAGGGGCAAACTCTGGGTAGGAACCCTCGATGGTCTGAACCGTATGGACGAGGCGAAGGGAACCTTTCAGACATTTCCCTACTCCGAGGGCTCGAATGACGGTTTATCGGGTAAGACGGTACGGACTATGGCCGAAGATGGCCAGGGCAGGCTTTGGGTCGGATCCAGCGGTGGTCTTGATTTGTATGATGCCGTCCAAGACAAGCTCCTTCGGTTTCCCCAGGTTTTTCCCGGCAAAGTCTTTCCAACCGGGGGTGTGATGGGTTCCCTGCGCCTTCCGGGTGATACCAGTCTTTGGCTGGCGGTTTGGGGTCAGGGCCTGGTCCGCCTCAACCCTGCCAACGGCGATTATGAAGTGTTTCCGCTTTCCGATGAGCGGTTGTTCGGACTCAACCGCGGAGAGGCCGGCGACTTGCATGTGTCAACCTGGGGTGGTGGTTTGGTCGTTTTCCGTCCTTCCACAGGGACCAGCTTCACCTTCCGCAACGATCCTTTGCGAAGTGACACCCTGGCACACAATGTGGTTTACGGTACTTTTCAGGATCGTGGCGGTCTGATCTGGGTAGCAACCAACGGCGGGGGAGTTAGCCGGTATAATCCCCGTCAGCAGCAGTTTCAGTATCTCCCCACGATTGGAAAAGTTCCGACTCTCTATCAGACCAAGGACGGCTCGTTGTGGATCGGGGTTTACAACGGAGGTTTGGTGCAAGTGGATCCCCATGGGGTTCAGAAAACCTGGAAACACGATGCCAAGAATCCCCGTTCGTTGTCCAACGACATCATCAATTGCATCACTGAAGACTCCCAAGGTCAGTTGTGGCTCGGTACCAACGGGGGTGTCAGCATCGTTAATCCTGCTACGGGGGCTGTTCAAAGGTGGTCTGTCGATATGAAGGCCGCCGATTCTCTCCCGGATGAGGTCGTCAACTCTCTCGCCATCGACCAAAAAGGACAATTCTGGTTTGGTACTTACCGTTCAGGGGTTGTGAAGATGCCTAAGCCAGGAACTCCCGGTCCTGCAACCCATTATCTGGCCGACGCCAAGGTTCCCGGTAGCTTGCCCGACAACTTAGTCTATTTCGTTCATCAGGACCGAAAGGAACGAATTTGGGTGGGGACCAACGGAGGTTTGGCCTTGTATCGTCCAGAAACTGATGATTTTCAGGTTTGGCGTTACAATCCAGAGGATCCCAAAACGCTTCCCAGCAATACCGTACGGAGTCTTCTGGAGGATTCTCAAGGTAGGTTCTGGATTGTCACCAACGGCGGAGGGCTGTCCAGACTCGATCCTGAGACGGGAATGCTGGAGAATTTTGGCTTGAAAGAGGGCCTGACCAGTTTGTCTGTGTACTCAGCACTCGAGGATTCGGCAGGATTACTCTGGATCGCATCGGCCAATGGTCTGTTCTCTTTCCGGCCTGAAAGCCGAACCTTTCGGCGTTATACGATGGCAGACGGCTTAACCTCGGCAGAATTCTCATCAGGTTCCTTAAAATCCGCTGAGGGGGAATTGGTCTTCGGGGGCCTCAAAGGGGTGCTCCTGATCTATCCAGGCAGGCTTTCGATGGCCGATGCCCAGCCGCTGGTTGCGCTCACCGACGTGCAGGTGCTTGGACAGTCTCGTCCCATCGCTCCCCGCTTGACCCTTGGCTGGCAGGAAAATGCCGTTACGTTCAGCTTTTCTGCCCTCGATTTCCGCGATCCAGCGAAAAACCTCTATGCCTATCAGCTGGAAGGGTTCGACAAGACCTGGATTGAAGCCGGAACACGCCATGAAGCTACTTATACCAACCTCTGGCCCGGAACCTACCGGTTCCGTTTTCGGGGTGCCAATCCCGCCGAGGTCTGGGCAGAATCGACTCAGACTCTGACTTTGGAGGTGGAAGCGGCTCCCTGGGCATCCTGGTACGCCGTATTGGCTTATGCTGCCATTCTGGTAACCATGGTGTACCTCTTCCAAAAATCTCGAATCACCCGGTTTTTGTCGAATAAAGTGGCAGAGCTTGAGGTTCTGCGTTCCCAGCTGGAAGAGGCAAACAGTCGCCTCGACCAGTTGGCACGGCTCGATGGATTGACCGGAATTCCCAACCGCCGTGCATTGGACACTTGGATCTCTGAGGAGTGGGCAAGAGCGTTGCGGCAGCGCCAGCCGATGGCAGTACTGATGATGGATATCGATGACTTCAAAAGGTACAACGACTTCTATGGGCATCTGGCCGGTGATGCCTGCCTCAAAGCGGTAGCAGGAACTTTGGCTGCCAGCCTGCTGAGAACCACCGACTTTTGTGCCCGCTATGGGGGAGAAGAATTTGTCGTTCTGCTCCATGATACCGATCTTGAAGGTGCGCGCATTGTGGCAGAACGTCTTATGGAATCGATTGACGAATTGGCCATGCCCCATCAGATGGCTTCCGCTGTCGATCATGTGACGATCTCGGTAGGGGTTTCTGCCGAAATACCAACTTCTGACCGATCGTTTACGGATCTTCTTCAGCAGGCAGATCAAGCCCTTTATCAGGCAAAGGCAGCAGGCCGCCACAAGGTGTTCACCGCAGGCTGAACTGGTCCTTTAAGCAAGGTTAACGGATCAGGTGGCGGAACTCAGAAACATGGTATTTCTGAGGCCGCGAACCCGCTGGAATAATCTGTTGTTGTTGCCGGTCGAGGTGGGAAGCCAACCCAGGGTCTTTCACAAAGGGCTTGCACCCGACCAACGCAACACCCTGCGTCGTTCTGATGAGCTTCAACTGGTTCCAGGTTGCTAGAAGGTCTCCAGGCCGACCTTTGGCCCGACACCGGTGCAATTCCAGAGTCTCTACCTGCCAGATGCCGTCGTCAAACCGCGCCTTGAGTTCCACCCGGTGGTGTTGTCCCCGAAAGGTCTGAAACCTCCGGTGAAGCTGGGCATGATCATCGGTTTCCCAGTTTAAATACGACTCAGGGTAAAATTCCGTATACCCAGCGAAGAACCCTGGTACCTGTTTCTGCTGGACAAGTACTGCTTGACCATTCAGATAATCCTTGATTCCCGAGGCTAGGCAGCTACGTGCGGTCTGACCGACTTTCTGCATGACTGAGTCTGGAGTGTCCCATCGGTTCAAGCGGGCAGGGCGGCTTTTCAGGAGGATGGGCCCTTCATCGATTTCCTCTGTCGCGACATGCAGGGTACCAGGCATGGTTTTCCAGCCCCAAAGTACGGCAAAGTCTTCTGGAAGGAATCCGCGTAGTTCGGGCAGCGGAGCCGGATGAAAATTCAGCCAGCCTCTCTGCGGTACAGCCAGCAAGGCGGGTGGAATCCAAGTCGCAAAGTATAGAACTCCGAGCTCGGCATTGAGTCTGCGGATGGGATCGACCCACTGTTCCATTCTGGAAGCGAGTGAGAAATCTTCGGTCAAACGGCGCCGCAAAGTCTGGGAGGTCCATTGAAACTCCGGCAGCAGGGGAAAGTAAGGCAAACCTCTGTCCCGAGCCTCCGAAGCCAGCTTTTCCTCATCAGGACCAATCACTCCTACCAGCTTCAGCCCTTTCCGGTTCAAACGGTCCAGGAGATCGGTTCCCATGTCCAAACCAAGTTGAGGACGAAACCAGGACGTACACAACAGAAGGCGATGAGCCATGGGACTCTCCTATTTTGCATTCATGGTAATGGCCCCGGTCCATTCACCGGTAGGTGGATTGGCGAGAGCGTGGCGGCACAGCGTCAAATACACTTTGACGGTGGTATCCTCGGGAGAAAGTTCCAAAGCAGTCTGGAATTCTTGTTTGGCACCTTCAAAATCCTGCAGCTGGTAGAAACGGATACCAGCTTCCAAATTCTGCTGAGCCTTGGCTTTCTTGACCTTGATATCAGCGGGAAGGCCATCGAGAACCTCATAGATGCCCACAGGCTCTTTCTTTCCCTTGACTTTAACCTTCCCTAAATTCCGGAAGTGGTACCTGTCATGGTTTTTTACTCCGGCATAGGTCGTTTCGCTGACAATAATGGAGGCATCAAAAAACTTGGTCAGTCCTTCCAGACGGCTTGCCAGATTGACGTTGTCGCTGATGACCGTGCCCTCCAGCCGCTCTTCTTCTCCCAGAATTCCCAGCATCAACAGGCCGGTATGAATGCCCAGGCCGATGCGGATTTCGGGCATTCCCTCGGCGAGCTGCCGGCTGTTGAACTCATCGAGAAGGTCGATGATTTCAATGGCTGCTTGAAGGGCGTCGTCGGGACTGCGGGGAAAAAGCGCCATGATGGCATCGCCGATGTACTTGTCTACAAAACCTTCGTGCTTGCGGACCTCGGGTCCTACCAGGCTCAAGTACCGGTTCAGAAAGTCGAAGTTCTCCTTGGGAGTCATCTTCTCACTGATGCTGGTGAACGACCGGATGTCAGTGAACATCACACTCATTTCCCGTTGAATCTGGTCGCCAAGCTGAATCTCCTTCACGCTTTCTCTTTGGAGATGCACCAGAAACTGTTGCGGAACAAAGCGGCGGTAGCCTTGGCTGAGGGCCATGATTTCATCGATGTAGTTTCGTATGTACTGAGTCATTCTGTTGAAGACTACGGTGAGGTCAGCAACTTCATCGCTCCCCCGTATGGGGAGATTGGTGTCCCACTTGCCCTGAGCAATGTTGTTCACACCTGACCTTAGGCTGCGCAAGGGAGCCAGGAACAGCCAGGTTGAGAGAACGAACAGCAGAATCAGCACCCCAAAGCCAACTCCGACATATGGCACCATTGACCAGAGCAGCTGATCAGTTTCCTTCTGGAACCCATAAAGGTCTCGGCCCACTTCCAATAGGGCCGAAACCTGTCCCTGGGAATTGGAAATAGGACCAACCCCATAGACCCAGGTACCCCAGGCGTCCGAGGCCTTGCTGGTGGCGATCTTGCCCTGAACGGCCTTCCAGTACAAATTGGTCGGATCGTTGAGGTAGGTATAAGGTTGGAACAATCCCACTCCGTCATTGAGGTACATGGAGGTGTAGATCTTGCCGTCTCTCAACCGGTGGAGGGCAAAGTAGAACTTGCTGTTCCAGGCATCCTGGTTGTGGTTGAGGGCAGTGTGCAGTTGGTTTCGGATGTACTGGTAATCCGCATTCATGAAGTCTGACTGCTTTGTGATCCGGTCCAGCCTGTCTGTATCGATTTTCTGGGCAATGACCTGAATCGCTTGACTGATCAGATCGATGGACTGAGCCTCGTATCGGGCCGTGAAACTATCGATCAGTGTACCGGCCACCACCATCAAAATGGCGGTCATCAACGGGAGAGTAACCAGCAGCTGTTTGAAAATCAGTGAAACGCGGCGCCTGAACAGATTCTTGTAAACCAGGAAGACCAGTATGACCAGGGCTGCTGCAGCCGCCACCAGTCCAAGCCACAGAAAAGCCCTGACGGCCAGCAGAAGAACGGGAAAGTGTCCTCCTGTAACAATGCTGTCAAGGCGACCTTGTGGATTGACACCCAGCACAGACAGGTCATTGGTGGTTACCACCCGGCCGTCTCCCGTCACCGAGAACGTGTAGTAAATGTAAGGAAAACTGTCGCCGGTAGCCTCTTTGTAACGAGCGCTGTCGAGAACCACCGTGAGAGCACCTTGAGCATCGCGTCGAAGGATTCTGCTGCGGGTCAGATCACTGAACAGCAAATTTCCCTGGGCATCAGCACCGACCCACCAGGGAACCGAGAGGTCTCCAGGACGCGACTCCCCATCGCCTGAGTAGAGAGTTTCGGTAGCCAGGCCGACTTGCCGGAGTATGAGACCTTGCTTGGTGGAAAACACCAGGGTGCGGCTGTCGGTTCTGACCACAGAGGCGATATGAACCATTGCCTCAGGCCAGACCACCACCAACTTTTGTTCCAGCCGCCAGGTATCGGTGTCGACCGAATTTTCAATGACCCCTGCTTTTCCCAATTCATACCAGGAGACTTTACGGGCTGCGAAGGCAAGTCCTGTCAACCGTCCCCGGGTTACGTTGTTGTTGTTGATTTCTTCGGGACTGTAAACTCTTGATCCGACAATCCTGTCGAAGTTGCCAGCAGGATCGTATCGAAGAATTTCTTCCCGTTCGGTATAAAAACCATTTTCCTGCATCACCTGATTGAGAACGTAGAGGTAGCCCCTGTCGTCGACGACTAACTCGACGGCGTAAAAAAGTTTGCCCGGAGTCCGGTTTTGTCCGTCAATCTGAAAAACAAAAGACCCATCGGGTGCTATTTTTCGAATTCGACTGAGTGAGCGGTCGATGACAAAAGTATCACCAACTCCGTCCATCGTGGCAAAAGAAGGGTATTCCAGGGCAAATTCTGATTGCCATGGAACCTGAAAAAGCTGTTGAGGATACAAAATGGTGAGAAATCCACCAAGGGCAGCCAGAAGCAGCAGAATGATCAGGACACTGGTGGAACGCTTCACGAACGAGCCTCCCTAGGCTGTGCGGTCTTGTCGGTGATCCAGAAAACCACGAGTGCCAGGGCCAAGACTCCGGTTACCAGCCCGATGCCCCATTGGGGACCCAGCAGCATGGCAAATCCGATCAGAATCGGTGCTGCCGTCTCCCCGATTTTTGCTACAACCTCGAAAAAGCCCGCCGCGCGGTCGTTTCCGACAGTCCCGGAAACCGGAAGCGAAAGCAGGTGCTCATTCTGAGCGACCGCCGCAACTCCTTCGGCAATCCCCATCAGGATAACCGTGGCCACCAGGCCTGCCAGGCTGCCGGTGATGACAAAGGGTAGCAGACTGAGGGTCCAAAGCACCGAAGAAGTTAGCAGAGAACGGCGGATTCCCAGCTTGGATTGCAGAAACTGGCTCAGCGCCGGGCCCAAATACACGACGACCAATCCGTTAAGAAGGAAGATTCGGCCGATATCAGCGTTGTTGACTCCCTGTTCCTGGGCAAAGACCGGCAGAAAAAAATACAGAACCATGCTTGCGACATAGACCGGAAGGATAATCAACAGTGCAAAACGTCCCACTGCAGGGTTGGCGAAAAACATCCCAAGAGCTTGGCCGATACGGAGGTCACCTGCGGCAGGGGGCGATACTTTGGCCGGCTTGGGAAAGAGTTTGAGAACAATAAAAAGTGTTGAGACGGTAAGGGCAAGGGCCAGCCAGAACACGTTGGCAAAGCCGATCATATCAGCCAAAGCGCTTCCGACAATAACACCTACGTTGGTGCCTGCGATGATCCCCGCATAGAAGTGACTATATGCCGTGGCCTTGGTGTCCGGGTCGGCCTCGGCATTCACCAGCGAACGCATACCGATCATACCGAATCCCGCACCCAGGCCAATGGCGATGCTGGAAATCAGGAACATTGTCATGTCTGCTGACAGAGCCGCAACAATCAAGCCCAGCGCAGAAACTGCCAGACCGGCCAGAAAGACCGGTCGCCAACCCCAGCGGCGTGTCAGATTTCCGCCCAAGACAGTGCCTAAACCAAAGAAGAACAGACGCAAAGACACAGGAAGACCGTAAACAACGTTTTCCGGCAGGCCCCAAAGCGGCTGGTAGAAACCCTTCATCATCAGAGGAAGGAACAGCAGAGAAACCGAAGCGGCGACAAAAAACAGACCTGTGACAGACCGGACCAGAAAGACACGGTGAAACACATCTTCGATGCGTCGGGGCTTGAGCCCCTGATCGGCTAGAACTTGCTCCAGGGATCTTTTTCGCAGTTGATCTTGAAGGAAGGTCAGCTCAACCAACACCAGCAGGAAGATCACCAGCACGGTCAGAATGCTCACCAGCAGATTCTGAATAAGGCGGTTGTTCTCCTGGGTGAAGCTGTAGAGGTCTCCCCCCATTTCAAAAACACCCACAATGGTTCCCGCTTTGTCTCGAATGGGACCAGTGGAATACATCCAGCTTCCCCAGGCATCGAGAGCGTATTGGGCCACCGTCTCTCCTTTGAGCGCCTTCTGGTAGGGGCCTTCAGGATCATTCAGGTAACTGAAGGGGTGATGGATAGTTGTATCGCCGTTCAGGTACATAAAGGTGGACAAATTCGATCCGGAGACCCGGTGAAGGGCAAAGTACAATCCCTGGTTTTCCTGAGATTTGTCACCGTAGATGGCCCCGATGATCTGTTGGCGCAACGCCAAGTACTCTGGACCCCCGAACTGAGAAGGCTCGGTCACAGCGGTGAAATGATCGGCGTCAATGATACGGGGAACCAGGTGGACCAACTGAGTGATTTTGTTCAGAACTTCCGTGGAATAGCGTTGGCTGAAGTTGTTGAGAATCATGGTAGAGACCAGACCCCCAACGATTGCTGTCAGTAAAATGACTCCCGCAACGGTCTTGAGAAAGGGGGGAATCACCCGTTTGAACCCCTCGACATAGACCAGGCGTCCCAGAAAGACCAACACTACCAGAACTGCCGCCAACAACAGCCATAAGCCCAAATGGAGTGTTCCTGTGGCTAACGAATATCGAGCCGACTCGGGGGCTGCCACCGAGGTTCCTTCAGGCCGGAAGAATTTTGGTCCCGCGTCACCAGTAGTTGCGAGGACTTCTTGCCCCGAGGAAAGGCTGTAGCTTGTTGCTTCGTTGGTTGAAAACCGAAGCGGTGCTGTACCGTCGGCCAACAGTTCCGCCACGCCGTTTCTGGCAAGGTCAGTAAAGAACAGCCGGTTTTCAAAAGCCCGGATCTTCCAGGGTACGGATGTGCTTTCCGACCCCGAGGCGTCGTAAAGGTTTGTTTGGCTGCCGGCATCGATCCGGGTGATACGCCCCTGTTTGGTCACTACGACGGTTCCGCCATCGGGGAGAACCGCTGCGGAGGGCACCATCAGATCCGCGGGATAATCCGGGATAATGACAGTTTCGGTGATGGAACCGGCACGACCCCCATGGAGAATCAAGTTTTTGGCATTGGAGTCAAACCAACGGATCTGGTCCCCGCTTGTCTGGAGCGAGTGCCATTGGCCACGCTGTACCAACGTTGGCAAGCGTTCATCCAGACCATAGGCTTTTTCAGCGATCACTTGATCGAACGTGCCGTCCGGTTTAAACCTCAGAATTTGAGTTAAAACTGTGTAGAAGCCCGGAGCATCCGGCACCCGGTTGAGAACATAGACAAAACCCTTGTCGTCGATGGTCAGCTCATCGGCAAAGAAGAAGGTTCCCGGTGACCGGCTGCCACCCTGTATGGTCCAGGCGAGCTCGCCGTCTGCATTCGTCTTGACGATTCTTTTGAGGGACCGGTCAATCAGATAGGTATTGCCTGCATCAGCAGCTGCAAATCCGGGATACTCAAACGGAAGGTCTGCTTGAAACGGGTTGAGAAGAAAGCCATCGCGAAGAAGCCAGAAAGTTCCCCCCAGCAAAAGGAGAATTATCAGCCCGGCACTTCCCTTGAGAATGGTGTTCTTCATGCCTATACCTCTCACACCATCCTAACGGGTGCCCAACTTGTTTGCAATGACGACTACTGGCAGGCTTCGCAGTCGGGGTTCTCGATTTTGCAGAGTTTGGGTCCGTCGGTGGCAGACGGCTTCTTTTCAGCTTCGTCCCAGTCTTCCCAAGCCTGGATCAAAGTTGCTTTTTTGAGGGCTTCTCCGGTTTCCATAGTGTGTGTCTCCTATCTGATTAGGAGGATAGCACTACCTATAGAGTGGGGCAAGAGTAAATCAGAGAAAAATAGTCAGATTTTCATCAGGGCGTAGTATTCAAAGCTATCCACCAGTGCCTGCCAGGAAGCCTCGATGATGTTGTCATGGACGCCTACAGTATCCCAGGAGGTTGTCCCGTCAGACCAGCTGATAAACAGACGCACTTTCGAATCTGTGCTTGACTCACCTGCATTGAGTACCCTGACAGAAAAGTCGGTCAGGACAAGGTTTTTTACAAAAGGGTAGGTGACCTCAAGGGCATTGCAGAGGGCTCTGTGAAGAACACCGACTGGTCCGACCCCGACAGAAGCCCCCATTGAGCGTTTTCCCTGAGCGGTCACAAAAATTCGCCCCACAGTCTGACTGTCCCTATCCCAGGTCTTGTAACTTTCCAGATGGTAGTTGTCGAGTTCGAACAGCGGTTGGTACCGGCCCAGAACCCTGAGGACCAGAAGCTCAAAACTGGCTTCAGCCGCTTCGTATTCGTATCCTGCGTTCTCTTTTTCTTTGAGAATCCGGGTCAGTTCGGCCACTTCTTTGCTGGCCTTGTCGAAGCTGCCGAATTTGCCAAGTTTCATGGCAACGGTAGATTTCCCGGCCAGTTCGGACAACAGAATGCGGCGGGTATTACCGATCAGACTGGGATCCATATGCTCCATCATGCCACCCTGGGTGAAACCGTCCTTTTGGATGGTCGCAGCCTTGGCCAGAACATCGGCATGCTGGCCTGCTTTGTGGCTGAAGGCGGCGTCACCGACAAAGGGCTGCCGCCTGTCGGGAATCATGTTGGCTTTCTCGCTCACGAAACGGCTGAGCTCTGTGAGGTGAATCAAATCCAGATTGGTCGTATAGGGAAGTTTCAGGGACAGGGAAGGGGCAATGGAGCACAGATTGGCATTACCGCAGCGCTCACCCCAGCCGTTGATCGTACCCTGAACCTGACGGGCCCCTGCAGTGACAGCAACCAAGCTGTTGGCGACGCCCAAGCCCAGATCGTTATGAAAGTGCGCACCCAGTTTTCCCCCGACTCCCGGAAGCGCTGCCAGGAACCGGTACGCATCGGAAACTTCATCGACAAGGGTGCCTCCGTTTGTATCGCAGGGGACGACCCAATCAGCGCCGGCAGCCAGGGCAATCTGAACCACTTTACCAGAGTACTCAGGGTGGACCTTCCAACCGTCAAAAAAGTGTTCCAAATCGAAAATGACTTCCCGGCCGGCAGCCTTCAGAAGCCGGATGGAGTCGTCGATCAGGGCAAGATTTTCTTCCCCGTTGGTGCCCAGCACATGCTCCACATGAAGAATCCAGGCTTTTCCCACCACCACCACCACGGGCGTTTCAGCATCGAGCAAAGCTTTGAGATTGGGATCAGAAGCGGCTTTGTTACCCGGTTTTCTTGTCGATCCAAAGGCCGCCAGTTTCGCGCGCTTGAGAGGTTCCTTTTTCATATGCTGAAAAAAGGCCGCTTCTTTATCGTTGGCGAGGGGAAACCCACCCTCGATGTAATCAATGCCGATATCATCAAGCCTTCGGGCAATCTCAAGCTTGTCCTTGAGGGTGTAATTGATGCCTGTGCCTTGCATTCCATCGCGCAGCGTAGTGTCGAACAAGAAAACTTGATCCATCGGGATGCCTCCGAAAACGGGGTCCGGCCACGGTAGCCCGACAGGGGGAAGTTGTCAAGGAAGGGTTTTCCGGATAGTTTGGTCATTCAATAGGAGATTTCATCTTCATGGGAATCCGAGCCGCCGTCATCGACACCGTCCTGGGAACGCTGTTTCGCATCTTTTGCAAAATCGATGATCGGGATCTTCGAAAGTTGCCACAAATGGGACCTGCCATCCTGATCAGCAATCATACCTCGAATCTTGAGGGGCCACTGTTTTATGTCAGAATGAGACCCCGGCCCACCATCGCCATGGCGAAAATTGAGTTGTGGCAATTCTTTGTCACACGGATGATCATGCAGGCTTGGAAAGCGGTACCGGTCCGCCGAGGACGCTTGGACCGCAAGGCGATTACCCGCTGCGCCAAGGTTTTGGCTCAAGGCCAGTTTCTCTGTCTAGCCCCGGAAGGAAAACGGAGCAAGGATGGAAATCTCTTGAAAGGACAACCGGGAGCCACCTGGTTTGCCGCCGATAAAGGCATTCCGATTTATCCGATGGTTCAATGGGGTTGCAGGGATATCTTTCATGAATTGGCCCACCTAAGGCGGCCGCGTGTCACCATCAAACTCGGCCGTCCCTTTCTTGTCAGGACTCCCGAGGGGCACCACGCTCATGGTGATGAGCTGCAGGCCATGACCGATGAGATGATGTACCAGATGGCGGAAGTTATGCCCCCCCAATACCGGGGTTACTATTCTGATATGAGCAAGTTGACCACAAAGTATTTGGAGTTCGTTTAGAACGGCTTGGCAAGGCCCAGGGCATTTCTCAGAAAGGCCACCGAAAGCTGCACCAGTGGTTCTGTTCCCCCTGGTGAAAGGGCATCCCCAGCCAGCACGTGGGTATCGTCTCCCGGTTTCGTTGTCCAGCGGTGCCGCGTTACCAGTTCTTCAGGCACCTTGGAAAACAACCTTTCTGTGACCTTTTCATCAACCACCGGATCCTTGAGGTCATAGACAACGAGAACGGGCGACGGCCACCGTTGGAACCGGAGTTTTCGAGTCACATTGACCAGCTTCATCATAGGGATTAAGGACTGGGTGTGGTGGATCAAGTCCCAGTATTGGGCGTTCAAGAGATTTTTCGGTTCGATGGTGACAGATTCTCCCACCGTTTTTCTCAGCACCCATTCTTTTCCCGGCCACAAAAGCAATTCGGACTTTCTATCCTTGACAGTCAGATTGGGGGAAACCAGAAGGGTAGCCGCCATCTTCCCGGCAGCCGGCCCCAATGCCATCCAGCAAGCCAAGGTTCCGCCTGTGCTTGTGCCCATAACCACCACCTGGGTTCCCAGACGGCGCCCAATCTCCAGGGCTTCCAAACCGTCGTGCATCCAGTCCTCGGTAGTAACGGTGCGGTGCCCATCGGGTCCAATCCCATGACCGGTCAATCTGGCGTAAAACAAATTGGCACCGAGCTTTTGTGCTATGCGGTCGGCCACCGGAGATATTTCCCCCCTGGAGGCCGTGTATCCATGCAGGTAGACCAGGGAAAGCGGTGTGGCTTTTTTGGCTTGAGGGTCTGCCCAGACAATTCCGGCGGCAACACCGGGCTTCATTTCAGGAAAACGTGCTTCCTTGTCGGCTAGCCAGGACTCGAGTTCGGATAGTTCGGGGATTGAAACAGGAACTGACATACGCATGGGCAGCTTCCTTCACACTGAAGTCAGGGCAAAAAAAAACCGCCTTTTCAGGCGGCTTGACTCAAACAGAAAGGGGCTTGTTGAAGCCTTTGGCCTGCAACTGAACCAACTTTTTGTTGGATTTCTTGGCGCGCAATTCTGCACGCTTGGCTGCCTTCATTCTGCGGCGGGTCTTGGTCAGCTTGGTATCCGAACCCATGGTATCCTCCAGTAACGTCACGAAAGGATACTGATGGTCAGGTCTTGTGTCAACTGGCGTACCGGCGGTTATTGTCACGGAGACGCCGGGCCAGCATCTTCGAGAGAAAGATGCCGTAATTGGGGTATTGCTTGACGGCCTCGGTAAACGCCTGCCGGCTGATTTCGACAAGTTTTCCTGTGGTAGCGGCAATAACAGTGGCAGTTCTTCGGTTTCCCAAGAGGAATGACATTTCGCCCATAAACACATCGCGGGGAGTCAGCCTGGCAATGTGCTTTCCCCCGACAAAGACATCGTATTCACCCGAAACGATATAGTAGATATGGTCCCCTGTAGCGTCTTCTTTGAAGACAAGGTCACCAGCTGCCAAAATTCTCGGTTCAGTTTGGATGAAACCAGGTGGAACGATTCGTTCCGCCTTGCCGTTGTGACCAAACTCCACCGTAACGTGGTTTCCTTTTTGGTTGTAGACCAAGGTGTCTGCACTATGCATCGACATAAAAATGCCGCGGCCATGGGAGAGGTCTAGGCTCATCATGTCCTTGCGGGTCGGCAGCTTAGAGGTATCAAATCCTTCACCCTGATCAGTAATGCCGAAACGGCTTGTCAGAGGACCGATGTTATACTCCAAAGTCACCTGACGACCCTTCCAGGGAACTTCCTGCATCCTTGTTTCCACAAAGTCCTGAACCGACTTGAGTTCTTCCTGCAAACGGGTCTTTTCGTCGTAGGTGATACCCGCATTGCCGTGTTCCATAGCGTTGGTCAGCAGCTCTTCCAGAGCTAATTTCACCGAAAATTTCTTGCCGCGGTCAATCAGACCTTCCTTGAAAAGATAATTGGAAAACAAGGAGGAGTAGTATTGAACCAAAAGAAGATCGGTCTCGAGGATCAATTCCCCCGAAAGAGAAGTGATTTTCTTGATGATACCGTCGTAATTCAGGAACTCCCTTTTGTCATCCAAAATGGTCATAACGCGGCCCAAGTTGCGGTCCAATTCGAATTCATTGAGAAAATAGGCGATGTTGTAACCTTGGTAAAGTTCAATCACTTCTTCGACATCGGGGACAACCAAAATGATGCCGACGGAATCAAGCCAGGGATCTTCTTCGAGACCCTCAAAAAAAGGAACGAGCGATTTAGGATCTTCTTCGGCATGAAGCACGACAAGATCAGGAATTTCATAGCGGAGAAAATCAAGAAAGAACTCGCCGGGAGCCGACTGGGTCACGGTAGCCGTTTTTCTCATGGCCACCGGAACTTGTCGGTCCATACGTTCGAGGATGGAGGACGATGTAGAGGCGAGAACAATCGTTTCCATTCTTCTATTTTAATAGATGGAAGACAGATTGTCAGTTGCAAATATTGAAAAAGCTTCTGCTATCACCGAGAACCTTCTGCAGTTTCTGGTCAAGTTTCAATTTTTGGATCATGGTCGCCAAACTTTTTATACCGCAGGCCAATCGTTCTTCTGCCGAAGTCATCTCAAGAATCTCCTGCTGTCGAGTGAGGCTGTACATATTGATCTCAGCGAGAAAAAAGGAGAACCCGTACGGAGAAAAGTCCTCTAGCAGACTCTGATCAGTCATTTTACCTGTCAGCTTGGAATAGTCTTTTAAAAGCAGATGAACCTGCTCGAACAGCGCTTCCACTGCCGGACTGAGCACCTGATCATCGTCCCAGAACTCCACTTCTCCTTCCAGATAGGGTTTACCCTCAATGATTTTCTTGACTCTGAACCGTTGTTTCCCCAAGGTGAGAATTTTCAGCCGTCCATCCTCGAAACGCTCAAGAATGTTTTGAATGCGGGCACAGGTACCATTTTGGAACAACTGTCCTTGGTGTACCAACAAAACGCCGAAATCTATGTTGTTTTCCAGACAATCGCGAACCATGACCTTGTAGCGGGGTTCAAAAATATGTAGGGGAAGCGGTTGATGCGGAAAAAGGACCACATTGAGCGGAAAGAGGGGGATCGTCCGGGTCTCTGCCATGTTGGTTGGAATATACTAAAGAAGTTCCCTTTGACATAATTTTCAAAGATGACTATTAATTAGATCAATTCTAAACAAGGAGACTCTATGATCAAATTGAACGAAAAGGTGGCTGATTTTCAGGTAACTGCCTATCAGAAGGGAGAGTTTCGTCCTGTCAAACTGTCAGACTACAAGGGAAAGTGGGTGGTTGTGTTTTTCTATCCAGCGGACTTCACCTTTGTCTGTCCCACAGAACTGGGTGACATGGCCGATCATTATGCCGAATTTCAGAAGGAAGGAGCCGAGGTTCTTTCGGTGAGCACCGATACCCATTTCACGCATCTGGCCTGGCATGAGTCCTCTCCCACCATCAAGAAGATTCAATATCCCATGCTTGCCGATCCCTCTGGTGCGGTCAGTCAGCAGTTCGGGGTCTATATCGCCGAGGGTGGTGATGCCGGTCTTGCCTATCGCGGCACCTTCATCATTGACCCCGAAGGCGTTCTCAAAACCATCGAAATGAATGACAACGGCATCGGTCGGGCCGCCCGCGAAACCCTCAGAAAGCTCCGGGCAGCCAAGTTTGTCCGCGAGCACGGAGAAGTTTGTCCTGCCAACTGGGAACCCGGAAAAGAAACCCTGAAACCCGGTATCGCGTTGGTCGGAAAAATCTGATGGTTGCTCACATTGTTCTGTTCCGGTTCAAAGAAGAATCCAAGAATCAGCTCGATGAGGCAGTACGGCAAGTGCAATCGATGGTAGGACGGGTGGGAGAAATTCTGGATTTGAAAGTTGGTAAGGACTTTCTCCACTCGGGCCGGTCGTACGATTTGGGCCTGGTGGTGATTCTCAAGGACCGCAAGGCTCTGGAATCCTACAACGATCACCCCGAACATCAACCCATCAAAAAGTTTCTGGGGCCACTCTATGAACAGGCTGTCGCCGTTGATTTTGAATTCTGATTGAGGAGTTACTCCGTTTGCAAAAGCAGAACGGAGTTCTCCCTTAGAATCATCGATTGCCAGGCCTCTGTTTCCAAGACCTCAAGACGGCTTCGATGGCGGGCGGAACCTGTTGCAAGGCCGGTCTGACCTGCTTGGTAAGCCGATCCTTCATCCAGGGTCAGCCCAAGGACTTCCACCTGTAATTTGCGGGCATCGATGCGGGCTTGGTGGCGTAAAACCGCCGTCATCTGGCTTGTGGCACCCTTCAGTGTCACTGCGGAAAGCCACGAGGCTTCGACGTTCAGCTTGGTTCCTTCAAAGGTGAGTGTGACGTTGCTTTCGTCTCCTACCCTCAAGAGCGCAGCAGCTGTCGGCCAGGTGATTTGACCAGACGACCTGTCGAGAACCGTCAGTTCCCGGAGGGAGGGGAGTTCAATGCGGACTTGAACAACGCCAAGCTCGCGTGGTCCGCGCAGTCCGCTCTCGATAGCAACCGTGGCAGCTCCCCACCAGTTGGCGACTGTTAATTGATCAAATAAAGCACGGGTTGTCCTCACCGTAACCTGTGGCTGAGGTCCCGAAACCAGTTCAAAAACAATCTCTCCCCGTATTTCCAGGGTTTTGACCTCGGCCAGAGTCCAAGTTTTCGTCAGTTGTTCCTGGGGGTCTTCGCTAAAGCCCAACGCTGACAGCGGTAAATCGAACATGAGGGATATGAGGAACACGAGAGTTGCTTTTCGTATCATCGGATATCTCTTTGCAGCCGGCTCACGGCCCACTTTGCGGCATCGGCCACTCCGGCATCGCCATCGGTCAGCAAGGGTTCGAGCAGCGGGAGAAGTCCCGTCTGCCCTGTATTCGCGGCGACAAGGCTGGCATTCCGAACCAATCCGTTACGCCCAGCTCGATGCACCGGACTACCTGCAAAACGGCGGGTGAAGTTGGTGGCGTCCAAAATCAGTAATGGGGCCAAAGAAAGCTCAGGACCTGCTTTCCAAGTTAAGAATTCTGCTTCGGTTGTGGTTTGCACCCTCAGGTTGAAGGGACAGACCTCCTGGCAAAGGTCACATCCGAAAAGCCAGTTGCCGATCTTCGGCTTGAGGGCATCTTCGATAATACCTTCGTGTTCAATGGTGAGGTACGCAAGGCACTTTCTCGCGTCCATCCTCCCTTCAGCATCCAGCGCACCGGTGGGACAGGCTTGACGGCAGCGGCTGCAGCCCGATGGACAGGATGCATGGCGGCCCGGTCCTGTGGGTTCCATTGCCTGTGTAGTCAAAATTTCACCCAGCAGAAACCAGCTCCCCAAATTGTGGTTGATTGCCAGGGTGTTTTTGGCAACAAAGGTAGAGCCGGTGAGTGCTGCCCAGTGCCGCTCATCCAGGGGAGCTGTATCGGTAAAGCAACGCCAGCGATCGGCGGGTGAGCTTGCGGCTAATTGTTGTTCAACACGCTTCAGTTTGCTCAGAAGAACCTTGTGATAATCCCTGCCCCAGGCGTAGCGGGCAATTTGTCCGGTAGCTTCTTTGGGCTCGGGACGGACTTGATGGTAGGGTAACGCGGCAACCATCACCGAGCGGGTACCGATCAATAATGCCTCCGGATCATATTTTCCCGCTTCATGGCGCTCCAGAAATGCCATGGTACCATGGCGGTGTTCCCCAAGCCATTGATGGTAACGTTGACGTTGGTCCGCAAAAGACTCTGCGTCAGGCACAGCCGCTATCCCTAGAAACACCAACCCCTGCTCTCCGAAAACAGGATTGAGGGGGTGATCCATGGTAGGATGGCTCAAAGGAAGCATGGTTGGCAGTATATGACCGTCGAAACATTTTGTCTTGGTGACATGCAAACAAACGCGTATGTGGTTTCTCTAGATGGAACCCCAGACTGCTGGATCTTTGATTGCCCCGGCGACCCTCAGCCGCTGCTGGAAGCTCTGGCCGACCGTCAGGCTCATCCACGCGGTCTGTACCTGACCCATGCTCACGTCGACCATATGGCAGGGATCGAGGAGTTTCGGAAGGCGTTTCCCGGGGTTCCTGTCTTTCAACACAAGTTGGAGGCCTCTTGGCTCTCCGACCCCTCAGCCAATCTGTCGGCTTGGCTTGGTAACGCAGTCACCGCGGCTCCTGCTCAAGGCTATGTTGACGAGGCTCAGAGTCTCAACCTGAATCAGCTTGTGGTGAAAGTTCTGCACCTTCCGGGCCATAGCCCTGGCAGTGTCGCTTACTGGTTTGAAGCTGAAAACGAACTCTTTTCTGGTGATGTGCTTTTTCGGTTGGGGGTAGGACGGTGGGACTTTCCCGGAAGTGACCGTGATGACCTGAGACGCAGTTTGAAACGTTTATGCCTGTTGCCTGATGACACCAGGGTTAGGCCCGGCCATGGCGGTTCAACCACCGTCGGCCGGGAAAAAACCTCAAACCCGTATCTTCGTTCCGACGAACCCTGGGTGTGAGGTTTTAACCTGGGTTATTTTCGCTCCCAGGGTTTTGAACCCCTGGCAGCGAAAGGTTTGGGCGAATAGGGCTTCTTGAACGGTGCTCCGCCAGTATTGCCGCCGCTTGTTTGTCCATCCTCGGGCCTTGCCAGCTTGATCAGCGGTTTGCCCTGCTGACCTTGGGTTCGGAAAGCATGAATCAACCTCTCGGCATCACGGAACGGAACCGTTACAAAACTGAAGTCTTCCATCACGGCGGCATCGTCGACAAACCGGCCGGGGACGCCGCCCTGGGACTCCAACAGCTCCACCAGCTTTTTTGGTGACAGACCGTCTTGACGACCCATGGCAATGAACAACCGTGCCTTGCCTCGAGGACCAGGACCGTTGTCGTCGAACGGGCGTTGTCCCTCAAATCTCGGAGGAGGGGCAGCCCGGTTGAAACCAGGAGCTCCATAAGGGGCTCCCGGGAACCCTGTTGTGCCTCCGAATTCTGTCCGTTCACGTTTGGGTCGATCGAACAGGTCACGAATGGGAGCGTAGGTGCTTTCATCAAATTCGTCGGCAACGTACTGCTGCAGAACTGCCGCCAGTACGGCCTCTGCTTCCCGGCCTTCGAGAAGTTCGTGGGCAAGTTCACCCACGGCTGGTTTTACGTCGGCACCAATGGCTTCAGTGATTTTGCCCATCAGCCGACTTTTTTTCAGGTTGATGATTTCGGAAATACCGGGAACCCGTTCCTTGCGGATACGGGCCTTCGAGACCCGCTCGATAAATGCCAGCTTCCGGTACTCAATCGGGGTGATAAAGGTGACCGCTGTTCCCTCTTTACCGGCTCGTCCCGTCCGCCCAATCCGGTGAACGTAGGCCTCGGGGTCCTGGGGAAGACTGAAATTGATGACGTGAGTCAACCCTTCCACGTCGATGCCGCGGGCAGCCACATCGGTGGCGCACAGCACGTTGATCCTCTTGTTTTTAAACTTCTTGAGAACCTGTTCCCTCTGGCCCTGGGTAAGGTCGCCGTGCAAGGCCTCACTACCGTAACCGCGGTCGGCCAGCTTGTGGGCCAGCTCATCGGTTTGAATTTTTGTCCGGCAGAACACCATTCCAAAAAAATCTTCTTCGAGGTCAAGGATGCGGCAAAGAGATTCAAATTTGTCGCCCTCGTTGACCTCAAAGTAAATCTGCTCGGTCAGCTCGATGGTCAGGGTTGTCGCCTTGACCGTCAGCGTCTTGGGGTTCTTCATGTGCTTGTTTGCGATCACCCGGATGCGGTCCGGCATGGTTGCGGAGAACAGCAACATCCGCCGGTCGGGATTCACTTGTTCCAGAAGGGTCTCGATGTCCTCGGAAAAACCCATATCGAGCATTTCGTCGGCTTCGTCAAGAATCAGATACTTCAGTTTGTCGAGCTTGAGGGTGCCTCGCTCAAGATGATCAAGGATGCGGCCTGGTGTTCCTACCAGGATATCGACTCCTTGTTTGAAGCGGCGGAACTGCTCGGTATAGGACTGTCCACCGTAAACGGGAGCCACGGAAAAGGCTTTGGTTCCTCTCAAAGAGGAAATTTCCTCGCAGACTTGGACTGCCAGCTCGCGCGTGGGGGCGAGAACCAAAGCTTGGACACCGCCGGCACCGGGGGTGAGTTTTTCAATCAGAGGAAGGGCGAAGGCAGCGGTTTTACCAGTACCCGTCTGGGCCTGGCCGATGAGGTCGCACTCGGCGGCCAGCAGGGCTGGAATAACCAGCGCTTGAATGGGGGTGGGTTCTTCGAACCCTTTGCGGGACAATGCTTCCAAAACAGGAGCAGACAAGCCTAAATCGGCGAATGTGGGGGGAGTATTCATAAAGATTCCCAATTCTATACCAAATAAGGAAATTGTTCCAGGTCAAAGCGTAGGGTCGCATTTGACTCCCCCGGGAGAGTTCATTACTATTCACAAGAACAAGCCCCTATGAACGAAACGATCCGTGACGACCAGCTTCGATTGCTTTTTGAACTCGACGCCGACCTCAACCGGATTCAGGACTTGGACTTGTTGTTGGAAGAGGTTTTGCGCGGAGCCCGATTGACCGCCAATGCCGATGCGGGATCCATTTATCTGCTGGAATCTTCCCAGCTTCAGATCCGTTACAGCCAGAATGAGACCCTTCAAAAACGATTGCCTGCGGGTGAGCGGTTGGTGTACAGCATCTTTTCTCTTGATGTCGACAATAAAACCATTGCCGGCTATTGCGCTCTCAAGGGACGGGCACTCAATATTCCCGATGCCTATCGGATTCCTAAGAAATCTCCCTATTCCTTCAACCCCCAGTTTGACAGACTGGGGCATTATGAAACCCATTCCATTCTCGCCTTTCCTTTGAAAACCAATACGGGAGCCCTTATCGGGGTGTTGCAGCTTATCAATGCCAGGGATTCGGAAGGGAAAATCCGAACTTTCACCGCCGACGACGAGCGGCTGGTTTCTCACTTTGGCACCAGCGCTACCCTCGCTCTCCAGCGGGCCCAGCTGACGAGAACGATGATTCTGCGGATGACAAAAATGGCCGAACTCCGCGACCCCAAGGAGACCGGTCCCCACGTCAACCGGGTAGCTGGTTACGCCACTGAAATTTATCAGCGCTGGGCCTCAAGGCATCAGGTGCCGTCCCGGGAAGCGGATCGGATTTCCGATGTGTTCCGAATGGCTGCTATGCTTCATGATGTGGGGAAAGTTGGCATCGACGACGCCATTTTGAAGAAACCCGGCAAGCTCGAGCCCGCCGAATACGAAGTCATGAAAACCCATACAAACATCGGAGCGAGCTTGTTTGAGGATTCCCTCTCCGATTTCGATGTGATGGCCACTCAGGTAAGCGCCACACACCATGAACGTTGGGACGGCACGGGGTACCCGACAGGTCTTAAGGGACAGGCAATTCCTCTCTGGGGCCGGATTACTGCCGTGGCAGACGTGTATGACGCTCTGAGTTGTCATCGGGTTTACAAAGATGCTTGGCCCGAAGAGCGGGTGCTGGAAGAAATCAGGACACAATCGGCAAGGCAGTTTGATCCCGAAGTTGTCGATCTTTTCTTTGAGTGTCTCCCCAACCTTCGGCAGATTTTTGAACGCTATCCCGATGTCTGAGGAGAAAGCAGGCGACGGACTGCTTCGACCAGGCCTTCGGCTCGATAGGGCTTCTGGAGAAATCCCGCCACGCCCTCTTCCAGGGCCTGGTCAATCCCATCACCCCGTCCGAATCCCGAGGAAAGCAAAACCGGCAGATCTGGACGCTGCGCATGAATCTTACGAAAGACCTCAAGCCCGGAAATTCCAGGTAGAACGACATCGAGGATAACCAGCCGGATTTGGTGGGATTGTGCCTGAAACAAGTCCAAGGCGACGGTACCATCCTCTGCTTCCAGGACCTGATAACCATGATTTCTTAGAACCTTGCCGGCCACCTGCCTCATAAGCGGTTCGTCATCGCAGAGAAGGATTGCTCCCTCACTCGGACGGTCATGGGTTCCTTTTGTTTCTTTCCACACAGGAAGGAAGACTTGAACCAGCGTTCCCAATCCGGGTTGGGAGAAAAGATTCAGGAATCCCCCCCAGTCTTCGGCCAGGCTGTGGACCAAGGGTAAACCCAACCCCAAGCCCTGACCGTGGGTTTTGGTGGTGAAATACGGGTCAAAGACTTGATGGATCACCTCGGGGAGCATACCCACCCCATGATCTTGAATGGACAGGCGCCAGAAGTGTGTGGCTGACAGGTCCGGGTGCTTCAGACGTTCGGTGTCTCCCATTTCCCATTGGTCTAGAACGAGGTCAACGGTTTTAGGTCCCGACAATTCTGCGGCTCCAGGCATCGAAGTCATGGCTTCATAAGCGTTTTCTAGAAGGCTGTCGACCACAACCTCAAGCCCTTTCCCATGGGCGACAACCCAGGCTTTTTTCGGGAAACTCTGAAAGGAGACGGTGATGCCCTGCTTTGCCGTCCAGGGCTTCAACCGCACTTTCACCAATTCCGCCCAATCCAAAGCTGTCCGATCCGTTACGGGTACGGGCGAGAAGCGGACCAGCCGCTGCAGCAACCCCGAAGCATTCAGTTCGCTCTCAGATTGCGGCAGAACCTGAGCCAATGAACTGAAAGCGCTGACTTTCTGGCTTCTAAGCAGCAGGTCGTCCTGTTGCTTGGCAAGGGTCCGGTCGTCCAGCCGGAACAGGATCTCCGGTCCATTAGACCCCTCGAGAGTCTGCAGAATCAGGTGAACGAAGACTTGTTCACCTTTCCATAAAGGAACCGAAGCATGTTCAATGCGCTGTAACCCGCTGGTTCCCTGCGATACAAGCTGGTGGAACAGTGCCCTGAGCGGGCCAAAAACCGGCGCGATCTCAAAAAGGTTCCGCCCGGCTGCTTTTTCAGCGCTGATTCCCGTCCATCGTTCCGCCTCTCGGTTCCAGAGGAGAACTTCCCGGTCCAGACTCAAAGTAATCAGGACACTCGTGAGGCTGTCGATGATGGTATGCAGGTAGGTCCGGTTCGAAGAAGACTTTCGCTGTTCCTCCGCGATGATTTTCAAATGGCTGAAGGTGCGCAAGGAGGAAATCAGGGTGGTTCTCAACTTGGCCACGGTCAACTCGGTTTTGTCTTTAAAATCGTTGATGTCATAATCGATGATGATCCGGTCTTCTGGGGCATTTCCAGACTGACCTGTCCTCATAATGATCCTTACATCCTTGTTTTTCAGTGTGTCTCGAATAAACCGGACCAGGGTAAAGCCTGAGTCAATGGTATCCATCACAACGTCGAGAAGGATGAGTGCAATATCGGGATGCTCTGTCAGCAACCGTCTGGTATCTTCTTCGCCGTAAGCGCTCAGAAGTTGCAAACGCCGACCTTCCAGCGAGAAGTCTCCCAAGGCGAGTTTCGTGACCAAGTGAACCGAGGGCTCATCATCAGCAATCAGGATTTTCCAAGGAGACCCTCCTTCGGCACCAGCTTGGGGGTTCTCATCGGCAAAAGTTAGTACGTCGTCCATCACAACACTCATTGTAGGAAATCGCTTCGGATGCCGTCAAAGGAAAACTTCACCGTTTTCTCGAAAACTGTAATAGCTTGAGGCCGACAGGATCAGATGGTCCAGCACCTCAACCCCCAGAAGCTTTCCGGCCTGACTGAGACGGCTTGTCGCCTCACGATCTTCCCGGCTGGGTTCCACTGCCCCGGAAGGGTGGGTGTGTGCCAGAACAATCGAGGCGGCTCTGTCCTCCAGCGCCGGGGCAAAGACCTCTCTGGGGTGAATGAGGGTCCGGTTCAATAGACCGACAGTGACGGGCCGGATTCCCAGGACTTCCTGGGCTCCATTGAGAGTGACTGTCAGAAATACTTCTTGTGGTCTGTCTGTCCAGTGCACCAACCGTGGAACCAGATCCGCCGGACCTTTGATCCGCAAATGATGGGGACGCCCCAGCCTGCGTGCCAGTTCAAGGGCCGCCGACAATTGGCCTGCCTTGGCCGGACCCAGACCAGCAATGCCTTCAAGCGATTCGGGACCGAGGGCCGTTCCATGATGGTCCAGAATATCGCGGCATCGGAGTGCCAGGGTTTCAAGAGGAACCTGGCGGCAACCGGACCCGAGCAGAAGTTGAAGCAGATCCAGATCGCTCAACCCCTGGGGCCCCCTGGCTATAAGCTTTTCCCGTGGCCTCAACAGCCCGGGTGATGGAAGATAGGATACATTCATATTCTCCCTGACGGGAATCAGGACCGTTCTGCTTCTTCCACAAGGTCGGCCAGAATCTTCAGCCCTGCTTCCACCTCTTCGGGCTTCCTGGCGTAATGAACCCGCACACACTGACGGCGATGGGTCCAGTCCTGGTCCTCGGGTCCCAAACCAAAGAAGAAACCATCACCTGGTACGACCAAAAGTCCCCTTTCCTTCAGGCGGCGGTACAATTCACGGGTGCCGATGGTGAGTGTTGGAAACCAGAACCAAAGGAAGATCGAACCTTGGGGCCGATGAATCCTGTAGGGAAACCGCTGACCGAACACCTTCGCCACGACTTCCAGGGCGAAGTCTCTTCTTGCTAGATAGAAAGGTTTGATCACCTGCCGGCTCAGCATCAAGAGGGCGTCGTTTTCGATCAGCGGTTGAACCAAGGCTTGCCCGAGTCCCGGGTTTGTGAGGTTGAGAATGGCATTGGCGGAGGCGACTGCGCTGGCAACGGATTCAGGAGCCACCAGAATTCCAGTGCGGGCTGAGGGCAGCCCCAGCTTTGAAAGGCTCATCGACAGCACTGTGTTATTGTCCCAATAGGGTTCTACCGGCTCGAAGAGGATGGAGGGGAAGGGTGCTCCATAAGCATTGTCGAGAATCAGTGGAATCCCGGCATCACGGGCCAACCCCGCCAAGTGGTGCACCTCGCCGTCAGTAAGGACATTGCCCGTCGGATTGGTCGGACGCCCTGCACACAACGCTCCGATTTCCGGGCCGACGGTCAAGTCGGAAAAATCGACGTAGTATTTGAAAAAGGGAGCTTCTTCCTCAACAACCCTGGGACGATGGCTGACAAATTGCCCCGGACTCAAGCCTTGGTCGGCGTACCCGATATATTCGGGGGCCAATGGAAACAGAATTTTCCGCTGGTGTCCACCGGCGAATTCGCCCGACAAAAGGTTGAACAGCAGGAAGCAGCCGGCTTGACTGCCTCCCGTCACGACAATATTTTCCGGACCCAACTCCCAATGGAAATTTCTGGAAAGGAAGGACGCCATGGCCCGTTTGAAACTCTCCCTACCGCCCGGGGCATCGTATTGCGCGACTAAGGCCTCGATCTCTCCTTCCTGAGATAGAATTTCACTCAAGCGTTTTCGCCAGATGCGGTTCATTTCCGGTATGGAAGCAGGGTTTCCCCCTCCCAGCATGATTTTGCCTTCTGGGCTTTCCAGAGCCCGTCCCAGGTCCTCCATAAGCTCAAGAATGCCGGCTTGCTGAGTAAAACGTTGTCCGAAAAGAGAGAATTTCATCATCGTTGAGGGGAACCGAGAGCCTGTTCCAGCAGCCCTAAGGCTCTGTCCAGGACTCGTTCCAGTTCGATTTCCTCATCAGGTGTGAAGCGTCCTAAGACGAAGGAGGCAACGTCTCCTCGTGCGGGACGCCCAATGCCGATGCGCAGGCGATGAAACTCATTGGTTCCCAGATGGAGTTTGAGCGACCGCAGGCCGTTGTGCCCTCCCAATCCTCCACCGGTCTGGAACTTCACTTCGCCGAAGGGCAAGTCAATATCATCGTGAACGGCAATCCAAGCTTGGGGAGCAATCTTGAAGAACTCGCCGAGGGCTTGGGCACTTTCACCGGCCGAGTTCATAAAAGTCAGAGGACGGAGAAGAAACCGCTTTTTTTCATCCCAGAGCAACGATGTCCATTCACCTTTGAATTTCTGCTGCCAGGAAGCACCCTGAATTCGGGGCCACCGGCCCGCCAGCAAAAAACCGGCGTTGTGTCTCGTCCTTTCGTATTCCTTTCCAGGGTTTCCCAAAAACACCAGCGCTTCTGGTATGGTCATTCACTGAACCTCAGCCAGAAGCGGGTCGGATCTCCCTTCGACCAGCAGAAGGTAGTTCCCAACTGATCGGCATAAGCGGTCAGCAGAACCATACCAAGCCCCTCCGAGGTTGAGGGATTGAAATCCTCGGGTAATCTGTCGCCGGAGTGGCATAATTCGTACAAATACTCACGAGATCCCAGCCGCAAAAGGGTTAATGCCAGAAATTCTCCCCTTCCTCCCGCTAAACCGTATTTCATGGCATTGGTCATGAGCTCTGCTTGAACCAGACCCAGGAGAACCGTGGTATCGGTCTTCAGCACGATGGTATGGTCTAAATTCAGACGGAGTTCGTGCTTCCCTGTCAGCGAAAGGTTCTGGTGTAACAGGTGAGCCAGTGATTCCAGGTATTCGGCGCTGCTGCCTGCAGAAAGGTCGGAAGAATGGTAAAGGAGATCGTGAATTTCGCTGAGTGCCACAATTCGGCTTTGGAGGTCGGATAGCGATGTCAGGTCGGCTCCTGGTTTCGCCTGACTTTTTTGCAGTGTGATCAGTCCCGAAATCATATTGAGGTTGTTCTTGACACGGTGGTGAATTTCGCGCATCAGACGGTCTTGCTGCGTCCTGAGGTCCCGCAGTTCCTCGACCCGGCGGGAAAGAACGGTGATATCTTCGATGGACAGCATTGCCCACCAACCGCCTTGACTGTCGCTGACCGCCACTGCCTTGACGTGGAAGGAACGATTTCGGGTAGAAACCATAGGTACGATTCTGGGATGGAGGAGGGGAGAGAACACAACTGGTGGTCCCCCTTCAAAAACCATGGACAGACGCTCGCTATAGTGTGGAAGACTCCATTCGGAATTAAGCTCAGCCATGGACCGCCCCAAGGCCTGGGTTTGCACAAAACCAGTCCACTCTTCCAGAGCAGAGTTCCAATACAATACCTTCAACTTCTGGTCCAAGACAGCTAGTCCAATGGGCAGATGATCAAGATCGGCAAACCGACGGTGGGTTTGAGAAAGGACTGAAAGATCAGTGGCGGACATAATGTTCAACGGCTTCTTCTAGATTGCGATAGGTGGGCATTGAGAAAAACAAGAGCATGCTGCCGGTGAGAGACAATTCTTCGATGGTGAAGGTCGTCTTCGCCAGGAGAATGATCTCCATGGAAGACACACTTTCTTGGGCTTCGATCATCTCAATCGTACCGCCACGGTACACGGGCAAAGTGTATTGCAGTTGAAAACCAAGAAGATTGCTCAGGGTCCCAACGACGGCATTAATGACGATGTTCCCTACTTCCGTCAAGGTTGCCTGTCGTATGAAATCGAGTTCTTCGGGGGCATACCCGTCACCGATAATCAAGTTGACCATTTGTGTTGCCGACTCGACAGGAAAAAGCAGCTGCACTTCTCCCTGCATCGATCCACGGTAGCCCATCTGTACACAGGCTAGCTCCTGGGAATGTGCAAGCCCCAAGGCTTCCGCCATGCCTTGCTGGGTTGTCTCCAGCACTTCCGGCACTGCGAGTACGACATGATGGCTCAGAAGGGTGTTTAGAACCTGGGCACCCTTGCCTACCCCAATATTGATCAGTTCTTGAAGGATGCCGAGAATTCTTTCAGAAATCATACAAATGCCCGGAGTGTGGATTCCACTACCTGCCGGGTGGGGGGCTTGGGAAGAGTCCCTTTGGCTCCGAGCTCCCGACACTTCTGAAGGGTTGTTTCTTGAATATCTGCGGACAACACAAAGACCGGCACGAGACTATTCTGCTGTGCCAGAGCTTCCAGGACTCCAAAGCCATCCAAACCAGGCATGAGAAGATCGAGGAAAACAACCTGGGGAGGATTCTGCCGGATCAATTCCAGGGCTTGACTCCCATCCTGAGCCTCAACGACTTCATGGCCCAAAGAAACCAGGAGTTTGTTCATACCCAAGCGGGCAACCCACGAATCATCAACGACAAGAATCTTGGCCATACAAGTATTTTAGAGCTCCAACATGGGGCTGTCAACCTGGGGAAATCTAGACTGGAAGTGGCTTTAGCAGACCTTTCCAAAGACCTCTCTCATGAAACTTCAGCCATTCCCCTTCCTCGAGAGCCTTCCATAGTTCCCGTACAGTCAAGTCGTCTTCATCTTTCCAGAGCCCCCAGCCCGGCACTTGGGGAAGACCCGACTCCCAAAGAGCCGGGGGGATCCGGCCTGCTAAAAAACTTCTGACTTCTTCCCGGTCAAGGCGGTGAACCGCTTTTTCCAGCCTTCGCAATACGGGGCTGAGATCCGGTGGCGGTACGCTGTCTTGCCCTCGGCAGACATCGCAACCTGAACAGGCGGGTGCCTCTTCTCCGAAAGCTGACAGCAGGGTTGCCCGGCGGCAGGTGCAGACTGCCTTTTTCGCCTTGGCGCGTACAAACAGGATGGCCCTGGCTGGATTCCCGTCGCGTCCAGCCCGGCCTGCCTCCTGCAAATAATCTTCAGGACCCGGTGCCTCCTCGAGATGAAAAACTGTTCGGATCCCAGACTTGTCAACGCCCATACCATAGGCATTTGTCGCCAGAAGCACTCCATCCTGCGATTGGAAAAACCATTGCTCTATGCCTGTCTTTTCTTCACGGGTGAGACCTGCGTGGTAAAAGCGAACATCGAGGGCGGTTTCTCTGTGCAAGTGGTGGGCCCATCGTCTCACTTGCTCTCTGCTGCGGCAGAAGACCAAGGCAGGCCGGGCCTCCCGCAACACGGCCCTCGGGAGGCTTCGGCGAAGGGAAAGATAGGGCTCATGGACAAAATCCAGATTGGGACGGTCGGCCGTAGCTCTGATCAAGGAGAAAGCCTCTCCTCCAAACAGGGACTGCGCCCAATCCTCGACAATTCTGCTGGTAGCGGTCGCAGTGAAGGCCGTGATTCGTGGGACTTCAAGCTTTTTCAGTACCGAACCCAGTTCTCGATAACCGGGTCGGAAGCTGTTTCCCCAAAGCTCAACACAGTGCGCCTCGTCGATCACCGCATGGCTCAAGGCAACCTTTTGCAACTCCCGCAAAACCTTGGGCTGCGCTAAGGTTTCGGGATTGGAGAGGATGAGTTTGACCTTTCCGGCTGCAAGCTTGTCCCAGACTTGCTGGCGCTGTGGTTTGGTCTGTCCCCCCTGCAATATCACGGTCGTAAGACCCGCCTGATCACTGCGCCGCTTCTGATCAGCCGTCAAAGATCTGAGGGGGTACACGACCAGGGTAGGATTCTCAAACAAAGCCGCGGGCAGTTGAAAACAAAGGCTCTTTCCGGCTCCCGTCGGAAGGATAACAGCCTGCCGGACTGCTTCGCGGTCAAGCAGACCTTGAATCACGAGTTCTTGATAAGGAAAGAGATAAGAAATGCCCCAGGTTTTCAGGGCCGCTTCAAGGCGTTCGTCCATGCTCTCCTAAACAGGAAAAAGAGCATGTTTGCTTCAGAATTCGTTACTTTTTTTTCTTTGCGGCAGCTTTGCCCTTGGGCACGACAGGTTTTTCCACTAAGGCAAAAACTTCTTCCGCAGTGAGTTTGGCCGCTGCTTCTGGAGTCTTCTTATCTTCGGGGAGGCCAATATTACGCACACCAGACTTCATATAGGCACCGTATTTGCCCGCAATCACCGTGACTTTGCGTTTCAGGCCGCCTTCACCGACAGCGAATTCTTTGATGACATTGGCGGTGGTCCGGCTTTTTTTCTCTTCGGAAAATAGTTCCAATGCCCGTTCCAAAGTGACTTCAAACAGATCATCGCCCTTCTTCAGCGAGCGGAATTCGCCGTTGCAGGCGATATAGGGACCAAAACGTCCGTTGTTCGCCGTGATTGGATGGCCGAGCTGGGGATGATTTCCCAAGGTACGGGGGAGAGACAGCAGTTTCAGTGCGTCTTCGAAAGTCACTGTCTCGAGAGTGATTCCTTTGGGAAGGCTGACAGTCCGCGGCTTGAATCCCTCTGCTTTATCGCCCAGCTGGAGGTGGGGGCCAAAACGGCCGGTTAAGGCATAGACGGGAAGACCGGTGACCGGTTCGACGCCCAGGGATTGGGGACCCGATTCCTGGCGTGTGAGCAAACCTGCCACATCGCTCGCTTTCAGGTCAGCAGGTGCTTGATCTTCCGGTAAACTGGCTTTGGTTTCCGTGCCATCTTCTCGGGGCTCGACAATATAAGGGCCAAACCGGCCGATTTTGATTGTCTGATCAGGTCGCAGCTGTGGCAGGTTGAGCGAACGGCTGGTCGTCGCATCGATCGTTTTCTCAGTCCGGGCCACCACTTCATTGAGACCGGCTGCGCCGTTATAGAATTCCTTCAAATACGCCAGGCGGTCGTGTTCACCCAGGGCTATTTCGTCCAGACTTTTTTCCATGCGGGACGTGAATTCATAGTCGACCAGCTGAGGAAAGTTTGTTTCGAGTAGAGCCGTAACGGCCATCCCCGTGAACGTCGGTACCAAGGTGTTTTCTTTGCGGAACACATACCCCCGTTCCTGCAAGGTGGCAATAATGGTAGCGTAGGTGGACGGTCGGCCAATTCCTTCTTTCTCCAGCCGCTGAACCAGAGCGGCTTCGGTGAATCGGGCCGGGGGTTTGGTCAAATGCCGTTCGGCTGCCAGCGTTTCAGGGGTTAGAGGATCGGCCATTTTCAACGGTGGGAGGAGTACTTCCATGTTATCGAGGGCCTGATCGGGATCGTCGGAGCCCTCAACATAGACCCGTAAGAAACCAGGAAAGAGGATCCGGACTCCGCTGGCGGTGAACAGTGCGTCTCCAGAAGAAATCTTGGCGTTAACAATCGATTTGCGGGCTTCCGCCATCTGACTGGCGAGAGTACGTTTCCAGATCAGTTCGTAGAGGGCCCGTTCTCTCCCGGTAAGCCCTGTGGTTTCAGGGGTCCGAAAGGGAAGGGCGGGACGGATAGCCTCATGGGCTTCCTGAGCGGAACCCGACTTGGCACTGTACTGACGTGCCTGGGCCGGAAGGTATTCGGCGCCGAACATTTCGGCAATGGTCTGACGGGCCCCGGTGAGGGCTTCCTGGCTCAACGAAGGACTGTCGGTTCTCATGTAGGTGATGAAGCCTTCTTCATACAACTTCTGAGCTACCCGCATGGTATCCTTGGTGGCCAACCCCAGTTTTCGGTTGGCCTCCTGCTGCAAGGTACTGGTGGTGAACGGGTCCATGGGTTTTTGGACCGTTTCTTTTTCGTTGACTTCGGTGACGGACCAAGAAGAGCTTTTGACAGCTTTTTCAAGGGCGGCGGCTTCATCCGCCGACAAAAGGACCGCCTTGCTGCCAGGATTGAGCAACCCCGTCTCGGGATCGAAATCTTTACCGCTCGCGACCTTCCGGCCTTTTACCTCGGCAAGTTTTGCTTCAAAAGCAGAACCCTTTCCGTCGGTCTTCTTCAGGGTAACTTTCAGGTCCCAGTATTCGGCGCTTTTGAACCGGCAGCGGGCTAGTTCCCGTTCGACAAGAAGGCGGAGCCCGGGACTTTGAACACGGCCCGCTGAAAGGCCGTAGGCAACCTTTTTCCAGATCAGGGGACTGAGCGTATAACCGTAAAGGCGGTCAAGAATGCGCCGGGTTTCCTGGGCGTTGACAAGGTTCATATCTATGGTGCGGGTATGGTCGAGTGCCTCATGGATGGCCCGCTCTGTGATCTCGTGAAACACCATGCGCTTGACAGGTACCTTGGGTTTCAAAACGTCGAGCAGATGCCAGGAAATGCTCTCTCCCTCGCGGTCTTCGTCCGTTGCCAGGTAAATCTCTCCGGCTTCCTTTACCAGGGCTTTCAATTGCCGCACCAAGGCCGCTTTGTCCTTGGGAACGACATAGAGAGGAGTGAAGTCTTTGTCGACATCGATTCCGAGGCGCGACCAGGCTTCCGCCTTGACCGATGCTGGAATTTCAGCTGCAGTCTGCGGAAGATCACGGATATGACCGACACTGGCTTCGACTTGGAAGCGGGCGGGGAGGAATTGCTTGATGGTCCGAGCCTTGGTGGGCGACTCTACAATGACCAGAACGTTCTTTTCCATGGCTCCACTAACAATGAACAAAATCAGGGAAACTTCAAGCCCCCTTTTACCAAGTCCTTCCTTCATGGTATCTTCGGCGCCATGAGTACCCCCTCGCTTCGCGTCGCAGCCAGGTCTATGAAGGCCCTTACTCCCACACTGGCCTCCTTGAAAACCTCAGTGAAAGACGGAGCCCTGGCGGCAATGGCTCAAGCCCTCCGGCAAAATGCCCAGAGCATTGCCGAAGCCAATCAGAAGGACCTCGAGGAAGCAGAGGTTGTCGGCCTGGAAAAACCCTTGATGATCCGGTTGAAATTTCAGGGGGAGAAAATTGAAGGGGCCGCCCAGGGACTCGAGGCCCTGGTGCGTCTGCCCGATCCGGTTGGCCGTACCCTGAGTGCCCGAGAGCTCGATCAGGGTCTGGAGCTGTATCAGGTCACCTGTCCGCTGGGCGTGGTGGCAATGATCTTCGAGAGCCGACCCGACGCCTTGGTGCAAATGGCCGGTTTGGCACTGAAAAGCGGCAATGCCGTGATTCTCAAAGGCGGAAGCGAAGCCAAACACTCCAACCGGCTGCTGGCAGACTTGATGCTCGCTGCCGGAGTCAAAGCAGGTCTGCCCAAGGGGTGGCTCCATCTGGCAGAAACCCGCGAAGATGTGAAAACCCTGCTGGAACTCACCGACTCGGTCGACCTTATCATTCCCCGCGGCAGCAATGAATTTGTTCAATACATCATGAAGAACACGACCATTCCGGTGCTGGGGCACGCGGACGGACTTTGCCACATCTATGTGGACGGCAACGCCGATGTAGACAAGGCAATTCCCATCATTGTTGACTCCAAGACCCAGTACGTGGCTGTTTGCAATGCTGTCGAGACCCTGTTGATCCACCGCGATATTGCTCCATTTTTGCTTCCTCCTCTCCGTATGGCCATGGAGGCGCGGGCCGTAGTGCTTCGCGGTGACGCTGAGACCAGGAAGTATCTGCCTACCATTGAAGAAGCTGTGGAGGAGGACTGGGAGACCGAGTACTTGGATCTCATCCTTTCCATCAAGGTTGTTGGGAATCTCGATGAGGCCATCGGCCATATCAACACGTATGGCAGCAAGCACACCGATGCCATCGTTACTGAAAACCGTTCCACGGCGGAACGCTTTATGAGCGAAGTCGACAGCGCCAACGTTTTCTGGAATGCGTCCACCCGGTTTGCCGATGGTTTCCGCTATGGTCTGGGTGCTGAGGTAGGCGTCAGTACGGCGAAAATTCATGCTCGGGGACCCGTGGGCCTCGAGGGACTGGTGATCTACAAATATAAGCTCTACGGAAAAGGCCATCTCGTGGCCCACTATTCTGGTTCCGATCCTAAGTCCTTCACTCACAGGGAGTTGCCTTTGACGGGAGGCCATCATTGAGTGACCCTCTCTTTGTTAATGCCCGGGACTTCACCAAAGTCAAAAGAGTTGTTGTCAAAGTTGGAACTGCGACTTTATCGAAGGGTGCGGGTATCGACCGTGACTATGTTGATACCATGGCAACCCAACTGGTGGCGCTTCAGAAAAGCGGTCGGCAGGTGCTTTTGGTAACTTCGGGGGCCATCGGTCTGGGGGCGGGTGAATTGGGATTGAAAGAACGCCCCACGGACGTCCGGATGCGCCAAGCTTGTGCGGCCATCGGTCAGCCCACATTGATGAACGAATACAAACGTGCCTTTGGTGCTTTTGCCGTGCCGGTGGGGCAGGTTCTATTGACCAACGATGTTTTATCGGACCGTCAAAGTTACCTGAACCTGCGTTCAACCGTGGAGACTCTTCTGAATTTGGGAGGCATTCCCATCTTCAACGAAAACGATACCATCAGCATTGCGGAAATCAGCAAAGCCTTCGGAGACAACGACCGTCTTTCTGCCCTGGTGGCAAGCAAGGTGGACGCTGATTTGCTGATCATCCTTAGCGATATTGATGCCCTCTACGACAAAGATCCCCGGCAGTTTCCCGGGGCGAAACCCATCTCAGTGGTTGAGAAGATCACCCCGGAAATTGTAGAAGGGGCCGGTGCTGCGGGAAGTGCCTTCAGCACGGGCGGTATGCGCACCAAAATCCGGGCGGTCTTGATTGCCGAGAAAGGCGGCTGCACAACGGTTCTTGCCCATGGCCGCGAGCCCGAGGTTGTCACCCGCATTCTCAGCGGAGAGACCCTTGGCACCGTTTTTCTGGCCAAGCCGCGCATGAAGAACCGGCTGCGTTGGATTCTCAACAGTTTGCCGCAAGGTCAGCTGACCGTCGATGAAGGAGCTCTTGAAGCCCTGTATCATCGAAAGAGTCTGCTGCCAAAGGGTGTCACAGCAGTCGAAGGTGAATTTGACAAGGGAGCAGTGGTTCTGGTCAATGGCATCATCAAGCTTGTCAGTAAATTTTCCTCGGACGAACTGCGTCAGCTGGCCGGAAAAGGCAGCTTAGAAGTTGCGCAAATTCTTGGCCGCAAAGATGTTATAGCTCGTCCTGAAGATACTGTATTTCTTGATCCCGGTATGATTTAACGGAATTTACCCGCGCTTGAACCACTCAAAGATTTGTTTCCAGACACTGGTTCCTTTTCGGTTTGAGTAATCCCTTGTGGCATCCTTCAGCGAGATTTTATCACCGTAGCGCTGTTTGAGTTCGTCCCAATGTTTGACAATCCAGAGGTAAAGGTCTGCCTTGGTGCGTCCTGGAAAACGTGCCATCACACCGTCGTTGACAATCTGCTGGATGATGGGTGAAAAAACATTGTAGTACCAGGAAAGAGCCGCATCCGAGAAACTCATTTCATCATCCATATTCTGATTGATAAAGTACTTGTGCCCTTCAATATGTTGGACAATCTCATCAAAGCGACCGGCATCGCTGAACTCCAAGTGTTCCATAGGGATCACCTGGTCGAGGTGCGTCTGTTCGATAAACCGCTCACGCTCGTATCCAATCAGCTGGGAAGCCAGCTCTTCGATAGTCTTTTCAGCCTCAAGCTTGTAGAGGGTTTTGAGCTCTGTTACTTCCGCGTCAATGGCTTGGACACCCTGCATGCGGGCTACAGAGACGCGATGGTTGCCGTCGCGGACGAAGAAAAAACTTCCTACTTTGTAGAGTTTGATGGGTGGCAGGATCACATCCTGAATATGAGCCTTGTCGACCGACTCCCATCGTGAACGGGTATGGTCTGTCTTAGGAAGAAAGGCGGAATTGAAATCTCGGTATCGTCCCTCGCTGCCGATGATCTGGTCAACATCGACCACCTGCATCCCCCGGTAGATTTCCCCTTGTGGCCGCAGCAAGGATTTGATTTCGTGAAAATTCAAAAGACGGTTCTTCTGCGGCTGCAGAATGTGCAGGACCCGGCTGAAAAATTCTTTCGAGCGGGCTTTGTTGAAGTCGGATTGGGCCTGGACGTTGAGCGAGCCGTTGTTAATCATCTTCAACCTCCAGAATCAAATGGTCATAACAATTGATCACTTCGGTTTTCTGATAGACGGAACGCCGCACTTCGTTGAGTTCATAGAGATGAATATGCCCATGAATGAGGTAGCGGGGCTCGAACCACTTCATGAATTTCAAAAAAGCTTTGAACCCCCAATGGCATTTATCCTCACGGTCATGGATTCCACGCGGTGGTGCGTGGGTTAAAAGAATATCGAGATACCGTCCATGAACCACTTTATTCCACCACAACCGGGGTACCATGCCGAAGATCCGCATCAGCATTTGAAACTCGGTGAACTGGTGGTCACCGCCGTTGTAGCGCATGGACCCTCCCAAGCCGGCGACCAAAAGCCTGCCGTGTTTGTGATGCCGGTCCTCAAGGAACGTGGCACCTACCGAGTTCTTAAATTTCATATGATCATCGATATTTCGGAATTCCGATGAGGTGGATTTTCCCTGATAATAGTCCAGTTGGCTCAGGTTGTGATTTCCATAAACAAACAGAAGGGGGACATTCAAACTGCTGACAATGAAGCTGTAGTATTCCAACGGAAGGTCGCCAGCCCCCAGTACCAGCTCAACATCCCTGAATCGGTGTTTGACCTGAGTACTATAAACCAGCGGATCGATGTGGTCAGCGACACACAGGATCTTCATGGTTCCCTCAGCCTTCGGTCCGCTTCAAGAGGGTTTGAAGCTGATCCTTGCCAACCAGTTCATAGGGCCTTGTTTCGGCAAAGGATACGGCAGCGCGGGTGAAGGTTGTGTTCGTAACAACATAGCACTTGTTGGCGCCTAACTTGCGGATCTCTTCAGAAACCTCTCGGAGAGGGGCCTCATCGATGGGTTCACTGGTTCGATGAAACAGGAGGATCTTAGGCATTTTTTTGACGGCACGCCACTTTTCCGATTCGTTTTCAATAGCGATGATTTTAATGGTTCCATTGGGCATTTCGGTACTGTCCTGTACCGAGAAACCCATGGCACCCACCAAACCTTGACAGATTGCCAGGAACTGAGGCTTCCCGCTCGTGACATAGTCTTTGATCCTGTCATCGACACGCAAATCCTGGTAGGCAGAGAGCTTTTCTGCAACGTCCTTAAAAGTCGGTTTCTTGGAATAGATCTTTTCCCATTCACCAATGGCCTTGTCGATAAAACGGTTCTTCTCGTAACAATGGGCCAAGAAATACCGTGCATAGAGAATATCTTTTTCCGAGTCATTGGTGGCCAGTTTGAGGGCTCGTTCCAATTCTACTGTCGCACGGTCATAGTTTTTCTGAGTCATGAAGCAGCTTCCCCGCTCGACCAGGGCCTTTACCTTCAGATCAGGGTCTTTCTGAGCCTTTTCAAACGCCGACAGGGCACCATTGAGGTCGTGGCCTTCTTTGAGAAGTCGTCCCATGGAGAACCAGGCGTGGTAATTATCGGGCTTCAACTTCAGCGCCTGATCAAGTTCTTGACGGGCCTCCAAGGGGCGGTTTGCCCTCAGAAAAAGCATACCCAGCCGCAGGTGTGCGTCCGAGTGGTCGGGCTGCATTTCCAATGTTTTACGGTAATATTTCAAGGCGTTGTCGGCTTTTCCCCGTTCCTCGAAATAAAAGCCAGCCTTATAGTAATTTTCTGGGTTGGCGGGATCGAGTTTGACCAGAAGAATATACTCTTTCAGAGCTTCTTCTCCTTGGTCAAAACGTTCAAACAGGGCGGCAATTTGTTTTCGGAAGTCTTTTTCCACCAAAAGACCCTGAAACAAACCCATCTGATTGACGGTTTTGAATTCCATCAAAGCCAACTCGGCCTTACCATCGACCAAATAGGCCATACCGAGAAAATAATGGGCTTCAGGATTTCTTGGATCTTTGCCTAGGATCAGTTTTGCCATCTTGACGGCTTGAGACCCTTTGCCAGCCTTGACAAGATCACTGAGAGTAGAGATTTTTTTGGGAGCGAGGGCGGCCTTTACTGCGAAAAAGATCACGGAAGCAATGATCAGGCCGAGAATGGAAAGAACAACGACAAGGATGACCATGAAAACCCCAACCCCATGTTATTGCATCGCCTCCCCCTTGTCAAATTACGCCCGTTTCCTGGGTGTTGCGGTACTCGTTTTGCTGTTCGTCCCTTCGCTGGCTGCTTTGGATTTTCTCTCGGAAGGCGAGAAGCAGCTGGGGCTGAACAATCCCGGCAAAGCTCTGACATACCTCGAGGCTGCGTTGGCACAAGGAGCACCCGACGAGCGGTTGCTGCTGAATTTGGGATTGGCTTACCAGAGGACAGGGCAGGCTGCCGAGGCGAAGAAAGCGTTCAAGCAAGGGGCGGATCTCGTTGGTTCCTCTCAAAAAATGTTTCTGCTAAATCTCGGTATCGCGCAGTTCTTGACCAAGGATTGGGCGGGAGCAGAACAGAGCTATTCAGCCGCTCTCCAAGTCGATCCTAGTTTTGCCGAAGCGCTTCTCAATCGGGCCAATACTCGGGTTAGCGCCAACAATCTGTCTGGAGCTGCCGAAGACTACCGTGCCTATCAGACGGCGGCTCCATCCAACCCACAGAAGGAAAAAATCGATCAGCTTTTGGCCCTTCTGGATCAGGCCGTGGTGGACTTTGCTGCCAATCAGCTGGCCGAGGCGACGAGAAAAAAGAATGAGGAAGAACGGCAGATAGCGGCGGTGGCAGCGGCAGAAGCTGAGCGCCAGAAAGTCGAGGCCGAGGCGGCAGCCCAACGGCAGGCGGAAGAGTCTGCTGCTGCCGCTGAACGACAGAAGCAAGAAGAAATTCTAGCGAGGATCCGTGAGTCCTTGGCAGGTGCGTCCGGCGATTCCAAAGCTCTTTCCACAGGACCCTCCGGAGTGAAGTCGGACGATGGCGATTTTTCACTCGAACCATGAACAAGAAACCAACTGAATCAAGAGGCATATTATGAATAACAAAACCCTGATCGCGGGCGGTGTGGCTCTGGTACTCCTCCTCGGTGGCGGGTCTTTTTTTCTTCTCTCCAAACCAGGAGAGGATTCCAAACGAACCAATATTTTGAAACTAGCAAGGGACTATGCGGATCAGGGAGAGGAACAGCGGGCCCTGGACCTTCTCGACCAGCTGCTCATTGCCAATTCTGAGGACACTGACGCCCAGCTTCTGCGAACGACTGTTGTCAAACAAAAACGTGAACGCGATGCCAGCGACAAACAGGCACAGCTGGATGCACTTCAAAATGCCAATGAGAAGCTGAAAGAAAGCTTCCAGGATCTTTCCAGCAAAATGGCGGATTCTGCAGCTTCAACTCCGGCGGTGAACAAACAATCTGCTGCTCAAGAAGCTGCCCAGGCTGCCAAAGAGGCGAAGGCCAAGGCCGCTGCTGATGCTGCTGCCGCGGCTGCCGTTGCGGTCGAAGAAGAAGCCCGGAAAAAGCTCCAAAGAGAAAAAGAGGAAGCTGACCGGCTTGCCAGGCAGAAGGCCGACCAGGAAAGGGTTTCGGCTGAGGAAAAAGCCAAGAGAGACTTGTTTGATCAGGCTATGGCGTTGTTGAATTCCGGGAAGTTCCCTGAGGCCAAACAGAAGTTCAATGAGCTCTTGGACCAGGACCCGAACAATTCTCCAGCATTGGTCAAGAAAGCCGAGGCGGTTTTCAAGGAAAACAAGACCTCCGGTGATTCCCGTCGTGAGGCTTTGGATGTCCTAGCGAAAGGCCTTGCCAAAGACCCTGCCAATGCCCAGGGATACGCTTTGCAGGGCGAGATCTACCAGGAGACCAAGAACTGGCCTGAAGCCGTCAACAGCTACCGGAACGCCTTGAAGTCCGATCCTGGAAATTCTGGTTACTGGTACGAACTGGGAAAGATCTATTTCTTGAACAAACAGTACTCCCAAGCTGTTGAAGCACTTCAGTCCTCTGTCAAATTGGACCCTAAAAACGCTTTGGCCCAGTATTTGATGGGTGGTTCGTATTTCAATATGAAGGACGACAAAAAAGCCTATGAAGCCTATTCGGCGGCCCTGAAGCTGAAGCCCGATACAGCAATGTATCACTACTGGGTTGCCAGAACCCTTGGCAATCAGGGAAAACTGGATCTTGCGCTCAAAGCCTATGAAATGGCAGTGAAACTGGATCCGTCCAGGGCCACTTACCAGGCTGGTTTAGGAAGCTCGTACTATTTGGCGGGACGCTTTGCTGAGGCTGAAGCGTCACTTCAGCGTTCCCTCGCCGCTGACAATAAAAATGCCGAAGTCGCCTACAACCTTTCGCTGACCTCCTTCGAACTCAAGAAGATCACTCAGGCTTTGGACTACGCTCAAAAAGCCGCTACCCTCGATCCGACGGACCCCGACTTCTCCTATAATCTCGGGTTTGTGCTCCAGCAGACAGGGAGCACCGATCTGGCAGCCACGGCCTACCGGAACTCGCTCAAACTGGACTCCAAACGGATTGATTCAAGGGTCAATCTCGCCACAATTCTAGAGCAGAAAGGTGACCTCGACGGAGCTATGAATGTTCTCAAAGAAGCCTATGCCCTCCAGCCGGCCAATCTTGAGGTCAACAACAACCTGGGCAAGCTCTATATGACCAAGGAGCTGTATACGCAGGCCATCGACTTCTTCAAGAAGGCCCTGGATAAAAAGACTGACACACCTGACATTCGCTTCAATCTGGCGTTGGCCTACATTGAGACCAATCAGAAGGACCTTTCCAAGACCGTTCTGCAGGATCTGATCAAACTGGCACCAAAATATTGGGACGCGTATTACCGGCTGGGGGGAGTGCTTTACGACCTTGGTGACACCGAAGGTGGAAAGAAAGTCTATCAGGATCTGCTGACCAAGTTCCCAAGCTACTCCAGAAAGAAGGAAATCGAAGCGGTTCTCAAACAATAAGTCCGACTGGTTAGACCAAGCGACCAACTTTGGCAAACAGTTCTTTCTTGGTCAAAACTGTCCAGATCGGACGGCCGTGAGGGCAACGGGCGTGTTTCAAGGCGAAGGTCCGGCGGAGCAGATCGCGGGCGGCAGCTGGATCCAGCGGGTCGCCATCCATGACGGCAGCCCGGCAGGAAAGACTGGCATACAGGTCTTTTTCCAAATCCGCCACCGGTTTGACGTTGGAACGTAAAAATTCGATGACAGTCTTTTCCAGACCTGCAACGGTTTGGGGCAGGGCAAGCAGCTCATACTCATCTCCACTCACCGGTCTGAGCTTGACTCCCAGAGCTTCGTAGTCTTTCCATTGCATTTTCAGCAGAGGGGCTACCTCTTCTTCGGGAGAAAACCGGCGGGGAAACAGCAATTCCTGCATTTGGCCTTGGTGGTCACGAAACCCATCGTATAAAATTCGTTCGTGGGCAGCGTGTTGATCGATGAGATACAAATCCTCCCCGATTTCGGCAACAAGAAACACCCCCAAGACTTGCCCCAGATACCGGAAAGGATCGCTTAAAGCCGGTTCTCGAAGTTCCGTTCCTTCCGTCTCCCAAACGGAAGGCGTGGTTATCTGCGCCCAACCCTTTTGAGGGTGGACAGAAGCGTTCGGTTCAAATCCTAGAGCTTCCTGAAACACTGGAGCCGACCTCATCGGGGAAAACCTGAGTTTTTCTTCTTCCAATGCCAGTCGGAGACTTTCTACAACTTTTTGATGTATGGCAGGCAGAGTCCGAAAGCGTGCTTCTCGCTTGGCCGGGTGGATATTGAAGTCGACCAAGGCTGGGTCAACTTCAAGAAAGAGAACCGCCAAGGGGTAAGCTCCTCCGGGCAAATATCCCTCAAAAGCGTGGCAGATTGCCTGAACCAAGGCATATTCCTGCAGGGGTCTCCGGTTGGCATAAATACGAATTCCCTTACGGTCTTGGCGGGATTCGGGTGGTTTCAAAGCGTAGCCTCGAAGGCAGAACCCGCTCCCTTCCGCAGACCAAGAAAGCATTCGTTCTTGCTTCCAGGGAGTCCCTAGAACCGACAAGACCCGCTGAGCCTCGGTTTGAGCCGGATAATCCTCTTTGCGGATTCCGTCCACCCAAAGGGAGAACGATGTTTGAGGGGCTGCCAGGGCTTTCTCATCAAACACCCGGCGACAAAGTGTCCCTTCTGCTGCTGCCGATTTTAAGAACCGGCGGCGGGCAGGAATTGCCGCAAACAGATCCTCAACCAAAACCCTGGTTCCTGGAACACCCGAAATGGGCTTCAGAACAGGATCATGCCCCTCTTCCACAGTGAGACGAAAAGCCGGGCTTCCCTGAACCCCCGAGACGATTGTCAGTCTGCTGCAGGCCGCAATGCTCGCCAGTGCTTCTCCCCTAAAGCCAAGGCTGGTCAGGGTGTCGAGGTCTTCTTCTGTTTCGATTTTGCTGGTGGTGTGGGGAAGCCAGCAGAGCTCCAAATCATCCTTACCCATGCCGTGGCCATCATCGATGACCTCCAGCATTTTGACGCCTCCGTCTTCCCAGCGGACTTCCAGCCTCGTGGCACCAGAATCCAGGCCATTGTCCAAGAGTTCTCTGAGTACCGCCTGTGGACGGTC
>JAIFLN010000155.1 GCA_020049045.1 Spirochaetota bacterium | reverse complement strand
TTGGAGTGAGCAAGATCGCCCGTATTGCCGACGTCTTTGCCCGCCGGCTCCAAATTCAGGAACGGCTGACCGAAGAGATAGCCCAGGCCGTCATGGAAGCCACAGGGGCCCTCGGTGTTGGCGTTGTGTTGGAAGCCAAACACCTGTGCATGATGATGCGGGGGGTAGAAAAGCAGCACTCCTCGATGGTGACCAGCGCCGTCCTAGGGTCTTTTCGCGCTGATCAGAAGACCCGTGAGGAATTCCTTTCGCTGATCCGGGGAGAAAGCTCCCTTTGAAGCTGCGCAACCTTGTGATGATCGGAATGCCGGCCAGCGGCAAAAGCACCGTTGGTGTGCTGGCGGCCAAAGTCCTCGGGTTTGACTTTGTCGACACCGACCTGCTTCTTCAGAAACAAGAAGGTCTGCGGCTTCATGAGATTTTAGCCCAGGGCGGTCCCGGGGCTTTTCTTGCCGCGGAAGACCGGCTTCTCAGCGGCCTTCGCGTGGAAGAATCGGTGGTATCCACCGGAGGAAGCGCGGTGTACCACCAATCGGGAATGAACCATCTCAAACGCCTGGGGGCCGTGGTCTGGATCGATGTCCCCTATGGTGAGATAGAGCGGCGTTTGGGCGACATCGCCACCCGGGGTGTCGTGCTGGCTCCGGGTCAAAGCCTTCAGCAGCTGTACGACGAACGCCAGCCGCTTTACGAGCATTGGGCCGACTTACGCCTCAAGGTTGGCCGCGAAGACCTGGAAACCACCGTCAACCGGCTGGCTCACCTGGTTAAATCAGAGTTCGAACTTCGGCTTTGAGCTGATCAAGGGTCTGCTGATACTCGGCCCGCAGAGGTTCGAGGTTTTCTGACAGCACCTTGAGGTAGGCAGGATCGCGTTCCATCACATACTGAGCCATGTTGGCACCCGACTGCTGAGCCCGCTGGCGAAGTTGCGGTCCCAGCTGCTGTCCGATCGCCTGCCGCAGCTGACCCAGTTCGGTTGCATACTGCTGAATCATGGCGGCAATTTTCTGCAGTCGAGGGCCAGCCTTTTTATGGGTCAGCCGTTCCAGCAATTCTCCTACCTTGCCCATGGTGGCCGTCGCTGCGGGGTCTGAGGCCAGCAGAATCCGGCTCAGCAGGTTGTCAGCTGCGCCTTCGGCAAAAATCGTATACTCGGGCTTCTTCAGGGCCTTTTCCTGCGCCTTGACGGTGGTTTCAAACAGATCCATCCCTTCTTCGAGGCCCTTGGCGGCGGCAATGCGACCTTGATTGAACAGGTCTTTACGCCGCAGTTCTTCTTTATCAACCGTCAGGCCCTCGGTTCTTTCGAGGGCCAGTTCAAGGGCAGACTTGATCAATGCCATGGTTTGCGTCTCCTACAGTTTTCCGTTGAGGTTGAACACGTCGAGGCTGTTTTGAAAAATTTGAGCGGCCACCTTTTCGGGATCCTCGTCGCGCAGTTCGGCGATATGATAGAGAGTCGAAGGCAGGTAGCTGGGCTTGTTGCGCTTGCCGCGGTGTTCGCTGGGAATCAGGAACGGGCTCTCACTTTCGATCAGCATGCGGTCGAGGGGCATCTCGATGGCCGTCTCCTGGATCTCCCTGGCGTTGCGGTAGGTCACATTGCCGGCAAAACTGATGTAAATGTTCAGATCCAGGGCTTTGCGGGCAAAGGCGACATTTTCACTGTAGCAATGCAAAATGGCTCCCCGGCTGGGAATCTTGTCACGCAAAATCGAGAGGACATCTTCGCCGGCACCCCGGTTATGAATGATGACGGGAAGGTTCAGACGCCCTGCCAGCTCCAGCTGGCGAAGAAAAAGCTCGATCTGGCTCTTCTTGTCACCGTATTTCTTTTCGTAGTCCAGACCTGTTTCACCTACGGCAACGACGCGTTCGAGGGCTGCACCCTGCACAACCTTCTGCTCCCAGTCGCGGCCAGGATGAAGCACCTCAGACGGAGACACGCCCACGGCAAAGAACACGTTGGAGGCGGTTTTCAGGTTTTCGTGCACAGTAAAAAAATCACCGATATTATTGGTGATGCTCAAAATTCCCGCGACACTTTCACGCTTGGCTTCCTGGGCGAGAAGAAGCTGCTCAATGTGGTCGTCGTGGATCAGACTCAGATGCGAGTGCGTATCAAATAGTTTCATGGGCTCTCCACAGCGAGGAAAAAATACATGTCCGGGAAGGGAAGGACGACATCCTTCAAAACGAAATTTACATCAGAAGGTCTGGTTGGTCAACCTTGAATTGACAAACAGGGGTTTTCCGGGTAGTTTTGGAAGATACCGATGGTACATCGGATTCATCGATGCTTGCATCGAAGGGATGAGGGCTTGTCACCGGTCAGTCAATATAAGAACTGGGAAGATCAGGTGGCGCGGCAGGTCAAACGTGGCTTCCGCGGGTTCTTCGGTCGCGCGGGTGAATCGTTGGGTCGGTTTTGGACCCTGGGGCGACAGAACTTCACCATTATGCTCATTCCGCACTCCGAGCGGAAGATCATCAATTTCAAAATCTCAGTGTTTGCCCTTACTTTTCTCTCGTTTCTTGCCCTGGGCGTGGTGGGGGCTTTTCTCTGGTACTCTTCCAGCTATACAGGAATCAACCGGTTGCTCGCGCAAAAGAGCGACCACCTGGAGTCTGCTCAGACCAACCTCGACCTGGTCCGGGAAGAAGTTGCCCAGCTGCGAAGCGTCGCACGGCAATTCGAAGACACTCTCAATTCCACCATGGGTATTGTCGGGGTGGCCGCTCCGCAGGCGGCTCCCAACACTCAGGTGCGGGGTGATCTGGCGTCGCTTGTCGGCCTCCAGCAGGTGGAGCAAGGGGCCGTCCGTGAAGTCGGTGAGCTCAAAAACCTGCGGACTTACCTTGAAACCACCTCGGCCCCCCTGGCGCAGATCAGCAATGTCCTTTCGTCCCAGAAATCGCTGCTGGTTGATATTCCAACCCTGTGGCCTCTAAAGGATGTCCGGGGCTGGATCACCAACCCCTTCGGTCCGGCGGTTCATCCGTTCACCGGCCAATGGTACCTGCATAAGGGTATCGACATCGCTCAGCGGCTGGGCACCCCTGTTGTTGCCACCGCAAACGGCAAAGTTTCCAAGGTCGATTACGAGGCCCTGGGGTACGGCCACTACCTCGACATCAAGCATAATTATGGCTTTTCGACCAAATACGGGCACCTTTCCCGGTCCTATGTCACCAAGGGACAAGATGTGGTCCGCGGTCAGGTCATCGCCGCTTTGGGCAACTCGGGTTTAACCACCGGCCCTCACCTCCATTACGAGGTGCGCATCGGTACCCAGGTCGTCGACCCCACCAAGTATCTGAGTTTTTCTTCCAATCTGTTTGACAAGGACGCTCCGTGAGAGGAGGGGGACCCGAGGGGTCTGCCTTCATCAACACCATTGTCGGGCACGGTTCTTCCTTCAAAGGCGACATTGTCGTTCATGGTTTTTTCCGGGTTGACGGAGATTTTCTTGGCACCATCACCACGGAGGGTCGAATTCTGGTTTCGACGACGGGGCGGATCAAGGGAAGTCTGACTGGCCGCGACATTGTGGTCAGCGGTGTGGTCAAAGGTGACTTGTATGCCACCGAACGTATCACCTTACTGGCTTCGGCGCTCGTCGTTGGCAATCTTTTCGCTCCCCGCATTCAGATGGAGCGCGGCGTTTTGGTCGAAGGCTACTGCTGTTCCACCCCCCGCATCCGTGAGGAGGGCATCCACCCATTGCAGACCCCCAAGGCGTTTACGTTGAAGATCGACCCCAAGGCTGTGGTCGCTACGCCCCTCAACCAGGACTAGCCCATGGACAGACTTGGTGGTCTTGGGCAGCCGTTGCCGTTTCTGCCCCGCAAAGAGGATCCTGCCGTAAAAAAAGGACGGCGTTCTCCCGAAACCACCAAAACAGGGTTCCTAAGTTTTCTCGGGAAGGCCGAGACTTCTGACACTTCCCCCCTGTCGGACACTACCGCTGCCGGACAGGTTACCGAAGCGCAACTCGAGAAACTTCTCGATGAGGTCTATTCCACCGGTCAGGATCTGGTGCGCAACCCCAGCCCGGAAAATGTGATCGCCTACAAGAAATCCGTCGGCCGGTTCATCAGGACCGTAGTTGACGGATCGATGGATGTCGCCGAAATTGAAGGTCGAAAGCGGTTCAGCAAGGACGGCACGGTCAACCGGCAAGCTAAATACAGTGTGCTCCACGTCGTCGATGAAAAGCTGGAAAAGCTCGGTGCCTACGTCCTTTCCAACCAGAAGGACAAGCTCGAGATTCTGCGGAAAGTCGACGAGCTTCAAGGGCTGCTGGTGGACCTTAGGCACTGACCCTCAGGCTCCTAGACGGCAGCTTTCTTCTCGTACTGCAGCTTATAAAGGTTGTAGTAGAACCCCTTTTTTCCCATCAGCTCTTCATGCGTGCCTTCTTCGGCTATCCGCCCCTCGTCGAGTACCAGGATTTTGTTGGCCTGGCGGATGGTCGACAACCGGTGGGCGATCACCAGGCTGGTTCGGTTCTTCAGCAGTTCCCCCAGAGCCTTCTGAATCAGAGTTTCGGTCTCGGTATCGATGTTGGCCGTGGCTTCATCCAAAATCAGCACCCGGGGGTCCTGGGCCAGAACCCGAGCAAACGAGAGGAGCTGCCGCTGTCCTGCGGACAAGTTCGTCGCTCCCTCATTCAAAACCGTCCGATAACCCTCGGGGAGCTTTTCGATAAAGCCGTGTGCCTGAACGTGGCGGCAGACCTCTTCAATACGCTCCAAGGGAAGGCCTCTTCCTAAGTCAATATTGTCATAGATGGTTGCGTTGAAAAGGAATACATCCTGAAGAACGCTCTGGATGCCCCCCCTGAGGCTTTGCAGACGGAACTCCCTCAGATCCATGCCCCCGAAACGGATGCTTCCCCCGTCGATGTCCCACATGCGTGTCAAAAGGCTGGTGATGGTGGTTTTGCCCGCACCGGTGTACCCCACCAGGGCAACGGTCTGTCCTTCCAAAACCTCAAAACTCAGTCCGTTCAGCACCGGCTCATCGGGAAGGTAACGGAAATGGACATCGTCAAAGAGGATGTCACCCCGGGCAGCCTCGGACAGCGACCTTGCCCCGGTGTCGGGAACCGGCTGATGGTCTTCCAGGAAGCCAAACACCCGCTCACCTCCGGCCATGGCCGACTGCAGCAAGGTGAAGTTTTCCGCAATGCTCCCGACGGGCTGGTAGAAACGTCCTACGAGGTTGATGAAGGCGATCAAAACACCGAGGGTCAGGGTGCCCTCCAGCGAAAGACCCGTACCGAACCAGATCAGAAAGCCCAGAGAGATGGCCCAGAGCACATCGATGAGCGGACGAAAAACCGCATTGACCATCAGTTCGGTCAAATTGGCATGCAGCAGACCCCGGTTCTCCTTTTTGAAGTCCTCCCGGGTTTTTTCTTCCCGGCCAAAGAGTTGTACAATCGAGATACCCTGGATATGTTCGGATAGAAAGGCGTTGACCCGGCTGATCTGAGCCCGGACCCGGCGGAAGGCCCCCCGGCTCCAGACACGAAACAGTGCGACCAGAATCAAGACAGGCGGCAGGCTCAGAACGGTGTAGAAGGCCAACTCGGCATTGAGCACAAAGAGCGTGACCACCACCCCCAGCATCACCAGGAAGTCTCGTAAAAGAGAGGTGAACAGGGTATTGAAGAACTCGCTCAGGGTGGCAACATCGCTGGTAGCCGCGGACACCAGTTTGCCGATGGGGTGGTTGTAGAGGTAACGCGAACTTTGCCTCTGAAAATGGGCGAACAGACTGGTTCGCAGGTCCTTCATCACGTCCTGGGTGACGCGGGACAGCAAATAAACCTGAAAAAATGAGGCCACCATACCTATCAGAATCATGGCGAGAATGGCCAGAGAAACCAGCGCTAAATGGTCCAGATTGCTCTTCATGACCCCTTGGTCAATACCGCTTTGAAGCAGCACCGGCACCGCCAGTTCCGCTGCGGCGGACACCGTCAGCGCCAGCAGTGATACCACAACCGTCCCTCGGTAAGGTTTGAGCGACGCAAAAAGCTTGCGCAGAATAGCGGCATCAAAGCCCTTGATGACATCCTGGTCGCTCATAGAGCCTCCACGTGTTGAAGAAGCGCTATTTCGGAGTACAACCCCTGCTGCCGCATCAGCTCTTCATGGGTACCTTGCTGAACAATCCGGCCGGCATCCAGGACGATGATGTGTGAGCAGTGTTTCAAGGTATTGACCCTGTGGGAAATCAAAATGTTGGTTTTTCCCCTACGGGTCTCCTGAAGATGACTGATGATCTTTTCCTCGGTTTCGACATCAACGGCCGAAAGAGCGTCGTCAAGGATCAGAATGGGAGCTTCGGCCGCCAAGGCCCGCGAGAGCGAAAGCCGCTGTTTCTGACCGCCTGAGAGCGTCACACCCCGTTCCCCCACCTCGGTATTCCACCCCTGAGTGAACGTATCCATATCGCGGCTGATGGTCGAAAGTTCGGCCATTTCACGCAGACGGGCTTCTCCGGCCTCGGGATTGGCGAAGGCGATGTTGTTTTTCATGCTGTCGGAAAAGAGAAACGTGGTCTGAGGAACCATGCTGAAGCAGCGTCTGAGTTCCGTCAGCTCGTAGTCTCGGATATCGCGGCCGTCCAGAAAAATGGTGCCTGGAGGAGGGTCATACAAACGGGGCAGCAACGCCGAAAGGCAGGACTTGCCGCTCCCCAGCCGCCCTAGAATTCCCAAAAAGGTCCCCTCCGGAATCGCGAGGTCGATAGCCTCGAGGACCGCTGGGCCGTCAGGAGAAAACCGGAAACTGAGGTTTTTCAGAGTCAGGCCGAAATGGGACGGCCGGGAAAGCGCTCCCTCGGGAGAGCGGATTTCCGGTTCGGTATCCAGAATCTCATTGATCCGCTTCAGGCTGGCAGCACCCCGTTGCAGCATGTTGACTACCATTCCAGCGCCCATCAGGGGCCAGATCAGCATGCCGATGTACGACAAGTAGGCTGTGAAGTCTCCGGGGGTAAGAGAGCCCTCCATAACGGCTTTCCCGCCAAAATACAACAGCATCAGACCCGAAATTC
>JAIFLN010000200.1 GCA_020049045.1 Spirochaetota bacterium | reverse complement strand
AGATCGGTACCAATCTGGTAACCCCGGATCTTGGCCCGGTGTTCCTTGCTGCCAAAGAACTTATGAATCTGCTTGAACAGCTGGCCGCCCGGTCGGTCGTTCTCATCAAAGACCAAAACCTGCACGCCGCGCCGCGCGGCCTCGATGGCCGCCGACAGTCCCGCAGGCCCCGCCCCCACCACCAGAAGTTCCTTACGGATCATTGGAACCCCCGCTTCGCCACCGATCCGTCCTGAGTGCGTACGTCCATGCCGGCCTCGAGGGCGGTGATACAGGTGCGCACATTGGGAACGCCGTTGACCACCATTACGCAATCAGTGCACTTGCCGATCATGCAGAAAATGCCCCGGGGCTTGTGTTCGCGCTGGGTGTAGCGGTGAATTTTATGACCGGCAGCGTACAACGCGGCGGCGATGGGTTCCCCCAACCGCCCCTCACACGGTTGGTCATCGAAAACAAACGTCACAACGGGCTTCTGGCTCATCGGCCCCAAGATGGGATGGTGTTGAATTCTCATGGCTAGGCCAGGTAAGGCTTGTCCCACAAATTGAGGACGGTACCAATGCCCTTCTTCAGAGCGTTGCGGTAGACAATAGTGCCCCAGGCGACGTCTTCGATGGGCATGCCGCCCACTGAGTAGATGATCTTCTGCTCGGGATCGCGGATGGCGGGGACGGTACCCAAAATGATGTCGCCTAAGTCGTCGATGTCCTCTTTCTTGAGTTTGCCTTCGTGAATGAGGTCCATGGAGTGCACGGCTGGAATGGGAATCGTGTGGTAAGCTGGATACGGAATCTCTTCGGCCCAGGCTTCGTAAAGGCCGATGTTGTCGGTGATGGTTCGAGCCCGGTTGAGAAGAAAGTCGTCGTCGAAACGCGCGGCACCGGGACAGCAGACAATGCACCCGGGCTTGATCCAGCTCTCGTGGAGATAAGGGTACTCAGACGGGTCTCCGGTGGGAGAGGATGGCGCAAGAGACACGATGTCGGCGTTCTTCACCGCTTCTTCCATGGTTTCGACCACGGTAATGTTCTTCACCTGCGGGTAGTCACGCTTCACATACTCGACAAAGCTCTCAATGCTCTTGGCACCACGGCCCTTGATCTGAACCGTATCGATGGCCGGGCGGACGGCCAGGGCGGCGGCAAAGGTGGTCTTGCTCATAACGCCGGGGCCAATGACTCCGATCACCTTGGCGTCGGGTCGGGCACAGTAGCGAATTCCCACCCCCGGCACAGCGCCGGTACGGTAAGCACTCAGTATATTGGCCGACATATGCGCCAGCGGGGCACCGGTATCTTTGTCGTTCAGGGTGAGCATGAGGATGGACCGGGGCAGACCCTTGGTGCGGTTCTCAACATTCGACCCGTACCATTTCATTCCCATCATGTCGAACTCGCCGCCCAGGTAGGCCGGCATGGCCATAAACCGCCGGTCGGGTCCGTTCTTAGGCATATTGGGAAATGGCGGTCGGTCGGGGAAGAGCACCATGGCACCGTGGGAGTTGTTGTTGGGCCCTCCCATACGGAAGTCGCCGAGCTTGAGAAGCCGGAACATGCTCTCCATGGCGTCGACACAGCCGGCCATGTCACAAACCCCGGCACGGATCATGTCTTCTTCGTTCAGGTACAGAAAATCAATTCGGGGAAGGGCCATCATGATACTCCTTGGGGGTTGGACAAGGCGCAACCCCGATACGCTTCGAATTCGAGTTCTACCAGTTGGGTAGGACGATTGAGAGCTTGGATGCCGACGAGAGTGAACAGGGGCTTCACCACGTGGAACGCCTCACTGTAGGCGCGGGCAGCCTCGCCGGCCTTGGTCATATCGGTGAGGTACCCTTTCACCTTGTAGACGTCTGACGGCGCAAAGCCTGCTGCATGCATGAGGGCCAGGCACTTGTTGAGGATGTAGAGCGTCTGTTCATAGACAGTTTCACCCGCCACCGTGCCCTCAGGAGTCACCGAGGTCGTCCCGCCGACGTGAAGCTGGTCACCCAGACGCACCATGCGGGAATACCCTGTCGAAGCCTCGAGGGGGCTGCCCGAAGAATAGTTTTGTCGTTCCATGAGGGCAGTATGGAAGAACGCGCCTGCTCGGTATTGGAAAAATCCGCACAGGAGTTGGCATGAAAAATGCTGTGATCACATTGAGTTCAGAGCAGGGGGTGTACCATGGTTCAGAGTTCATATCGACCCAGACAACCGTTCTTCGAGGGTTCCGGTGAAGCCTATGTTTCCTGGGAAGAGAGCGAACGGGTTCAAGGAATCCAGTTCTACTCGTTTGTGGTCTCGGGCGACCCGGCAAAGGATTTGGTTGTCGTTCCCGACGGCACCATCGACCTCGTCTTTCATTGCTCGGCTCCGCAACCCTCCGCCTATGTCTGCGGTTCGGTGAAGAAAGGAACCCGTCCTCCTTTTGTTCAGGGAGGGCGATATTTCGGTGCTCGGTTCTACCCTTCCGCAGCCGAAGCCATCCTTTCCTGTCCCCTCGATGAGTTTACCGAAAGGGAAGTTTCATTGGTTGACCTTCGCCCGGACACCTGCGATTTGGTGGAAACCATCTGCCGAAGTGCCCCTTTTCCCACACAAATTGCACTTTTTCAGCAGTTCCCCTGGAAAAACCGACAAGGTAGCGGGGCCCCGGAAATTGTGCCTTACCTGTTAGGGGAGATTCATCGCAGCCACGGTGACCTGCGCATCCATGAACTGGAAGAGAAGTCAGGTTACAGTGCCCGCCATATCGACAACATGTTCAAAAAGCATGTGGGCATCGGGCCTAAGTTCTACAGCCGCATCGTCAGGTTTCAGAACACTCTGAGAAAAATCGAAGCAGGGGTGGTGGAGGACTTCTCACAGATCGCCGAGGAGGCCGGCTATTACGATCAGGCGCATTTCATCAATGAATTCCGTACCTTCTGCACCAAGACTCCCCGCCAATTCTCCTGGGCCGGTTAAGGCAGAGAGCCTGTTTTTTTTGGTTTCGTGTCCTACATTTATGTATTTATGGGATTTTTGTAATTCATTTTGGAATCTTTTTGTGAAGAGTTCCGATTTTTCCAAGACCTGTCCGGGGAGGAATGGGTAGCGTGACGCAAGATCGGCCCTTGGTCGAGACTGCTGAAGGAGGCTCAAAGTGAGCGACACTACCCCGTCCGGTTCCCCGCATCAATTGAAGAAAGGCTCTTTGGGCCTGGGATTCATCGTATTTTTCGTGGTTTCGGCGGCCGGCCCCCTGATCGGCCTGGCTGGAGGCTTTCCCGTGGCCATGTTGGTGGGCACAGGCCCAGGTCTCCCGCTCCTGCTGTTGATCGCCATGGTGTGCATTCTTGCCTTCTCGGTGGGCTACACGGCGATGGCCCGAGAAGTAACCAGTGCAGGAGGTTTCTACTCCTTTATTACCAAAGGGTTCGGTGGCCGCATGGGCGGGTCAGCCGCCATGGTCGCGGTGCTCGGCTACAACACCATGCAGATCGGTCTCTATGGCCTGTTCGGTGTCGCCGCGGCAGGGCTTGCCTCAACGGTGGGCATCAATCTGCCCTGGTGGGTGTTCGTTATCCTCGCCTGGGGGCTGATTGCCTTGATGGGTTACCGGAAAGTCGACCTTTCCGCCAAGGTGCTCGGAGTTCTGGTCATCCTGGAATACGCCATCGCTTTGCTGCTGGATTTTCTCATCCTGGCCAAAGGTGGAGCGCAAGGCTTCGAGATACAGCCGTTCACCTGGGACGCAGCCATGAGCGCGGCCCCCTCGATCGGGCTGCTGTTCTGCTTTGCCTCGTTCATTGGCTTTGAAGCCACAGCCATCTACAGCGAAGAGGCCAAGAATCCCAAAAAGACCATTCCCCGCGCCACCTATATTGCCGTCCTGGTCGTGGGTGTCTTCAACATCTTCTCGGCCTGGTGCATGATCATTGGACAAGGTTCCGCCAACCTGGTGTCTCACCTGGGCTCCCTACCCGACCCGACCGTCTTTCTGTTCGAACTGGCCGAGCGGTATGCCGGTTCCGGCGTTGCCGCCGCGCTTCAACTGTTCTTTGTCACCAGTGTCTTTGCAGGGCTGCTGGCCTTCCATAACTCATCTGCCCGCTACTTCTATGCCATGGGGCGGGAAGGACTGCTCCCCGCCAAGATGGGAGAAACCCACAGTACCCACAAGAGCCCTCATTTCGGTTCACTCTTGCAGACAGGCCTGGCCGGAGTCATCTTAGCCGTCTTTATCGTGACAGGAGCAGACCCGGTACTGGCCTTGTTCTCATGGCTGACCAACGTGGCAACCCTGTGCATCATGGCCCTGATGGCCGCAACGGCCTTCGCTGTGACCCGTTACTTTGGTAGGCGTCCTGAGATGCAGTGGGAACCCCTGAACGTTGTACTGCTCCCCTTAGCCTCCGGGGCCATTTTAACCGTGATCTTGCTTTTGGCCATTCTCAACTTCCAGGTGCTCACCGGAGCATCGCCGGCCCTGGCCTGGGGGCTGACCGCCAGCTTGCCGGTAGCAGCCATCGTCGGCTACGTTTTGGCCGCCCGGTTGGCCAAGCAAAAACCCGCAGCCTTCCTCAAGCTGGGTGAGAGCCAGGCCTAAGAAGAAAACTCTCTTTTCTTACACCAAAACTTCGCCTCGTCCGTCGATGATGGTAACGATGCGTAACCAAAAAGAGCGCCTTACCGACGCCTACCAGACTGAGAAACCTCGTCTGGTAGCGCGGCTGAGGGCAGCCGGACAGGGTCTGGAAGAAGCCGAAGATTTGGTCCACGACGTCTACGTTGAGACCATGGAACGGCTCCCGCTCCTCTCGGGAATTCGAAACCTGCCGGCCTGGATCACCTCGCTGGTCACCCGAAGGCTGATTGACCTCTGGCGCCATCAACGGGTCCGCCGGGCCGTGGGCGAACGCGATGTCGCCGAGGAAACCCTCGAAGAAATCATTGCCGAAGCGGGTTGGGATCCCCTGGATGCCTACATCCGTGCCAGCCTCGTCGACGCCCTAAACGACGCCCTGAAAGGACTCCCGTCTGAACAGCGGTCCGTCCTCGAAGCTCAGGTGTTTAACGGCCTGACCTTCCGCGAAATATCCCAGACCACCGGCGTTGGCATCGACACCCTGACCGCCCGTAAACGTTATGCGTTGAAGAGCCTGGCGCGTGCCTTGAACCATTGGATCGAAGAGTAGAAGGAGAGAATCATGCAGGAAGCAGGAAAGAAGACGGACTGGGACTGGGACGCCGACTCCTGGTGGGACAAGAGGAACCTCGGGGAAAAGATCGGAGTGGGGATCGGGCTGGCCATTTTGGCCGTCGGACTTTTTGCCCTCTACGGACTTTTAGTTCAAAGCCTCTGGAACTGGCTGATGCCCGACCTTTTCGGCCTGGGTACCATGGACTACTGGCAGGCTTTCGGACTGCCGTTCCTCATCATGTTGCTGTTCTTGGGAGTGGGCGGAGGCGATAAGAGTTCACCCAGCGACCGCAAGCGCAAGAAGCAGCTGCGCCGCTACATCAAACAAGACCAGCAACGGTCGGAAGAGACACCGTCATGAAGGCTCTCCTATGGACCAAGTATGGCGGCGTTGAGGGTTTGGTGTATGGTGACGCACCGCTTCCGGAACCGGCAAAAGGCGAAGTCCGAATTCGAGTCCATGCCGCCGGACTCAACGCTGCCGACTTGTACCTGATGCAAGGAAAGCCTTTCCCGGTGCGGTTTCAAACGGGCCTGACCCGGCCCCGGTTCACAGCCCTGGGGGCCGATGTCGCAGGAGTTGTCGATGCCGTCGGCCCTGGTGTCACGAATCTCCAGCCCGGGAACCGGGTTTTTGGTGACCTGTCTGGTGCACGGTGGGGAGCTTTGGCCCAATATGTGGTGGGCCCGGCGAAGGTCCTGGCCCCCTTGCCGCCCGAGGTGACCTTCGAACAGGCCGCAGCGGTTCCCATGGCGGGAGTCACGGCCTTGAAGGCCCTGGTGGAGGTGGGGGGGGTGCAGCCAGGTTGGCCGGTGCTTGTCCACGGTGCCTCCGGTGGTGTGGGGACCTTCGCCGTCCAAATCGCCAAAGCGCTGGGAGCACAGGTCACGGCGGTATGCAGTGAGCGGAACCTCGACCTGGTCCGTGCGTTGGGTGCCGAAAGGGTGCTCGATTACCGGGCTGAGGATTTCACCACCCTTGAACCAACCTTTCAGCTGGTACTGGCGGCCAATGGAGACCGGCCGCTTAAGGATTACGGCAAAGTACTGGTACCCGGCGGAGTCACGGTCGTCTCGGGAGGATCGATGCGGCAAATCAGTCAGTCTCTGATCCAAGGTCCTTGGCTGTCATTGGGACGCCGACGCTACCGCTCGGTCATGGGCCAACCAGAGAGCCTGGCCCTCGTCCGACTGGTCCAATGGATGAGGGAGGGATCCCTGAAGCCCGTGATTGACCGGGTGTTTCCCCTGCAGGAAGGCGCAGCGGCTTTCACGTGGCTGAAAAGCGGTCAGAGCCGAGGAAAAGTCGTGGTAACTATCGACTAAGGAACCTGGACCACTTCGGCACCCACCGTTCTCGAGGCCTCGCGCATCATGACGAGGTTCTCCCAGGGGACTTCCGGTTCGACCAGATGGGTAGGTCCCAGAACAATTCCACCCCGATTCCCGCAGGCTTCGAGGTAGTCTTGCACGGTCTTTTCCACGTCCTGTGGGCTGCCCCACGGTAAAAGCTGCTGGGTTCCCAAGGTCCCCCAAAAGGAAATTCTGTTGCCGTAGGTGCGGTGAATTTCGAGAAAATCCATGCCCGCCTCGGGTTGCACCGGATTCAGAATATCAACTCCAATCTCGATCAGGTCTTCGATAAAGATGCGGCAGTCACCGCAGGAATGGTAGAAGATCAAGAGGTCGGGTTTGACGGCTTTGGCTGCAGCGATGACCTTTGCAAGGCGTGGTTTCAGCCAGGTTCTCCAAAGCTCCAGACTCATCATGGCACCCCGTTGGGTTCCGATATCGTCTCCCAGGCGGATCACATCGACCCCGGCGCGGGCCATGCGGGCCACACAGGCTTCCGAGAAAGCCGTGATCCGATCCAACAGTACCGCGGCTTTCTCATCCTCAAACATCATGTC
>JAIFLN010000129.1 GCA_020049045.1 Spirochaetota bacterium | reverse complement strand
AGTACAGCAAGGACCAGGATGAAACCTACTTACGCGGCTTTTTGGGACGCATGCTGTTTTCCGGCGACGAGGCACTCAAGCCGGTGAACGTGCTGTCCGGAGGTGAGAAGGTCCGCTGTATGATGAGCAAGATGATGATGGTGGGCGCCAACGTGCTGCTGCTGGACGAGCCCACCAACCACCTTGACCTGGAATCGATTACCACGCTCAATACGGCGATGACCGAGTTTGCCGAGGTGATTCTGTTCACTAGCCATGACCATGAGCTCAACAGCACCACGGCCAACCGGGTGATCGAGTTCACCCCCAGCGGGTTTATCGACCGCAAGATGGGCTTCGAGGACTACCTGGCCAGCCCCGATGTGCGCAAGCTGCGCGACGAGCACTACCACGGCCACGTGAGAATGCTGCTGGACTGACAGCCGCTCAACTCAGCGCTTTGGCCAGGGTTGCAGACAAACGGTCCAGACTGGTGGGCTTGGGCAATAACGCGACCACGTTGGGCAAGGATTCCGTCTCGTGGTTCGGGTTATGGGAGTAGCCGCTCATCAGGATGATTTTCAAGCTCGGCGCCTCGGCGAGCAAGGTCCGGGCAAGGGCTAGTCCGTCGACCAAGGGCATCATCCTGTCACTCAGGACCAAAGCGATGCGGTGGGCGTGAGCGCGGTAAACCTCGAGGCCATCACCTCCGTTCGTGGCCGTCAAGACCTGGTAGTTGAGCCTTTCCAAGCTGAGGACAAGAAACTGGAGAACCTGGGGGTCGTCCTCAACGATAAGAACGGTCTGGCCGTTACCCATAACAGGCCCAACAGCCTCGCCCTGCAACACTGGCGCGGTGTCGATCGCCGGGAAGTACAAGCTGAACGTCGTTCCTTTCCCCTCTTGGCTTTCAACCGAAAGGAAGCCCAGATGTTGCTTGACGATGCCGTAAAGCTGGGCAAGACCCAGGCCTGTTCCCTTACCCAACTCTTTTGTTGTGAAGAACGGTTCGAAGATGTGCGGTAGAACCTCGGGCGTCATTCCGGTTCCGTTGTCTGAAACCGACAGCTTCACCCATTCTCCAGGGGGCATGCCTTCGCAGGGGGGAACCACTAGGGGAGCCAACGAGAAACGAGACAGGGCGAAAGTCAGACGACCACCTTGCGGCATGGCGTCCCGGGCATTAACGGCCAAGTTGGTGAGGATCTGCTGGAGGCCTGCAGGGTCAGCGTTGATGGTGTAGTTGAACGGAAGCCAGCTGAAATCCATCTCGATCGTTTCGGGGATCGTCCGCTCGAGGAACCGTATGGATTCGTTGACATGGGACTTTAGATCCAGTGGACGGGGCTCGATCACCGATTGTCGGCTGAAATCGAGAATCTGCCGCGTCAGTTGCGCGGCTCGATGCCCCTGCTTGATGATGCGGGTCAAATCGGGATGGGCGCCTTCGGGAACCTCTGGTTTCAGCTTCAAGAGTTCCGCGAAGCCTATGATGCCTGTCAGGAGGTTGTTAAAGTCATGAGCGATCCCTGCCGCCAATTGCCCTACCGCAGCTAGACGCTCTTGCCGCAAGTTCTCTGCTTCCTTCTGCTTCTTTTGAGTAATGTCGGAAGAGATGCCAATGATTCCCACCAAGGAGCCGTCGGCGGCAAGGATGGGTGTGTCGATCACCTCGGCCAGGAACGTGGTTTGGTTCCGGTGGCAGACTTTGAACTCTCCCGACCATTCGCAGCCCTGAGAGAGTCTTTCCATGATCTGTTGGCCTTGGGCTTGCGAAACGGTGGGCACAGTGACTTCCATGATGTTCCGTCCCAGTGCCTCCGAGGCTGACCAACCGTACAGTTTTTCGGCCGCCCGGTTCAGGTAGGTGATCACTCCAGCGGGATCGGTAGCGATAACAGCCTGGCCGACCGCGTCCAACAGGGTGGCCTGGAATCGAATTCTCTTTTCCGTCTCCTTTTCAACGGTAACGTCGTGATAGCCGATGACGACTCCGTAGCCTTCCAAGGGGATAGGTGCTGCCGTGACGTTGAGCCAGACGGACGTCTTTTCCTGACCCTGCCTAACGATGACCATTTCTTGATTGTCGACCCTGCGGTGCTCTCGGAGCGCTACGCTGGCAGCATATTCTTCGGGGGGCATAACGGTACCGTCGGCTCTAAGAATCTGCCATTCAGGGCCGCCGATCAATCGGCCTCGATAGTCGTCGATAGGAATACCCAGCAGATTACTACTGACGGTGTTGGCTTCGAGAATCTTGCCTACCGAATCCGTGACGGAGATCCCCATGGGAAAAGACTCAAAAAGAGTGCGGTATTTGACTTCGCTCACCCGAGTCAGAGCGGCGGATGCCTTCTCGATCCGCAGCTGTCTTGCTTTGGTTTGATAGACAAAACCGAACAGGGTCATGATTGCAATGACACAAGAGCCCACGAACCACCAGGTTTGCCACCAGGCAGGGAGAACCGTCAGCTGGAAGGATGTTCCGACTTCGTTCCAAACGCCGTCGTTGTTAGCACCCTTGACGCGGAATAAATAGTCACCTGGGTTGAGGTTGGTGTAGGTGGCGAAGGGCCGCTGGCTGGTGGTGGCAACCCAATCTTTGTCGAACCCCACCAGCTGGTAGCGGTATTGATTCTTGGCGGGATTGACGAAATTCAGGACCGCGAATCCTACCGTCAGAACACGGTCGGTACTCGATAGCTCTAATGACTTCGCCTTCGTGAAGGAACGGGGAACATTGTTGACCTCCCAGTTTGTGAAGGCCACCGGCGGAACTTCGAGATTGGCCCCGAGCTTGTTTGGATCGACAATATCGATGCCCCGTTTACCGCCAAACCACAGTCGCCCGTCGCGAGTGCGGCTATAAGCATTGAACTCGAACTCCAGATTGTTCAACCCATCGGTCCGGTCATAATTTTGAAAGGTTCCTGATTGCGGATCAAGACGCGACAGTCCCCCAAAGGTGCTGATCCAGAGCAACCCCTTGTCGTCCTCGACAACGCCGAGCACGGTGTCGGCGGCAAGTCCGTCTTTCCTGAAATACCGCTTGATGGCTTTGGTAACAGCATCGATACGGTTCAACCCGTTTAGCGTTGCAACCCAGGCGTTGCCGTTGCGGTCTTCGTAAATTCCACAGACACTGTCACTGCTAAGTGAGGAGGGGTTTACCGGGTCTGAAACGAAACGAGTGGCAGGCCCCCCCTTCAAAGGGAGCCAGTACAGCCCACTCCCGAAAGTTCCGACCCACAGTGCGCTTTGACTCCCTTGAGCCAGACTTTGGACTTGGCCCGTTATCGAGGGGACGTGGAAAAAGGTGCCCGACGCCGACTCAAACCGGTCCAGCCCATTTTTGGTTCCAATCCAGAGATTCCCCTCGGTGTCTTCACACAGAGCATTCACATAACTGTCGGCCAAGCTTTGAGGGTTATTGGCTTCGTGTTGAAAGCGGGTGAACCGCCCCGTGTTGGGGTCCAGTCGGCTCAGGCCCGTGAATCCTCCGGCCCAGATAGCACCGGCACGGTCCTCGAGCACCGCGTACAGGCTGTCACCGGCGAGACTGCGAGAATCCGAAGGGTTGTGGCGAAAGGATTGGACCAGACCCGTCATAGAGTCAAGCCGATTTAGACCTGCTGCGGTTCCCAGCCAGACCGAACCGTTGTGGTCTTGTACGATAGCCCTGACGGAATCGGAAGAAAGAGCGGTTGCCCTTTGGTTTGGAGAGGTAGAAGAGGTGTAGTGGCTGAAGGCCGTTTTCGCCGGATGCCACACCGCGAGTCCGCTGCCATCAATGGCGAGCCACAGACTGCCGCCTGCATCCTCAAAGACGCTGCTGATTCTTCCCAGGGGGAGACTGGTCGCCCTTTCAGGATCGTTTTGATGTTCCAGAAAACGGTCAGTTTCAGGAAGATACTGGTTCAGACCCCGAGTCGTGGTACCCACCCATAGGGTGCCAGCTTTGTCCTTGATCACTCGAAAGGGATTGTCGATCAAATAACGCTTGGTCGAACCTGTGCGGGGATCGAACTGCAACACGCCCAGACCATAGACGGCCAGCCAGAGGTTTCCCTCTGAATCCTCGGCCAGGGAAAGGAGGAGGTGACCGGCCGTATTGAGCTTTTGACTTGGATCGCTTAGAAAGTGCGTAAAATATCCGCTGTTCGGGTCCATTCGGTCCAACCCGTTGTCTGTGCCAACCCAGAGCGAGCCTGTGCGGTCGAATAAAAGGGCATAGGTTCTGTTGCTGACAATCGTCCGGTTGTCCGCCGGGTTGTTGCCGTAATGTTGGAGTTTACCGGTGGAGGGTTCCAGCCGGTAGATCCCCTCTTGTTGGGTGGCTATCCAGATTGCACCGTCGTATTCTTTGAGGGCCGAGATCGTACTTCTGACAACTCCCCCTGCCGACTCCGCACTCCGAAAGTGGGTGAACAGTTGAGTGTCAGGGTTATACCTGTCAACGCCACCATCGCCCAAGCCGACCCAGAGGCTGCCGTCGAGGCTCGCACAAAGCGAGGTCACCAAGTTGCTTCCCAGACTGGAAGGATCCTCGGGATTGTGTTCGAACAAGCGAAACTGCTGACCGTCCCACCGGTAGAGGCCGTTCCAGGTGCCAACCCAAAGGAACCCTTCCTGGTCCTGGGTGATGACCTGAACCCGCTCACTCCCTAGGCCCTGTTCGAAGCCCAAGCGCTCGAAATTGAAAGGAAGGCACGGAGCCCACGCGACGGGGACGGTGAGGCAACACAGGAGCAGCAACCACCGAAACGCCGTCAAACCCATGGCTAGGCTACTCCGGTATTTCAAACACGCCTTCGAGCACGTGCCTGGGAGAGTAGGCAAACTGGTCAATGTCGCCGGGCTGGGTGACTCCCGACAGGACCAGAACCGTTTCAATTTCGGTTTCGACGCCGGCAATCATGTCGGTGTCCATGCGGTCGCCGATGATGGCGGTCATTTCACGGGTGGCACCCAGAGCACGCAGCGCGCTGCGCATCATCAGCGGGTTGGGCTTGCCGACAAAGTAGGCTTTGCGACCTGTGGAAAGTTCAATGGGAGCGATGAGGGCACCCGTGGCAGGAACAATCCCTGCTTCGGTGGGGCCGGTCATGTCGGGGTTGGTGCCAATCAGACGGGCACCGGCCAAAACCAGTTTCACGGCCTTTTCCAGCGTCTCAAGGTTGTAGGAGCGGGACTCCCCCACCACCACGTAGTCGGGGTTCACATTGTTCATGGTGTAGCCGACGGCATAGAGCGCATTGATCAGCCCCGGTTCGCCGATGGCGAAGGCGGATCCGCCGGGCCGCTGGCTGGCCAGAAACGCTGCCGTGGCAAGAGCGCTGGTATAAAAATGCTCGGGACCGACCTGAATGCCCAGACGCGCCAGCTTCTGAGACAGCTCAACCGGCGAACGTTCGCTGGAGTTGGTCAGAAACAGAAACTTCTTTTCGTTCTTCTGGAGCCAGGCAACGAACTCGGCGGCTCCTTTGAGAAGACGGTTACCGTGGTAGATCACCCCGTCCATGTCGATGATGAAGGCGCCCTTGGCGCGGATTAGGTTCAGGTCCTTGTGCATTTCAGGCCTCCTGGAGCGTCAGCAGTTCTTTTCGGGCATCAGCAGCCCCGACCTTGATGGTGAATTCTTCCCCAAGTGCTTTGTCTTTGGGGAGCTTCATCACGGTTCGATAACCCAGTTCTTCGATCAGGACTTGGGCCAACCGGTCTTGTTCCCGGTACCACCCTAAAAAGAGAACCTTCCAGAGCTTCCCTTTCTGCCGGGCCAGGTATTCGGTGACCCAGTACCGGTCGGCATTGCGTTCCATTTTGGAGGATTGCCCGTTCAGGGGATCGAGTTCAGCGGCCAGTGAGGCAAGCTCGTCGGCGGTATACGGAGGCGGTTCGTCGGCGGCAGCGGCTTTCAACTGGCGGTGGACAGCCAGGTCTCCGTAACGGCGGATAGGGCTGGAAGCCTGCACATACGTCGTCAGGCCCAAACCGGCATGGGGACCAGGCTCCACCGACAGGCCGGAACGGGTCATGGAGACGATTTTGGCAAACTCGCGGACAGGTCCCTCGGGAAGGTGGTCGACAGCGATGGGGTCGCCCGATTTTTGAACGCGGTACAAAACAGGAAGGTTTTTTTCAGAGGCAAAGCGCGCGGCGGCCTCCCCTGCCAAGATCATGAATTCTGCCACCCATTCGCGGGCGGCTTCGGCGGTATAGACTCCGATTTCCACCTTGTTGGACGAAAGGTCGACCTTCACCTCGGTTTCGGGGAGGTTGATCATCACGGCACCCTGGGCACGGCGCCAGGATTCTCGAAGAGCGGCGGTTTGAGCAAGGCTTGTGATCAGGGGGTCGGCGGCGCTGTGAAGGGCTTCCGTTTCGTGGTAACTCAACCGCTGCGCGACCCGAATGGTGCTGGGAACTACGGTGTACTCAACCAAGTTACCATCGGGAGAGAGGATGCAACCAAAGCTCAGAGCCGGGGTGTCGGCTCCAGGATTGAGGCTGAAGGGACCTTCCGCCAGCGAGGGAGGAAACATCGTGAACCGTCCGGTGGGCAGGTACACGGTTGTTCCCCGGCGGCGGGCCTCGAGGTCCAGCAGTGTGCCCGGTGCGATCCAGCGGCCAGGGTCGGCGATATGGACCCAATACCGGATCCGCCCATCACCAAGGGTTTCCACGGCAAGGGCGTCGTCCACTTCCGTGGTTGTGTCGTCGTCAATGGTGACGCTGTGCAGGCGGGTCAAATCGATGGTGTGTGCCGGATCCTGGCGGGACTGAGCTGCTGCAGCGGCCGCTACTTCGAGTTCCGGTTCAAACGCGGCTTCTAAACCGGCTCGATGGACATCGAGGTTCTCATGTTTGTGCCAAAGACCGGAATCAATCACCAGATGGAGAGCACCGGCGTCCGTTTGGGGGCGGCCCAAAAGCTTGAGCAGTTCGAGACCGGCATTTTTATCCGGAGCTTCCTCGCCCCAAAGGGCGTACTTTTTGACGGCCTCGAGGCGCTTCAGTTCCTCGGGTCCCAAGGGTGCATTTGGGTCGGCAAACCGAGCCTCCAAACGGGCAACCATCTCTGTCTGCAGCTTTTCTTTGTTCGCCACAGCGGACTGCTGCTTGCGAAGCTCCTCGACCTGAGCTGGGG
>JAIFLN010000104.1 GCA_020049045.1 Spirochaetota bacterium | reverse complement strand
CTGAACCGGACGCACAGAAAGTATCCCAAAATGGACCCGAGCAGCGGGATGGTCCCTTGCACCACTCCGGCAATGCCGTAACTCATGTTCAGCTCGTCGACAAAGCGGATTGGTTCCAGCGGAATGATCAGTTTGTCGGGAAACCCGATAACGAAAAAGACGGCGCAAAAGAGAAGGAACCAGCGGTCTTTGGCAATTTCGCGCAGCGATTGACGGAACGATGGCTGGTGGAGCTCTCCTTCCACCGATGGGGACGCTTTTCGAACCTTGACCCGCCGGAACGACAGGCTGCTGGCGATGCCAAAGCAGGCTGCCAGCGGGAGGAGGATCTGGTAACCCGCCGAGTTGGCTTCCATAAACCAGCCGGCAAAACCCGCCGTCACTGCCGAGGTGAGCTGGATGATGATGCGGATGGAACCCATGATGGCGCCGCGGTGGCGGTCGGAGTAGTTGGACCGCATGATGCTGGAGTAGGCCGGTCCCGGAAACGTCGAGACGATGTAATACACGCACATCACCACCAGAAAGAGCACCGGGTTGACGATAAGGCCTCCCAGGGCGACCACACCCCGGGAAATCACTCCCGGCCAGAACACCCACGCAGCCTTGTCTCCTTTTTCGGACAAATGTCCCACCCAGACGCTGAGAAACAGCCCCACAAAGATGCTGATGGACATCAGCGCCAGCATGTACGAATCCATACCGATTTTGCGGCCGATAATACCCGTGAAGGTGATGGCCAAACCATTGAAGGCCCCTGCAAGAATTGCCGAAGGCGCGTCAAACGAAAAGGTGACCCGGTCAGTCAGTGGGTATCGCTGGAGAAAACGGCCGAAAGGTTTGAAGTGAAACAAGGAGAACCGCCCTCACCAGACTATCATAAAAAGTCCATGGTACGGAAAAGAAAAAGGCATGGACCGCGAGGCTCTCCCGTGGTCGAATCAAGGAGGAGGAAAAGGATGGCAAAAACAGCGGAAGTGATGGTGGCGGTCGACCTGGGTGCCGGCAGCGGGCGGGTCATGGCCGGAGTTCTGACGGCAGGCGTGCTGGATCTGAAAGAAGTTCACAGGTTCACCAGTCCTCCCCAGATGGCCGACGGATATTTGCGCTGGGATGCCGAGTTTCTCGAGGCGGCCATCCGTGAAGGTGTGGCCAAAATCGGTGCCGACAAGAAGGTTGTGAGCCTGGGTATCGACACCTGGGGTGTCGACTTTGTGCTGGCAGGCGCTGACGGCAAGCCCCTCGAAGCCCCCCGCTGCTACCGCAACGAACACACCCGTGAGCTGATGAACCCCACCTTCGCCAAGCTTGGTGAAGCTGCTGTTTACCAGCGCACCGGTATTCAGACCATGCATTTCAACACGCTGTTCCAGCTGGCTGCCTGGAAGCATTCGTCTCCTGAAACCCTGGCAAAGGCCCGGCATTTTGCCATGATGCCCGACTGGCTGGCCCACCGCCTGGGGGCACCCCTTGCCAATGAGCTGAGCAACGCCAGTACCACCCAGTTGCTCGACGCCCGCACCCGTGACTGGGACAAAGCCAGCCTCGACGCGCTGGGTATCCCCGCCAGCCTGTTCTCCAAACCGGTGATGCCTGGAACCATCCTGGCCCCCTCAGTGAAAATCGGAATCCACAGCCCCGCCATCGTTGCCCCAGCCACCCACGATACCGGTTCCGCTGTGGCCGCCATTCCCCTCAGGGACGACCGGTCTGCCTACATCGCCACCGGCACCTGGTGCCTGATCGGCATCGAGTCGAAAACCGCCGAAACCGGCGAGGCCTCGCGGGCCGCCAACTTCACCAACGAGGCCGGGGTCGACGGCACCTACCGCTACCTGAAAAACTGCATGGGGCTGTGGCTGATCCAGCAGCTCAAGGCTTCGTGGGATGGTTGTCCCGACTACGGTCCGCTCACCGCCGCTGCCGCCGCCGCCGCACCGTTTCAGGCGCTGGTCGACGCCGATGCCGATGAGTTTTTCCAGCCGGCCTCGATGAAGCTGGCCCTGGAGACTTGGTGGTCCCAAACTGGCCAGAAGGCCCCCCAAGGCCCCGGCGGTTACGCCCGTGCCTGCATCGAAAGCTTGGTCTTGACCTTCCAGAAGCATCTGCAAACCATTGAGCGGATCCGGGGCATCAAGCTGGAGCGCATCCATATGGTCGGTGGCGGCTGCCAGAATACGCTGCTGTGCCAGCTGACCGCCGACGCCACCGGACTGCCCGTCCTGGCGGGCCCCATCGAGGGTAGCGCCCTGGGCAACTTGGTGGTACAGGCCCGTGCCCTGGGTTGGGTGGCTGACCAGGACGAGGCCCGCAAGCTGGTCGAACGCTCGTTCCCGCTGGTGGAGTACCGTCCCCAGGGCGACCGGGAACCTTGGCTCAAGGCCCGCCGAAAACTGGACGATTTCTGCGCCACGCTGCGGGGCTGACTCCTTCTGAGGCTTGAAAGATCCGGGAAAAGTAGTTGTCGCTGCGGAACCCCACCAGCGCCGCCACTTCCTTCATCGCCAGGTCCGAACTGTTGAGCAGCTCCTTGGCTTCTTCCACCCTGATCAAGTTAACCTGCTGCGACACGGTCCGGCCCAGCTCCCGTCGGAACCGGTTGGCCAGGTGCGAGGGTGACAATCCGAAACGGGCGGCCAGGGTGGACAGGCTCAGGTTTTCGGACAGATGCAGCCGGATATGGTCCCGTACCCGACGGGTAACCGGGGACAGACCTTGGTTGCGGTACTGCCGCACTTTGTCCAGGTACTCGGCGGCCATGGAGTCCTGCAGTGCGAACACCTCTCCCGTGGTACGGGCCGCTTCGAGGGCGACCGCAAATTTCTCCGAAATCTGGTGGAGAACCACAGGAGGCAAGCCCCCATCGCCAGCAGACAGGCGCAGCAGGGTGTTGACGACAAACCCCAGGTTCTTTGCCGACCGCAACGGGTTTCCTTCGACGCGGTCGGCCAGGTGCAGGTGCTGGCGGTGGGTCCGCAGAATCTGGGCATGGAGTTCCCTGTCCCCGCTGGCTACTGCCCGGCGCATATCGCGTTCCACCTGGTAACGCCGTTCAATGGCTTCGTGGTTGAGCATTCCCAGCGGGGTCGTTTTTTCAGGGTGCCGGGGGTCGGCCAAAAAGGGAAACATCGGTGCTGCGCCCTGGTAGCCCAAGAAGGCCAAGACCACCCTTCCCAAAGCTCCCGGATAGCGGCTGGCGACCACGGGCAGAGCTTGATAAAAGGTGGCCAGAGAAACCCGGTCGGCAATACCGATCTTGAGGTCGGCCATCAGGCGGTGGAGGAATTCGAGAGTGACAGGAAACGTCAGAAACGGGCCGAGGAACAGCAAAGAACCAGGCTCGGCGGGGGCAGGTGCAGCCACGACTACGTATTCCAGACTCCCCCGGGTGGCGGCGTGGCAGGCCCCGTCCGGAGTCTCGCGCAAACGCTGGCCAAGGCTCTCTCGGTCCTCCGGTGAAAAATCCAAGGCTGGAGGTACAGGGTGCCTGACCAAAGCTCCGGTAAGCCGGCCCTGGTGCCAAAGGGTCAGATCTAGTCCTGTGATGTCCTGCAGAGGTTCCAGCCATTGCATCTAGTGATTCTAGTGCCTTAATTGTGAATTGAGTGCAAAAGATCGTTGGTTTTGACCAGGATTTTCCCCCTATCCTGAAAACTGGGGGCCTTTTATGAACACCATCAACCAAAAAATTCCTTTTCAAGACCGCTGGACCGTACGCCGGGCGGACTCTTCCGGACCCACCGTTCCCGTGAGCCTTCCTCATACCTGGAACGCCGAGGACGGGGTGACCGCCGCCTATCTGCGCTGCGCCCATGTGTACCAACGCACCTGGACAGCCGACTCGGCGCATCGGGGCCAGAGATTGTTCCTGGAATTCGAGGCGGCGCAGAGTGTGGCCACCGTACGGGTCAATGGTGTCACCCTGACCACCCACAGGGGCGGGTTCAGCCTGTTTCGGGTCGAAGTCACCGAAGTGGTCCGCTGGGAAGGTGAGAATACTCTGGAAGTCGAGGTGGACAACCGCGAGATCGAGGAGATCTACCCTCTGATGGCCGACTTCACCTTCTTTGGTGGACTGTACCGCGAGGTGTGGCTTCTCGTGGTTCCACCTGTGCACTTCGACCTGCAAGATCATGGTTCCTCAGGAGTCTTTTTATCGCAGACCGAAGTCGGTGCGGCGCAGGCCAAGGTGAGCTGCCAGGCCAAGGTGGTCAACCAATCCGGCCAACCTCAAAAAACCACCTGCCATTTCCAGGTGCTTACCGCCGATGGTGTGCCGGTGGCCGAAGCCAAACAGACTGCTGTGGTCACCCAGGCGACAAGCTTTCTTTCAGGGCTGACCATCCTCCAACCCCACCTGTGGCAGGGCGTTGCTGACCCGTATTTGTACCGGGTCGAGGTCACGCTATCGGTAGACAATTCCGTGGTCGACACCAGGAAGCACACCCTTGGTCTTCGTCACTACGAGGTCGATCCTGCCAAGGGGTTTTTCCTCAACGGTATCGCCACCCCGCTGCGGGGGGTGTGCCGTCACCAGGACAAGGCCGGCCAGGGCTGGGCCATCACCAGGCAGGATATGGATCAGGACCTGGCGCTGCTGACCGAAATTGGCGCCAACACGGTACGTCTGGCCCACTACCAGCATCACGACTGGTTTCTAGACCTTTGCGATCGCACCGGCCTGGTGGTCTGGGCCGAAATTCCCTTTATCTCGCGGGCGTCGAAGACCGACCCCACCGGTGAAAATGCTGTCGGCCAGTTGGTGGAACTGATCCGGCAGAACTACAACCACAGCTCCATCTGCTTCTGGGGCGTCCAGAACGAAATCACCATCGGTGGGGTCCCCCCCGAGCTGCAACAGCTGGTGGGCCGCCTGGCCGAGACCGCCAAAAGGGAAGACCCCTGGCGGCTGACCACCCAGGCCCAACTGGGTCATTACCCGGTTGCAGGGCCCCTCAATCCGCTCACCGATGTGGTGGCCTACAACCTCTATTTCGGGTGGTACTACAAACAGGCTGCCGACTTCGCCCCGTGGCTCGAGGCGTTCCGCGACGAAGCGCCCCGCCTTTCCCTGGGGGTTTCCGAGTACGGTGCCGAAGGCTTGATCGCCTACCACACCGACCAACCCCGGGCCAAGGACTACACCGAGGAGTATCACGCCCTCTACCACGAAACGGTTTACGGAATCTTTGAAAAGAACCCCCAACTCTGGGGCACCTATGTGTGGAATATGTTCGACTTCGCAGCGGCCAATCGGGACGAGGGCGGCGTGAAGGGCATGAACAACAAGGGCCTGGTCACCCACGACCGCCAGACCCGCAAAGACGCTTTTTGGTACTATAAGGCCGTGTGGTCGGCGCAGCCCGTGGTCCACCTTACCTCCAAGCGGTACGTTGAGCGGACGCAGGAGTCCGTGGACTTCAAAGTGTACTGCAACCGCCCCGGCCTGACCCTCGAGGTCAACGGAAGGACGTACGCCGGTGAGCTTCAAGGGGTGGTCGCCGTGTTCCGGGGAGTGCCCCTGGTCTGGGGAGACAACATCGTCGTGGCCCGGTGCGGTCAGCAAACCGATTCGGCGGTGTTCCGCAGGGTGGAGACGAACACGGTGAACTACACCTGCCCCGACCAGGGCAAGGGAATGGCCGCCAACTGGTTCACCGCCGACGTGGTCTTTGGTGAGCCCGGGGTGTTGGAATACCCTGCGGGGTTCTTCTCCATCCGGGACTCGATTGAGGACATTCTGGCGGTTCCAGCGGGTGAGCGGGTGCTGCGCAAATACCTGTCACGGCTGTTCGATCACCCCATGTTCACCATGGCCAAGGCCTTCACCCTCGAAATGGTGGCCGGTATGGACGCCAAGGCCTTCACCCCGGCAGTGGTGTACCAGATCAACCGGGACTTGAATTCAGTACCGAAGGGCTGAACGGCACCCTTCCAGGACGGCTTCGTAGCCCCACTGGTCCCATTCTTCGGCCACGCCGATTCCTGGAAGGTCAGGGTACACCTTCACGATCAGGCAACCGTCAAACAAGCGGCACATCCGCTGCGTCTCTGAGCGGATGAACTCCCTGTTTCCGGTGGGAAGAACCTTCTGGATGTCGATGGGACTCCAGAGGGCGACCCGGCGTTGGCGGAACAGGGCCGAAAGTTCTTCCATGTCGTAAACGGTGGGTTGATCGAACTGAAAGGCATCGACGCCGCAGTCGATGAGGTCCTCCAGAATGGCGCGGTTTTGACCGCAGCTGTGCATCAGCACCTTCATGCCTTTTTCGTGGGCCAGACCCATCAGACGCGAGTACAAGGGCTTGAAGTAGTCGCGGAACATCTGGGGAGAAAACAGCAGTCCTGTCTGTGTGCCCATGTCCTCGCCGATGGCGATGGCCTCGGCCCCTGCCAGAGCGGAAGCCAGAATCAGCTGTTCGTACATCTGTGCCACGCGCTCATGGACAACGCGGAGTTCGTCGGGGTACAACGCCAAATCCAGCAGGTACACTTCAAGTTTGCGCAGATACCGGGCGTTGTCGAACACCCAGCCGCCAATCCCTGCCACGCGGAATTTTTCCCCTGTGGTGTCCTGCGCAAAATCGGCGCGCATCCGTTTTGCGGCCTCGTTCACGTCATAGACAGGAGCCTGGAACTCGTTCAACCGGTCCCAGTTTTCCAGGACCGGAGTATGGATTTCGCCCTTGACCGGACCGGTCAGCATGCGGAACCACAGGTTTCCCCAGCGGTCGTCGTAGAACTCCTTGTTTCCTTCGCGCCACCGCTTGGGAGTGTAGCCGGTCGGTTCCCCCGGCGAGGCGAAGACCATGTCGCACTGCCGCCCCCGGTCGAAGGTGATTCCCGGCCTGGGAGCGCCGGTGTGGTTCAAATTGGCAAGGATAATTTCTCGTGAAGTCATAAGGACAAAGTACCCTATTTCAGCGTGACCGCCTGGTTCTGGGCCTTCACGCACAGTTCCACCGCTTTGAACGCGTGCTCCTGGGTCATGGCGGTTTCAGTACGGTTCAGGCAGTCGAGAATCAGGCGGCCGAAGTAGGGGAAGCCGACCTGGCCCGCCACGGGAATGTGGTGCTCGCCCTTGTGGTCGGTGAGGTACACATGGTCGCCGGCTTTGTCGCGGGCCACGTCGATGTACTTTCGCAGCTCGATGGTGCCGTCGGTGCCCAAAATAAACATGCGGCCGTCTCCCCAGGTGCCCA
>JAIFLN010000047.1 GCA_020049045.1 Spirochaetota bacterium | reverse complement strand
TGGCAGAGGCTGAAGCAGCCTGGTTCCAGGCGTATTCTGGCAGGCCTTTTGCCCGTTATGTCGGTTCACGCCTTCCAGCTTCCTCTGAGGTCTGGGGTTCCAACCGCTGCGATTGGGCCGCTGTGCAGGAGGGAAACTCGCTCATCATCTCAAGTGTGCTCGACAACCTGGTCAAAGGGGCTTCAGGGCAGGCGGTGCAAAACATGAACCTGCGCTTTGGATTTGGCGAAACCGCCGGGCTGTCGGTGCCCAATCAATTTTAGGAGCCTTTCGGGCTGAGGGAGCAAATGATGATTTTTATCAAAATTGGCGGTACCGTCGCCACCAACCCCGCACTGCTGAGTGCTTTCCTGGCAGATCTCGCCTTTCTGAAGGACCGAAAGATTGTTTTGGTCCACGGTGGTGGCAAAGAAGTCACCGCGGTCAGCGAAAAGTTGGGGCTTACGGCCGAGTTCAGAGATGGAATCCGCCTCACGAGCCCCGCGGAAATGGAAGTTGTCGACATGGTTCTGGGTGGAAAAATCAACATCGATCTGGTTCGAAGGGCCCGTGCCTCAGGACTTGACGCCGTAGGACTCGGTGGACAGGATGGAGGACTTTTTACCGGGGTTCCCCGAACGATTCAGGGTCTTGCGCCCAATCGAACCGGTCAAGTGACCCAGGCGCGCACCCGGTTGCTTGACGTTCTGGTTGCCGGAGGATTCTTTCCCATCGTCAATTCGACCAGCACAGACGGGTCTGGACAGGGGTTGAATATCAACGCAGATGAAGCCGCGCAGGAATTGGCCATAGCCTCTCGGGCAGAGTCGCTGGTCTTTATCAGCGATATCGCGGGTGTTCTGAAAAACGGTAACGTCATCGCCCGGCTCGATGAGCAGACACTGGAAGCTGAGATTGCCGCAGGAGTGATCGCAGGGGGCATGGTTCCCAAGGTGCGCAGCGCGCGCCAAGCCGTTGCTGCGGGCGTGGGAAAAGTTGTCATCGGTGGTTACCAAAACCCTGGTGACCTCGTCAAACTGCTTTCGGGTATCACCGGAACCACAATTCTCTGAGATCGAACCTCAAGGAGCACATATGTCAGTCGATTCCGTCGTCCACAAACCGCCTTTCCCGAAAAACTATGCCGACGAATTCCTGGTCCTAGATCATGGAAAAGGTACGGAAATCTGGGATACAGCCGGTAAACGCTACCTGGATTTCACCGGGGGCATCGCTGTCAATTCCCTGGGGCATGGTCGTAAAGACCTGGCACAAATCGCCCGCAAACAGATGGAAAAGCTGACCCATGTGTCCAATCTTTATACCACCGAACCGGCTCTGGAACTGGCAGCCAAACTCGTCAAAACAGGCAATCCCGGCCAGTTTGCCGCTGTTCATTTCGGCAACTCCGGCACCGAGGCCAACGAAGCCGCCCTTAAGTACGCCCGGGTGTACGCCCTGCGGACCAAGGGAGAAGGACACCACAAGTTTCTCAGCTTTACCGGAGCTTTTCACGGTCGGACCCTGGGATCACTGAGTCTGACCTTTACAGAGAAATACCAGAAACCCTATGCTCCGTTGATTCCCGGGTGTGAAGTGGCCCCCTACAATGACGTGAAAGCCTTGGCACGGCTGGATCGAACCTACGCCGCCGTCCTGATCGAACCTCTACAGGGAGAGGGTGGCCTCGATAAAATCAGCCCAGCCTTTGCCAAAGCGTTGCAGGACACCTGTGCCAAGCATGACATCCTGATCATAGCCGATGAAATTCAGGGGGGGTACGGTCGGACCGGCACCTTCTTCGCTTGGCAGCAGCTAGGTCTGACACCCGATATTGTCACCCTTGCCAAACCCATGGCTGGTGGTCTGCCGTTGTCCGCCACCTTGATTCCCGCCAAAGTCAACAATCAGGTTCACGTGGGCGACCACGGCACCACCTTTGGAGGTGGTCCGGTGACCACGGCTGTGGCCAATCGGGTTTATGACATCATCACCGACCCTAAGTTTCTCGACACCGTGATCAAACGCGGCAAGTCCTTTGACCGGCTTCTCAAAGGATTGAAAAAGGATTTTCCCTTTGCAGATCAGGTGAAGGGCATGGGTCTTTTGAAAGGGCTTCGGCTGAAGCATGATCCTGCTCAGAAAGCGCTGATGGGAGAAGTGATCTCTGCCTGCCTGGACAAAGGCCTGCTAGTTCTGCGGGCCGGTTCCGATATTTTGCGTTTCGCACCACCACTGACCGTGAGCAAAAAGGAGCTTGAAGAAGCCGTTGCCATCCTGCGAACAGTTCTGGAGGAGAAGGCGAAGGCTTTCGGGGTTTGAGACCAGCGTATGACCTCAGTGAAGATTATTGCCCTGGAAAATGCAGCTGCCAGTGGTTGGCCCGCCCTCAAATCTGAAGTTCAGGGAGGTTGGCTCTGGCGGTTTGCCGCAGGGTATTCCAAACGGGCTAACTCAGTCCTTCCTCTTTCCCTGCCAGCCGATGAGGATCTCGAGCACCGCATTGAAGCCGTCGAGGCGGGCTATCGAAGGGCTGGGCTGATTCCTACCGTCAAGCTTCCAGAGCACCCGGACTGGAGATTGTTGGACGAGACTCTTGAAGCCCGCGGGTGGGCTTGGGTCGACCCAAGCCTCGTGATGACACGCTCACTTCCCCTTTCCGCTAATTCGCCCGCAGAAGAGTTTACGGCAAAGGGAGACTTCGGCAAGGACTGGTTTGAAGCCTTTTTATCGGCCAACAATGTTGAACCCGGGTTTCAACCGACGGCAAGGAAAATGGCCGCCAAGGTAGAATACCCGGTAGTAGGAACTGTGAACCTTTCCCAAGGTGCGGTCGCCTGGGGCTACGCAGCTCTTGTAGATGACCAGGCTTGGTTGTTTGACATCGTGGTGCACCCGAAAATGCGCCGCCAGGGACTGGGACGCGTTCTTGTGACGGGACTGCTCGACGAATCCGCCCGGCGGGGTGCTCGCATCGCGTGTCTGCAGGTGCTCGCCTCCAACCATATCGCCCGGGCACTGTATACCAGCCTTGGATTCGAAGAGGCCTACCGCTACGGCTATCGGAGATTGCTGTGAGGAGACAAGACCGCGAACTGACCGACCGATCCATTCTAACAGACATTCTGCACCGCGCCGACTGCGTTCACTTGGCATTGATCGATGGTGACCGCCCCTACCTGGTTACTGTCAACTTTGGCTGGACCTGATCATGGGGAAGTTCACGAGCGGACCGGTTTTGGAGTACGATCCGAAGGTTCTAGTGGCAACGCAATTAGTCCGATTGGACGTCACCGAGATTCAGGGAAAGGAAAGAACATGAAGATCACCATCGATTTTGAGAACGAAAATTTCACCCAGCTGCTAAAAGCGGTTTTTTTTGGTGCCTGGATGAAGAATGCCACCAAGGGCGAAGAAGACCGCGATCCAGCCATGGACAGCTTTGTTCAGTTTGTACTGGGCACCGCCTGGAATGCCGGTGAAAAGAAGCGGATACAGGTGGACGCGGAAGGCCAGTATTCCTATTCTGCCGACTTTGAAGAAGTTCTGTTCGAACAGGTGGACGAATACGACGGCGAGATTTTCTGGGACGAGCTGGTCGACCAGTTGGCCCGTCGGGATTTCTATCAAAAGAATCCCTCGAAGATTGGCAAGACACTGGAAGGTAAGGCCGCCGAAGAGGCCGAAGCCGGAATTGAGCGGGAAAAAGAAAAGTACGACAAAGAGTTCGAAGAGCGGGGAGTCGAGCGGTTGCGGATCGTTCGGTGATAGCGAGAGGATACATCCATGTACTACCAGAAAATGATCGGGACCAAGTGCTATCTCTCACCCATTGATGTGGCCGATGCGCCGAAGTATACGGCCTGGTTCAACGACCTGGAAGTCAGCAGAAATCTGACCTCCTGCTCCTGGGCACTGAACGAGTCCACCGAAGCTGAAAAACTGCCTGAGATCGCGAAAGAGCACAACTACGCCATCGTCGAGACCGAGGGAAACACTCTGATCGGCAATGTGGGCCTGCACGATGTCGAACATCTTCACCGACACTGCGAACTGGGGATTTTTATCGGCAACAAGGATTATTGGGGAAAGGGGTACGGCGAAGAGGCCATTCGGCTGATGGCTGGTTACGCCTTTGACTACCTCAATATGCGGAACATCATGCTGAGGGTCTTTGACTTCAACACCAGAGCCATCGCCTGTTACCGGAAGGTCGGTTTCCAGGAGATCGGAAGACGTCGCAAGGCTTTGGAGCTGGAAGGCGAGATCCATGATGTGGTATTGATGGATTTACTGGCGGAGGACCTGAAGAGGGGCTGATGAGGCGGTGGTGCTGGGGAATCGATAAGCACCACAGAGCCGCAAAGGGTCGCAGAGAAGAAAGAGAGAGAAATGAGCTAAACCTTATCCGATGGGGGTTTGGGGGCGGTGACGGGAATCAGGTGCCCCCTTCTTATTGTAATGAAATGATTTAAGGAGTGAATCCATGAGCAAGAAAACCTACAAGAAGATCGCGCTGGCGTATTCCGGCGGACTGGACACGAGTATTATCATTCCCTGGCTGAAGGAAAACTACGGCGGAGCCGAGATTATCGGCGTGTCCGTAGACGTGGGCCAGAAGGAAGACTGGGATGCCGTGAAGAAGAAGGGCGAAGCCAGCGGTGCCAGCAAGCTGTTCATTGTCGACGCCAAGGAGGAATTCGCCCAGGACTACCTGTTCCCCATGCTGCGCGCGGGAGCCATGTATGAAGGCAAATACCTGCTGGGAACCGCCATCGCCCGGCCGATCACCGCCAAGTACCAAGTGCACTATGCTCTCAAGGAGGGTTGCGATGCAGTGGCCCATGGCTGTACCGGCAAGGGCAACGATCAGGTGCGTTTTGAAATGACCTACAAGGCCCTGGCACCCCAGCTGGGCATCATCGCCCCCTGGCGCGAGTGGGACATCACCAGCCGGGAGCAAGCCATCGATTACGCTCAGGCCCGGAATATCCCCCTCGGAAACATCACCAAACAGAACATCTACAGCCGTGACTGGAACGTCTGGCACATGAGCCACGAGGGTGCCGAGCTGGAAAACCCGATGCAGCGCCCCCTGGAGCCCATGTTTCAGCTGACCAAAAGCCCCAAGGACGCCCCCGACGCCGAAACGGAGGTGACCCTCGAGTTCGAAAAGGGATACCCCGTAGCCGTCAACGGCAAAAAGCTCAAGGGTGTGGAACTTCTAGACCTTCTCAACAAGCTGGGCGCCGAAAACGGCGTCGGCCGCAGCGACCTGGTTGAAACCCGCACCGTGGGCATGAAGAGCCGCGGTGTGTACGAAACCCCTGCAGGAACCATCCTCTACACCGCTTTGCGGGAGCTGGAAATGCTGTGTCTGGATGGTGAAACCCTCGAAATGAAAAAGAACCTTGCCAACACCTATGCCCGGCTGGTCTACACCGGCAAGTGGTTCACGGCGTTCCGGGTCAACCTCGATGCGTTCTTCGAGAGTTCGAGCCGGTACCTGACAGGTACCGTCAAAGTCGTGCTGTACAAGGGCAATGTCCTGATTTCTGGCCGGACCAGCCCTTACTCGCTCTACAGCGAGGATTTGGCTAGTTTCGGCAAGTCCAATTACAACCACCACGATGCGACAGGCTTTCTCAAGCTCTACAGCTTGGCCACCGGCGTCCAAGCCGAAGTTCAAAAGGGCTGGAACAAGGCATGATTTCCACCGACATCCTGCTGGCACTGCTGTACTCCTTTGTGTTTGTTTTCGCCGTGCTGGGTGTCGGGGTGAGCCTCTTCCGTCTGAGGTTCGTGGACAGCTTCACCAGTCGGAAAATCATCCATATCGGGGTCAGCCACTGGTGGTTCTTCTATCTTTTTCTGATCAAGGATCCCTGGTGGGGTCTGGTTGGACCTGTATTTTTTGTGATTTTCAATATGATGGCGCGACAAATCGGCTTCCTCAAGGCTATGGAGCCGGGAAAGGATGAAAGCAACCTCGGTACCATCTACTTTCCGATCAGCCTCATCATGATGGTGGTGTGGTCGGGTTGGGGGGGCATGCCGCTATGGGTTGCCGGTGTGGGAATCCTGGTTTTGGGCTGGGGAGATGGTCTGGCAGCCCTGACAGGACGAACGTGGGGCAGACATCCCCTCCCCGTTCGTTGGTCAAAAAAGAGTTGGGAGGGAACTGCGGCACTTTGGCTTGCCACGGTGGTGGTTGTCCTTGCCTTTCTGGCAGTTTTTGCCGCTCCGGGAGGGACAGACCTCGGCTGGTGGTGGACGGCCGCCGGTAAAGCTGTCATCGTCGCCCTGGCCTTGGCTTTGGTGGAAGCACTGACTCCGTTTGGCCTCGACAACCTGCTGATTCCGGTGGTTGCCAGCGGTCTTCTGTGGGCACTGCTGTGACAGAGTTCTCTTGGGTTGGGTTATTGGCCATCCTAGGCCCTCGGCTGCTGCCTGCCCTAGGGGCGACGGCCCTTTTGGGCCTGGTGGCCCTTGCTCGCGGCTCTGTCAGCGGTTCGGGAGCCCTTGGCGGGTTGCTTGTCGGAGTGATCTTCTGGCTGTGCGGCGACTGGCCTGTCTGGACGCTTCTTGCAGTATTCTTCATAAGCTCGAGCCTTTTGGGTATTCCGGCCAAACGTCTGCGTCCCAAGGTCGAAGGAAAACACCAGCGGGGCGGACGACGGTCGTGGCAGCAGGTAGCCGCCAACACAGCGCCAATGTTGGCAGCAGCCTTGTTTTTGCCTTTGACAGAGATGACTGAAAACACGGCAATCTTGACCGCCCTGGCGGTTTCTATTGTCGCAGGTTTTGCAGCCGCCGCCAGCGACACCTGGGCTGGCGAAATCGGCGTTCTGTCCAGAAGGGCACCCACGCTTCTCTGGGGCTTGCGGCCGGCCGAGGCCGGTCAGTCGGGCGCGGTGACACTTCTGGGATCCTTTGGTGCGCTGGCGGGGGCTCTGGCCTTGGCAGGTGTTGGACTGCTGGCTGGCATAGGCGGAATGGGCTTCGTGGTCGCGGCAACCTGGGGCTTTGCCTCATCCATGGTCGATTCCTTTTTAGGGGCCACAGCTCAGGCTCTTTACCGCGACAGCACCGGTCAATGGACGGAACGCCCCTTCGATAACAAGGGGCAGCCGCATACTTTAGTGCGCGGCTGGCGATGGCTGAACAATGACTGGGTGAACTTCCTTTCGGTGACGATAGCGGTGGTGGGTGGCTTTTGTACCTTCAACCTGCTGAATGGATGATTGACCGGAGTATCATCGAGGCATGCGAGGCCGCGCCTCCCAGAATAAACACGTGAAACAGCTCGTGGAAGCCAAACACACCGGGCTTGGGATTTGGCTTTTTCAACGCGTAGATGATGGCACCTATGGTGTACCAGGCTCCACCCCAAAGCAGGTCGAAGAATACCAACAGCGGCATAGTCTCGTACAAGGGAACGATGGCGACAATCGCCACCCAGCCCATCAGCAGGTAGAGCACCGGGTCGACCCATCGAGGGGCATGCTTCACGAATACTTTGAACCCGAGACCGATTAAGGTGACGGTCCATTGGAACAGCAGAATACCAGTGCGCCAAGGATCTTCAAACCAAATCCAAACCACCGGAGTATAGCTGGCCGCAATCATAACAAAGATGGCAAAATGGTCGAGGGTACGCCAGAGCGATCTCTCGTTCTCGGTTCTTTTGTTGCGGTGATACCAAGCACTGCAGAAAAACAAAAACATCACACCGAGACCATAAATAAGACTAACCGCAATCAAGTCGATCCGTAAAATACTGCTGGGCCCGGAAAAGCCAAGCGGCCAAAAGTTGGAATCCAGCCGAACCATTCCAGCAGACACTGTCATCAGAAACAAGGTGAAGGGAATCCAGGCTAGAAAGCCCACCCCATGGGTCCAGAAATTGACTTTTTCCGTCGGAAGTTTGGTGATCATGGACCCAAACTAAAACGAACACGTAGGGAAATCAAGTCAACGGAACAGGCACAACTTCTACATTTCGGTATGATCTCTACAATGATGTAAAGAATATCGAAGTCCCTCTCCCGTGTATTTTCTACAATTACCCCTTGCCAGGTCAGAGTTTGCCGTTTATTCTCACTTCTGGCATGAATTATGCTGTAATGAGGTCGTTACCTCAGGAGGTATCCATGAAGAAACTTCTCACTGTCGCCATGATCCTGGTGGCCATGGGCTTGAATGCTCAGGTCATCAAGATCGCGACCCAATCTCCCCTCTCCGGCGGCCAGACGGCTTTCGGTGAGCAGCTGAAGCTGGGAACTCAATACGCTGTTGAGGAGGCTGTGGCCAAGTTCAAGGCCTTGGGCTTTGATCTTCAGCTTGTTCCCTACGATGACCAGGCCAACCCTGACACCGGGGTTTCGAACGCCAACCGTATCATCAATGATCCGGACATTCTGGGAATCGTCGGTCACTTCAACTCCGGGGTTATCATCCCGTCGTCGGAAGTGTACAAGACTGTCAACCTTGTGGTTGTGTCGCCCGCCAACACCAACCCCCGGGTCACCGACCGCCTGTTGGCCAACGTCAACCGTATCTGCGGCCGCGACGATGTCCAGGGTCCCGCCGGTGCCGAATTCGCCGTGAAGGAACTCAAAGCCAAGAAAATCTTCGTCCTGAACGACAAGACCTCCTACGGCCAGGGTCTGGCAGAAGCCTTCCGGGACGCTGCGGTCAAAATTGGGGCCAACATCCCTGCCAACGCCTTTGTCGGTACGGAAGAACGGTCGAACTTCATCCCCGTCATCACGCAGATCATGGCTTTTGGTCCCGACCTGGTGTACTTCGGTGGTACCTACGACCAGATTGCTCCGTTCACCAAGCAGTTGCGCGAACGCGGCCTGAAAATGCCCATCTTGGGCGGTGACGGCCTCGAATCGGGCGACTACATCAAGCTGGCCGGACCTGCCAACGCTGCCAACACCTACTACACCACGGTTGCCGGTCCTGTGAGCATGTTCCCCAAGGCGGCTGCGCTGGCTACAGGGTTCAAGGCCAAGTACGGCAAGAACCTCGAAGGCTTCGGTATCTACGCCTACGACTGCGCCAAGATCATCCTCCAGGCCCTTGAGACCACCATCAAGGCTAACGGCGGGAAGAAACCCACGAGAGACCAAGTGACCGCCGCCGTCCGGGCCATCACCTACGAAGGGATCACCGGCAAGGTGACCTTCGACTCCAAGGGTGACATCAGCACCGCCGACTACTACATCCTGAAGTACGCGGGCACCGCTGATCTGGCCGACAACAAGGTGTTCAAGAGCATTTCGGTGGCAGCCCCCAAAGCTCCCTGAGTTTCCCGTTCTTGATCTGACCTGGGTACGGCCCGTCTCCTCGGGGGAGCGGGCCGCCCTTTTTTTCCGTTCCTAGGAGACATACCTTTGGATATGCTTTTGATGCTCTTGCCCCAGGTCCTTTTTGAAGGTTTGCTCCTGGGTTTTGTCTACGCCATGATTGCCCTGGGCTATACCATGGTTTACGGGGTTCTGGAACTCATCAACTTTGCCCATTCCGAAATCTTTATGATCGGAGCAGTGGTCGGTGTCGAGGTGTTCCGCCTCCTTTCGGGCTATGTCCCCAACCCTTTCGTTCTCTTGTTCCTAGCCATTGTATTGGGAGGACTTATTTCAGGTTTGACTGCGGTGGGGGTGGAAAAACTGGCCTACCGCCCCTTGCGGAAACGGGGAACAAAAAACCGCCTCGTGCCGCTGATCACGGCCTTCGGTGTCAGCTTTGTCCTCCAGGACCTGGTTCGCCTGGTTGAGGGGCTTTGGCACAACGAATTCTTCCTCAGCATGAAAAATGTCGGTGCCCTGGACGAGAGCTTCATGGTCCTGGGTATTTTTATTCAGTACAAGTCCCTCATCCTTATCCTGGTAAGCCTGGTGATGCTGGGTGCTTTGTCCTGGCTGGTAGGCCGGACACGACTGGGTTTGGCCATCCGTTCTGTCGCCCAGGATCCAGCGACTGCTGGCCTGATGGGCATTAATCCCGAAAAAATCATCAGCCGCACCTTCCTCATTGGCGGCGCTCTCGGTGGTGTCGCAGGCGTGCTCTTTGCCCTGCAATATACCACCGTCAGTCCCTATGTGGGCTTTCTACCCGGTATCAAGGCCTTCACGGCGGCGGTGTTGGGGGGCATTGGCAACATACCAGGCGCGGTGGTCGGCGGGCTGGTATTGGGACAAATCGAAACCCTTGCCGGAACCTTCCTTCCCACCCTGACCAATGGAGCTATGGGTACGGAGTATAAGGACGTCATCGCCTTCCTCATCCTCATTCTGCTGCTGCTCTTCCGTCCGCAGGGACTGTTGGGTCAAGTCGTCAAGGAGAAGGTATGAAAGCACTCCTCAATCGTCTTCCTATGGTTGCCAGACTCGGTTTGGTATTCGGTTTTATCCTGGTTGTCGGGGGCTTTTTGGCTGTCGGCTGGGGGCTGCCGGCCGTATTGGTCGCTTTCGTGGTCCTCACCTTGCTTTCCCTAGCGCCGCCCGACCCAAAATGGAAGCTGGCTGCCTTGGCTTTGCTGACCCTGGAGGCCACGCTGGGCCTGTCGATCAAAATTGGCGGCGACCTGTTGTTCATCGTTTTGGTCAGTGTTTTGGTCCTATTGCTCCGGCTCCCCTCTGTTCCAACTTGGATTAAGGGTTTGCTTGGTGCCTCCATTCTCCTGATCAGCATTCCGATTGCCGGGTTTGCCAACACCTTCTTGTTTGAATTAGGCATACAAATTGGCATTTATTCGGCCATGGCCCTGGGACTGAACGTGGTGGTGGGCATGGCAGGTCTGCTGGATATGGGCTACGCCGCCTTTTTTGCTATTGGCGCTTACACCTGGGCCATTTTCGGCTCCACCCAAGCGGCCAACTTTATTGCCAACTGGGTTCCGTTGAACGGCAACTTTGTTTACCTTTTTATGATCATCGCCATCTTCGCCACGGCGTTCACCGGCATCCTCATCGGTTTGCCGGCGCTTCGATTGCGAGGGGACTACCTGGCTATCGTCACCCTGGGTCTAGGCGAAGTTGTTCGTATCTTGGCCAACAACCTCGATCATCCTGTGAACTTCACCAACGGACCCCAGGGAATCACGGGCATTGTCAAGCCGCCCATCGACGGGTTCCAAGCCCTGCTGAAGCTGTTGGGCATTCCTCAATCGGCGGCCACTGACTACCAGTTGTTCTTCTATCTTTTGGTTCTGGCCGTCATAGGCATTGTTATCTTGGTCAACGTCAATCTGGGCAAGTCGAAGTTTGGCCGAGCCTGGGTCGCCATCCGCGAGGATGAAATCGCCGCCAAAGCCATGGGAATCCCCATGGTAAAAACCAAGCTTCTGGCCTTCGCCACCGGTGCCGCCTTTTCAGGGGCCATGGGTGTGTTGTTTGCCAGCCAGCGAGGTTACGTCAGTCCCGAGACCTTCACACTCATGGCCTCGATCACCATTTTGGGCATGGTGGTGCTGGGGGGCATGGGATCGGTTCCCGGAGTGATTCTGGGTGCCTCGGCGCTGACCATCCTCAACCTCGACCTTCTTAAAAGTTTCAGCGAGTTCCTCAACACCCTCCGTCAGAACGGAACGGTATTTCTCGGCTTTCCCTTCAGCCAGCTTCCCAGCCAAGTCGACCCGGCCAAGTACGAGCGTTTAGTGTTCGGAATCATCCTGATCCTGATGATGATCTTCCGACCCGAAGGGCTCATCCCCGAAAAGCGCCGCCAGGAGGAAGAGAAGTGAAAGGCACCTCCCTGACCGTTGAAGGGGTCACCAAGCACTTTGGCGGTCTGATCGCTGTCAACAACGTCAGCCTGCGGGCTGAAGCTGGAAAAATCTTATCGGTCATCGGCCCCAACGGGGCTGGAAAAACAACGTTCTTCAACCTTCTCACGGGAATCTATTCCCCTGACCAGGGGAAAATTCTGTTTGGTGAAAAAGACATCACAGGGATGAAAAGTGATGCCGTAGCCGCGTTGGGTATCGGACGGACCTTCCAGAATATCCGCCTGTTCCCTGGTATGACGGTGCTGGAAAACGTTCTGGTCGGACACCACAACCAGGTGAAAACAAGCTATCTTTCTGCCATCTTTCAGCTGCCTTCGTTTCGGGCAGAAGAGGAACGTGCCGAAACCAGGGCAAGAGAACTGTTGCGGTATTTGAAACTTGAATCCAGAGCCGGAGAGCTGGCCTCTTCCCTGCCTTATGGAGACCAGCGCCGTTTGGAAATTGCCCGGGCTTTGGCTCTCGAACCGACTTTGCTTCTGCTCGATGAACCGGCAGCGGGTATGAACCCACAAGAAACCGAGGAGCTCAAAGCGATGATTTTGTCGCTGAAGCACGATCTCGGCCTCACCATCGTCTTGATCGAACACGATATGGCAATGGTGATGAGCCTGTCAGACCGCATCACAGTTTTGGAATACGGCTCGGTCATTGCCGAAGGTTTACCCGCCGAAGTCAAGGCTCATCCCCGGGTCATTGAGGCGTACTTGGGTAAGGGAGCCGCCCATGCTTGAAATCACCAACCTCTGTGCCGGTTACGGACCGATTCAGGCCGTCAGCAGTTTGAACCTAGTGGTCAGGCAGGGTGAGATTGTCACCCTCTTGGGTTCCAACGGGGCTGGCAAGTCAACGACACTCCGTTCCATCTCGGGTCTCCTAAAACAGAAGACAGGAAGCATTTTGTTTGAAGGAAAGGAAATCCAGAAACTGCCCACAGAAAAGATCATCGAAAAAGGCATCAGTCAGGTTCCCGAGGGCCGTAAGATTTTTGGACGGCTTACCGTAGACGAGAACCTGGAAGTTGGAGCCTATCTGGTCAAGGACCACAAAGTCATCCACGAAAGAAAAGAACAGGCCTTTGCACTCTTTCCCCGTCTGGCGGAAAGACGTCACCAAAAGGGCGGTACTTTGTCAGGTGGGGAGCAGCAGATGCTTGCTATCGGCCGTGCTTTGATGCAGTCACCCCGCCTTCTGCTCCTGGATGAGCCCAGCATGGGCCTGGCACCACTCTTGGTAGAAGCCATTTTTGAGATTATTGTGAAGCTCAACCGTGAAGGAACCACCATCCTGCTGGTCGAGCAAAATGCCCGTATGGCACTTCAGGTTGCCCATCGAGCCTATGTATTGGCTAATGGACGACTTTCCATGGAGGGCAAGGCCAGTGACCTGGCCAGCGACCCGGAGGTTCAGAAAGCCTATCTGGGAGGATAAATGGACGAGATCAAACACCGTGAGCAAGTCGACCTGATTCGGGAAGTGTTCTACTACCAAAGCCGGTTCGACGGGAAAACGATTGTCTTGAAAATCGATTACCCCATCCTCAACGCTCCTCACTTTCCTCAGTTGCTCAAAGATCTGGCCATGCTAAGGGCAACGGGTATTGAGATCATCCTGGTTCCGGGGGCTAAGGAGTGGATAGACGCGGTGCTCAAGGAATATGACACCGAGAGCGAGTGGGTGAAGGATGTGCGCATTGCCACTCAGGATTCCATCCCCTTTATCCGTATGGCAGCCTTCGATGTCGCCAACCGTCTGATGACACTGCTGACCGCGTTTCAAGCCAACTCGGTGATCGGCAACTTTACCCGAGCCCGAGGGTTAGGGGTGGTCGAAGGTGTGGATTTTCAAAATACCGGAAGGGTAGAGAAAATCCTCAAGGAACCGCTTCAGCAAATTCTCGATCAGGGGATGATCCCGATTTTTCCTTGTATCGGCTGGAATGCCGCCGGCAAGCCGTACAACCTTTCCAGCGATGAGATCGCCCTGGCCGTGGCTGAGGCGCTGCAGGCGGAAAAACTGTTCTTTGTCACCGACAGCGATGGGTTCATGGACAGCCGTTTCAGCCTGCCCCCGGGACTGGTCAAAAACAGCGACGGGCGCGTGGCGAGGTTGAGTCTGGAAGAAGCCCAGGAAGTCCTGACGCTCAATGCCGGAAATCCTGACCCTGATTTGAAATACCTAGACCTGGCTCTGAAAGCCTGTAAAAACGGCACGGAACGGGCCCACGTGGTTGATGGCCGTATGGAAGGTGCCATTCTTCGGGAGATCTTTTCCAACCTCGGCATTGGTACCATGGTCTATGGCAACGATTATGAGTCTATCCGTCCCATGAAGACTACCGATATCGGAGACGTGCTGCGCCTGATGCAGCCGCTGATGGAAGAGGGAATTTTGATCAAGCGAACGGAAGACGATCTGATGAGCCGGCAGGGCGACTTCGTTGTCTATGAAATCGACGGTGTGGTCCATGCCTGCGGAGCACTCCATGACTTTGGACAAGGGCAAGGAGAAATCGCGGCCATCGCCACCAATCCGAACTACGCGCATTTGAGCATGGGGCGAAAAATTCTCTCGTACCTGGTAGAAAAAGCCGTTAAGCAGACGATGACACGGGTGTTTGTTTTGACCACCCGGACTGTGGATTGGTTTGAACAGCTCGGATTTGTCGAAGCCCCTCTGGACAGTCTTCCAGAAAAAAAACAGCAAACCTACAACCATGCCCGCAAGAGCCGAATCTTTGCTCTTGAGCTCAAAGACCGAAAAACAATCAAAAGTTGAAGGTCATTCCACAAGGAAGGTAGAAAACAGCCACTCTCTTTCCGGTGGGACAGAAGCCCCCTTGCCGTCCCAAAGACCGAACAATTCACGGTCGGCGGGATCATCGGCAGGACTCCAATTGACAGCATGGCTGGTGACCCGCCCCAAAAAGGGCCGGGCGACTGCTAAAACCTCACGCCAGGGCAGGTCATCAGGCACCAAAACACCTTTTTCCGGATTGGCGAGAATCCAGAGAATGGCAGCCGCAAGGCCCGCCGCCACTTGAACTGTGGTGGCATTCTGTCCTGGCACCAGCCTGCGGGCTTCGACAATGTCGAGTTCGGAGCCGTACCACCACCCCCGAAGCCGATGCCCCATCAGCAACACCCCCAGCTCATCAGTGCCCTCAGTGATCTCATCAGCCAAAATACGCTGCTCGTCCTGCTGCCGGTACCGGCGGGCTTCGAGCTCTGCCAGACTGTTTTGGGCAGCCTCACAGCAATGGTAGGCATAGTGAACTGTGGGGCGGTACACAGCCTTCCCCTCCTCCCAAACGGTCAGGTGATCGGTAATGGTATGAGCTTCCCCGTGGCGGATCACCATCCCCAAAGTTGGCCCCGAAGGAACCCAGGTCCGCACCTTGGTCTTGAACCCTGGTTGGGCCAGACAGATCTGATGACGGGGCCCGGACTCATGGCAGAGCGCCAGAGAAGGAAGTTCGGTTTCATGGGTACCCCAGCCGAGTTCTGCCGGGGCCAAAGACTCTTCAATAAAACCATCGACGCTCCAAGTATTGACAAATTCTCCTGTTTTTCGCGGAATACGGATCAGCTGGCCGTCTTTTTCAGCAATATGAATAACCTTGACTCCAAGACGTCGGGCCAATTGATTGAACGGTTCATTGGCACCAGCAGGTTGCCCCAAAGCCTGTGCCAGATCAATCAAGGCCGCTTTGACAAAGTGGCTGACCAAGCCCGGGTTCACCCCATGATCAAGCAAGGCAGTCGGTCCCTTTTTTTGCTGCCTCCGTGACCGGAACGCTTCATGCCGGGGGTAAAGAGTCCTTTCCTGCGGAGTCCGCCCCCCCCCCTTTCCCACTTCCATGTTCCAGAATTCCACCGAAGCATTGACATAACTGACACCGTGATTTTGACACCAAGATACCAAAACATCGGTATCGACATTGACACTCAGATCCACCAGCAACGCTCCGGGGACTACCCATCGGTCGAGCAGAGTCTGATAATTTTCGGGTCCCAGTCGTTCCCGAACCAGTTTGAGCCCGCGCCGGACATACGGTTGCAACAGCGAGGAGATTTCCCTGGGTTCGAGGATGGTTACCAAGCTGGGGTCCAGAGCAAAGTGCCTGTCCAGAAGGGGCAGGAGGCAACGGGCAACCCCTCCGTAACCGAGAATAACCAGTGATCGCGCACGAGTGAAAGGCATGCTATGATTCTAGGTGACAGAATTGAAAATGACAAATGACGCCAAGGAGTACAGCATGGGAGTATGGGATCGGCAATTGGATATGTGGGACAGTGAGTGGAAGGGCCGTAGTTTCAACGGTCGAAGTTTGCAGGAAGAGTTGCTAGCACATCCGGCGGCTGAAGTTGTGTCAGACCGCAACCTCGAGGAATACACCATTTGGGGAGTGGCGCTTCACGTCCACAAGTTCAAAGAAATGATGCTGGCCGAACTGGAATCGCGTAAACCCGTCTGGCCTGAAGGGGACGATGACTTTCCTCCCATTCCAGAAACGCCGCTGACGGAACCGCATTGGCTCGAAACCATTCATCATATGGATGAAACCCACGAAGCCTTGGTGGCCAAGGCCCGAACCCTCGACGAAGCCTTTCTCGAAACTACTTTTGCACCCTGGGAAATCACCTGGGGAGAACTGTTCGCCTGGGCTGTGGGCCATGACGGCTACCATACGGCTCAGATCCGGAATATGAAGCGGTAAACACGGAGGCAGTCGTCAGGCCTTCTGCAACGCCTGCTCGACTGCATGCCAGGCAAGTGTGGCGCACTTAACCCGCACGGGCAACTCGATCACTCCCTTAAGGGCGGCCAGGTCACCCAGCTCATCGAGGGAATCGGCGGGCTTTTCTCCCCGGATCACTCCGAGAAACTGAGCCACAATAGCCTTGGCTTCTTCGACGGTCTTGCCCGTAAGAAGGTCGGTCATCATGCTGGCCGAACACATGGAAATCGAGCAACCAGAGCCATCAAAAAACACCGTCTTGATGTGCTGGGAATCGCCTTCCAGTTCCACCTTCACGCTATCGCCGCACGAAGGGTTTTCGACGGCCTTCAAGTGGGAAAGAGGTTTCTTGTTCCGGGGATGCTTGTAATGATCTCGGATGATCTCTTGGTACATTTCGTCGAAGGCCATGGTCCAAATTACTGGATTTGTCGGGTTTGGGCAAGGTTGGCAAGAAGGGGGGGAACGGGTAGAGTGCCAGACGTGGACCGCCCGCTGACAATCGCAACCTTCAATGTGGAAAACTTCTCCCTGCTCCTGGACCGTCACTACACCCGGGACGAGTTGGAAGCTCTGGACGAAGAGACTTACCAGGCGATGAACACGTCGATTTATAACCCGAACAAGGAACGCTCCAAGATCGCCGAAATAGGCCGGACCATCCTGGAACGGGATTTCGATCTGGTGGGCCTCTGCGAGGTGGGCGGGCTGGAGACTCTGGCCGCATTCAACCGGCTGTATCTGGAAGACCGCTACGATGTCTTTCTGCACGAGGAGAACTCAAAACGGGGCATCTTTGTCGGGGCTGTGGTGAAAAAGGGGCTGTTCCCCGGCACCAAGGCGTCCAGCATGCCGGGTTCCTTCGCCCGGAACCTGCTGAAACTTGACCTGGGTTCGCAATGGGGACACCTGCGGGTCTTTGTCGTCCACCTCAAGTCGCAATTTGGACGCGACTGGGGCCTGGAACACCGGTTGCGGGAAGTCGAACGGCTGGCGGCCTTGGTCAGGACCGACAACTGCATTGTGATGGGCGATTTCAACGGGATTTTGATCCGGGGTGAGTCACAGTTCGAATACGAGGCGTTTTTAAAGCTGCCGTTCCAGGACGTGCTGGAAGTTTTGGGAATTCCGCCCGACCGGAGGCGGACGCACTACCATTTCGGTCCCGAACCCCGGTTCACCCAGCTGGATTACCTGTTCTGTTCGGCCGATCTGCAAGTTCTCGACGGCGGCGTGCTCGAAGGAGAAATCCCCCTCAACAGGGCGCAGCGAAACACCCTGCCCTCCGACCATCTCCCAGTCTGGGCCCTGGTGAAACACCGCAGCGAAAACACTGCAGCAAAAACGATACCCCAACCGGTCCAACGGTCAAACCCGATCCGGAGGTGGCTGAAGACTCTGCGAAAGCGGCGTTAAAGCTTATCCACCGCCTCGCGGACGGCTTCGACAAAGGCGTCGGCATCCTCGATGGTGTTGTAGAAATAGAAGCTCGCCCGTGCGGTGCTGACTACACCCAGGCGGCGTGCCAAAGGATGCGCGCAGTGGTGCCCCGCGCGGACAGCCACCCCTTTTCTGTCCAGGTATTCAGAAAGGTCGTGCGCATGGATCCCGTTTACCAGGAACGATATAATCCCGCCCTTGCCCGGGGCGTTCCCGTATACCGTGACTCCTGGAACCAAGACCAGCTTTTCCATGGTGTAGGCCAGCAGCAGCTGCTCGTAACGGTGAATCCAGTCGAGGCCGACGGTTTCCAGATAATCGATGGCGGCAGCCAAACCAGCAGCCCCTTCCATGTGGGGGGTTCCCGCTTCAAACTTATAGGGGATGACGTTGGTGTCGAAGGTTTCCAACCACACCGAGCGAATCATATTGCCACCACCCTGATACGGAGGAAGCTTCTCCAACAGATCCTTTTTTCCGTAGAGCACACCGAAACCGGTGGGACCGCACATTTTGTGGCTGCTGAAGGCCAAAAAGTCGCAGTCCAGCTCTTGAACATCGATCTTCTGATGGGGAACAGCCTGCGCTCCGTCGACCAAAACGGGAACGTTTCTGGCGTGGGCAAAGGCGATGATTTCGGCCAGCGGATTGATGGTGCCGAGCACGTTGCTCATGGCCGTTACGGCCACCAACCGGATGCGGTCGGTCCACAGCTCGGGCAGTTTCTCGATCTGCAACACGCCGTTGTCGTCGAAGGGAATAAACTTGAGCGTCAGGCCGTACCGAGCGGCGGCCATCTGCCACGGCACCAGGTTGGCGTGGTGCTCCATCTCGGTCAACAGAATTTCGTCACCGGCGGAGAGTCCGTCGCAGAAGGTCAGAGCCACCAGATTGATGGCTTCGGTGGTGCCCTTGGTAAAGATAATCTCTTCCCGGTGAGCGGCATTCAGGAAGGTTTTGACCCTGTCACGCGCACCTTCAAAAATGCGGGTCGATTCCTCGCCCAGACTGTGGATGGCCCGAGCGACGTTGGCATTGCTGTTCTGGTAATACCCCATCAAAGTATCGAGCACAATCTGCGGTTTTTGCGTTGTATTGGCGTTGTCGAGGTAGACCAGGGTGCGGGCTTTTCCGCCGTAGGTCAGGGGACGGTTCAGAATCGGAAAGTCGGCCCGCAACCGGTGCACCTTGTCCTGGGCGGCTCTCAGTTCGGCGTGGGGGTCGTGTAAATCCATCATTCGTCCTTGCACGCGCCCAGGTCGGCGTCGGCACCGATGGAACACGCCACCAGGAGTTCTACCTCGTCCCGAAGGAAGGCTGGTGCTTCGTCCACCAGTTCGGCGAACAAACCCTGGGCGATGAACAACCTTGCTTCAGCCTGGCTGAACCCGCGGGTGGTGAGATAGTACACTTCGTCTTCGTTCACTTTGCCGGTAGTGGAACCATGAGAACACTTCACGTCATTGGTATCGATTTTCAACTGGGGAAGGCTGTCGGCCCGTGCGCCGTCGTTGAGGATGAGGTTTTTATTGCTAAGGTAGGCGTCGGTGCCGTTGGCACCCGGATTGACCTCGATCAGCCCCTGGAAAACGGTGCGCGAACGATCACGCACAGCTCCTTTGTACAACGCATAACTGGTGGCATGGGGCGCAGCATGGGTCAAACTGATACGAAGATCCTTGTGTTGATCCTCTGTACCAAAGTACAGCCCATGGGTCTTTACCGAAGATCCTTCACCTGCCATAACAAAATCAAAACGGGTTTTAACCACTGCGCCGCCAATGGGAGCACACCAGTGGAAAAGCTGTGCATCGCGCCCCAGCGAAGCAAAACTGTGATCGAGGACGGCTGCCCCGGCACCCTGAGTCTGAAGCTCGCTGAGGGTGAAGTTCGCACCGTTCCCGAGTTCCACCGAAGTTGCTGAGTCCACAGTGAATTTCTGGCCGGGTGAAGTCCAGCGTACCACCACCGAAGCCTGCGAGGCCTCTGCTAAAGAAAAAACTAAGTGCGGAGTGGTGAGAACGTCTTTTCGGTTCTCGGTGATTTCAATCAGAAAGGGCTCTGGAGCAACAAGACGGGCAGGAACTGACAGCACTGCACCGAACTCGACACGGGCATAATGGCCCGCAGAGGCCAGGGTATCGGCCTTGGCGGCACCGAGGGTCAAATGCGCCTTCACAAGCTCGGCGGCGGCGGTCAGAGCACCAAAAACCACCCCTTGAGCCTTCAGCTCAGGGCTCAGATCAACGCCGGTGAGCACGCCATCCACAAACATCAGCCTGCCGGAAAAGGCAGAATCATGCGGCAGAAGTTTGGTCCCGACCTGCGCAGGGGCAGATGGCTTACGGGTCACCAAGGCGAACCTGTCCACCGAAGAGCGCCGCCATTCTTCATTGGTGCGGCCTGGCCAACTCAGGGCTGGTTGAAAGGGTTGGGTCGCGGTCATCCGACAGAGCCCTCCATTTCAAGTTCGATAAGCCGGTTGAGCTCCACGGCGTATTCCATAGGAAGCTGTTTGACCAGCGGGTCGATGAAACCGTTGACAATCATCATACCGGCCTCTTCTTCTCCGATGCCCCGGCTCATGAGGTAGAGCAGCTGCTCCTCGCTGATTTTTGAAACCTTCGCCTCGTGCTCCATGCTGACATCTTCACTCTGCAAATCCATGACGGGATAGGTGTTGGTGGCCGATTCCGGGTCGAGAATCAACGCGTCGCATTCCACTTTCGACCGGATGTTCTTCAGGCCGGGGTTGGACTTGATGATGCCCCGGTAACTGGAAATCCCGCCGCCTTTGCTGATGGACTTGGCAGTGACAACGCTGGAGGTGTCGTCGGCAAAGTGCATGATCTTGGTGCCGGTATCTTGCTCCTGTCCTTTGTTGGCAAAGGCGATGCTCATCACCTCTCCGTGGGCCCCTTTGCCCATCAGAAAGATAGCCGGGTACTTCATCGTGACCTTGCTGCCAATATTGCCGTCCACCCATTCCACCGTGGCATGGTCGTACGCAAAAGCACGTTTGGTGACCAGGTTGTACATGTTGTTGGACCAGTTTTGGATGGTGGAGTAGCGCACCCGCGCTCCCGGCAGGGCCACAATTTCGACGACGGCGGTGTGGAGGCTGTCCTTGGTGAACACCGGGGCGGTGCAACCCTCGATGTAGTGGACGAAGGCTCCTTCATCGACCACGATGAGGGTCCGCTCAAACTGACCGAAGCTTTTGGTGTTGACCCGGAAGTACGCTTGCAGTGGTATATCGACATGCACGCCCTTAGGAATGTAGATGAACGACCCACCCGACCAGACTGCGGTATTCAGAGCCGCAAACTTGTTGTCGGTGTGAGGAATCACCGTCCCAAAGTACTTCTTGATGATGTCAGGGTGGTTGATCACTGCATCTTCAGGGCTGCTGAAGATCACGCCTTGATCTGTGAGGTTCTTCTGGAGGTTGTGGTAGACCATCTCGCTGTCATACTGGGCTCCCACCCCTGCCAGGAACTTCTTTTCGGCTTCTGGGATTCCTAAACGGTCGTAGGTATTACGGATGTCTTCAGGAACATCCTCCCAGCTGGTGGCAGACTCAGACGACGGTTTGGCGTAGTAATAGATTTCATCAAAGTCGACCCCCGAAAGATCGGCTCCCCAAACGGGCATAGGCATCTTCAGGAAAGTCTCATAGGCTTTAAGCCGGTAGTTGAGCATCCACGAAGGCTCATTCTTCGCCGCGCTGATCTGACGAACCACATCTTCACTCAAGCCCTTGGCCGATTTCACCAAAGACTTTTCGGGAGTAGAGAAGCCGTACTTGTAACCGGCAGCAAAATCGTCGCCGAGAGCTGTTGTATCAGACACCGTACTTCTCCTTTACCCAGTCGTAACCTTTTTCTTCCAGGGCGTGAACCAACTCATTGCCGCCGCTGGTCACAATCTTCCCCTGGTACAAAATGTGCACGTGATCAGGGTTCACGTAATTCAGAATGCGTTGGTAATGCGTAATGATCAAAGCACCGAAATCATTGCCCCGCAAGCGGTTGATACCCTTGCTGACCACCTTGAGAGCGTCGATATCAAGACCGGAGTCGGTCTCGTCAAACAAGGCGAAACTGGGTTTGAGCGTCAACAACTGAAGGATCTCCATGCGCTTTTTCTCGCCACCGGAAAACCCCTCATTGAGGTAACGGTTGATGAACTGGTGATCCATCTCGAGGAAGCTCATATCCTCCCGCGCCTGCTTGATAAACTTGGTGACGTTAATCTTTTCACCCCGGACAGCCATGTGGATTTCGGCGGCGCGTTTCAGAAATTTGCCAACGGTGACACCCGGAATTTCAATGGGATATTGAAAGGCGAGAAAAAGACCGGCCTTTGAACGGGCAGGTACGTCCATCGCGAGCAAATCCTCACCGTCAAGCGTGATGGTCCCGCCCGTGACCGTATACTTGGGATGACCCATCAAAATGTTTGCCAGGGTCGACTTGCCATGACCATTGGGTCCCATCAGAGCATGAATCTCACCCGTTTTCATCTCGAGGTTGACTCCCGTGAGTATGGGTTTTCCTTCGATCTCAGCGGTTAATCCTTCGATGCGCAGTGTCTTCAAAACGTGCTCCTGTTCTAGATGGGAATACCCAAGGTCAATTTCAACTCTTCACTCATCATATCTTTATTCCAAGGAGGGTCCCATACGATGGTGGCTGTCACGTTCTTAACCCCCGTGCGGGCTTTCACTGTTTCTTGAAGGTCATCCAGAAGTACATCCCCCACTGGACAGGCAGGGCTTGTCAGAGTAAAGTCGATCTCGATCCGGTCTTCAGCGACATCAACACGGTATATCAGTCCTAGATCGAGAATCGGCAGACCCAAATCGGGGTCCAAAACTTCCCCTACAGCAGAATAGACTTCTTCGACCGTCGGCACGGACCCTCCTTTGAATACCTGACAACCATAGTCATGTATTCACCCTCTCTTAAAATAGGGGAAATCCGAGAAATGATCAAGGGTTAGCGATCATTTACCCACTCCTTTCTTGATTCCCTCAGTCGGAAATGATACCTTCTTTTTCATGCCTAACCAAGACAACCTGCCCCGGGCCCTGGTGGTCCTTTGTCATCCCAACCGTTCGGGGTTCAACCAAGCCGTGGCCGAGGCTGCCGCGAAAGCCTTGGGAGCAACACACATGGTCGACTTCATTGATCTCTATCAAGAAGACTTCAATCCTGTTCTTCCCGCTGATGAGCTGCCGCGCAAATTTACATTTGATGAAACCACACAGCGGTATAACGCCCTGATCAAGGCTGCGGAAGTGTATGTTTTTGTCCATCCTGACTGGTGGGGAGGTCCTCCCGCCCTCTTGAAGGGCTTTATTGACCGGGTTTTCCGCCCCGGCGTTGCCTACGAGTTCGAAGGGTACGAATTCCTGTCCAAGAAGAAAACGGCGTTGCTCGAGGGCAAAAGAGCCTTTGTTTTTACTACAACCGACTACCCCCGCCCCGCCAAGGAAGAGGATCCTTCAGCCTTGATCTGGAAGCGCAATGTGTTTGGCTACTGCGGAATTTCAGACGCACAGGTCCACACCTTCTATGACACTTACAGCTCCACCTACGAAGCCCGTCATCAATGGATTACCGGGGTCGCCGCCAAGTTGTCCTAGCAGACTCCTAGAGGCCACCGGTTTTATAGTCAAAACCCCTGTTGTCGGGAAGCTCCACGCCTTGTTTTCGCAAAAAGTCGATGTAGAGGTCAACGAGAACAGGATCAAGTTTGTTGGAAGCCACCATGGTATCTTCCAGAAATGCGACGGCTTCGGTCGGACTCATCGCCTTCTTGTAAGTTCTGCTGGTGTCAATCATTGCATCATAGATGTCGACAACAGCCAACATTTCCGAGGGCAGATACCCAAGGGCCTCGCCGGTGGCAAAGCCGTCAGGATCGCTGGCCAGGCATCGAACCGTCTCCACCTGCGGACGTTGCGTCCGCTCTTTGTCCAACCGGCTGACTCCGTACCCTGAAGGATGCCCAAGGGCATTGTGATGGTCACCTGCCAGCAGCCGCGCAGGACCATGTTCACTGCCGTAATTCATCAGAATCAAACCGGAGCTCAAAAAAACATGCTGACGGATCTGCTGGGCATCATAGGCCGAGTCGCTTTCGAAATAGTCGAGATTACCCATTTTGCCGATATCGTGGAGCAGAGCTCCCAGGGCGTATTCCCGCATCTGCAGAAAGCCCATGGCAGGAAACTGAAGCAGGTGATCGCTGATCATCCATCGGGCGTGTAAGTTGGGAAACAATCGCCGGTAAGATTCCAGATAAACGGCAGGAAACACCTTGCGGAGAGTTTGGGACAACCGGTGCTGATGGAGGCTGTTGTAGTGCCGTAGGAAGCCGGTAAAAGAGGCGAAAACTCTCATAACGTGATTGACGGTCTGTCCGTTGGAGAGATCCTGGAAAGCTGCGAAAAGCCCGGTGACAAGGGTCGGGTCGTCGGCCATCTCGAGCGCCGAGCTGACAATGGCTTCGGTTTCCCGAGCCATAGTCTTTTCATGGACGGTGACTTCCTGGGGTTTGAGTTTCAGCGAGGCTTTGTTCAGAAGAAACGTCCGTGACACAGAATCCATAATGGCTTGTGCTTTCACGAGGGGCTCGGTCTCCTGGTTCTTGAGATCCGCCAGCATGGTCTTCAAATCGTGAACCGCTTCGTTCCGTTCCTGGGGGCTTTGGGCAAGCAGGGGTTCCAGCAGGGCATCGAAGGATGCTTGGGCCATAAAAAGCTTCGATTTCCAGTCTTTGTCGATGAGAAAGAGTTTTTTACCCCGTTCTTCAGCAGATAACACCTTGGCGGAGGAAGGGGTGACAGGGTCTGCCTTGAAGGCTCCCTGGGAATCCTTGAGCACCCGGTACAGCTTGACCGAATTTCCCTCAAGGACTTCCAGGTTTTCGAGCACATAGTTGCCTGTAACCGGAAGGAGGTTGCCTTGACCCGTCAATGCTGGTTGAATGGACTTCACGTCACCAGGATAGCGTCTCAGGGCTTGGGTTTCAAGGCGTCTTTCTACGAAGAGAGGCCCGCTACCACCCGATCGCCAATGGCTTTGACCTGTTTTCCCTCTTCCTTGGAAGGTGAGGTAAGTTCCAGGCTGAAGGAACCTTCCCGAAGAACACTGCCACGGGGACCGACTACCTGATAATCGACCCGGTCGAGGACGGCCATTTGCGCCTCCCCTTGCTTCCAGATCACCTGAACATAGACAACCTTATCGGCACCGTATCGTCCGGAAAGGGCCCCTAGCCACGTGGAGGAAGGAACCCCGTCAGCGAGTGAAAAAGCGGTGTCAAAGGCAATGTCGCCTTTGTCGAAGAAATAATCGAAAACCCGGTCGACCAGGGCCGAAGCCAGGGGACTGCGGAACGTCGAGTCCAGCGAAACCGGGACGGATTGGGCATGGCAGATCAAAATCGTTTCAGCATGGGCGAAAGTGCCCAACAAGATCATGAGGGTCAATGTTGCCAGTCTTTTCATCTTGTCCTCCATTTCCCTTTTCGGCGCGTTTCCTTTTGTGCTAAACTACCTTCGTGTCCTATTACGTGATCCGGGTTGCCCCACGTCAAGAAGAGGTCTTCCAGAAACTCAGCGGACGCCTGATTGCCGATGAAGGTGTGGCCGTTGTCTTTCCGCGGCGCAAAATGGAGCATCTCAAGAAAGGGAAACGTTCCATGGTAGAGGTGCCGCTGTTCCCCGGTTACGTTTTTCTTCGCTCTGAAGAGCCGCTGGATTCCGACCTTTACAGCCGGATCCGCCACCTTCCGAAGTTTCACCACTTTGTAAAATCCGGGGATGAAATTTCCGAAGTGAAGGGTAAGGATCTTGAACTTCTGAGGCATTTCCTGAAGTTTGGCGAAGTCACTCCCACCAGCAAGGTCATGTTTGATGAAAACCAGCGCATCCGTGTTTTTTCCGGTCCCATGGAGGGAATGGAGGGGAACATCATCCATGTGGACAAACGCAAACGGCGGGCCAAAATCCGGCTGGATTTTGATCATGGAACGTTCACGATGACCCTTGGTTTCGAGCTGATGGCCGAAATTTCCTTGCCGGCAGCCGAGGTTGCACCATGATTCAACCAAAAATCCGGACAACAGTCATACTCGGGGCAGGCTTTGCCGGAATGGCTCTGGCCCGAGAGATTCTGCAAAAAATGCCCGACCGAAAGCTGGCGGCGTTCTGGGATGATGACCCGACCAAGATCGGAACCATCATCGAAGGTTTGCCGGTTCAGGGTCCCATTGCCTTGCAGGCCCAAAGCGCAGCAGGGATCGATGAGGCCTTTATCGCCATACCCAGTGCGACAAAAAAGCAGCTGAGGGCTATTTGGAAGACCCTGGTAGAAGCCGGTATTCCACGCATTCAAATTCTTCCCGCCATCAGTCAAATTGTTGACGGTGAGGCTCACCTTGTTTTGACCCGTGAAATCGACCCTCAGGACCTGTTGGGCCGCAACCCTGTGCAGATCAGCCTCAAGGAGAGCCTCAGGTACTTACGGGGAAAGCGAGTGCTGATCACGGGAGCAGGAGGAAGCATCGGGAGCGAACTTGCCCGGCAACTTCTTTCCGGTGGAGCGGAACGGCTGTATCTGTATGGCCATGGTGAAAACAGCATCTATCAGATCGATAAGGAATTGCGTCAGCTTCAGGCAGGCGGTGTCGGGGAAGGTTCCACCATTGTTCCCGTCATCGGAGATTTGAAAGACGCCAATCACCTGGAGTTTCTGTTATCTCGTATGAAGCTTGATGTGATCTTCCACACCGCCGCACACAAACACGTGCCGCTGGCCGAAACCAACCCGGTCGAGGCAGTCACCAACAATGTCTTCGGCACACATCATTTGGTGGAAGCAGCCCTGGCGGCGGGTGTCAGCCGGTTTGTTTTCATCAGCACCGACAAGGCGGTGGAACCCAATTCCATTTACGGAGCCACCAAACGCATCGGAGAAGACCTTGTTCTGGCTGCCAACGCCCGGGCGGGGACTGCCAGATTCCTTGTCGTCCGCTTTGGCAATGTCTTGGGCTCAAGGGGGAGCATCATCCCTCTGTTCCGTGAGCAAATTCTTGCAGGTGGACCGGTGACCATCACCGACAAAAGGATGAGCCGCTTTTTCATGACAATTCCCGAAGCCGTGACCCTTGTGCTTCAAGCAGGGGGCGTTGGTGCCGGAGGACAGTTATACCTGCTCGATATGGGCGAGCCCATCCTTATCGAAGACCTGGCCAGTCAGATTATCCGCTTTCATGGCAAGGAACCCCACACAGACATTGCTTTCCAATACATTGGGTTGCGTTTGGGAGAAAAACTCGAGGAGCGCCTTTGGGCTCCCGATGAAGACCCGATTCCTACGGCGTATACGCGGCTCAACCGCGTGGTTAGGCCGAGCCCGGCACGCGACATACGACCATTCTTGAAGCTGCTGTGGCCTGTGTGTTTCTTTGATACAGAGCAACCCACCCGCTACCGCAACCGCCAGCACCTGCGTACAGTCTTGCGCGCCTGGTGCCCCACTCTCGAGGACAAAGATGAACCAGCCTATTGATCCTGTCGAATTCATCCCTTTTTCACGGCCGGTTTTGGGTGAGGCAGAGGAACAAGCTGTCCTGGAAGTGCTTCGTTCCGGCTGGCTGACCACGGGAAAGGTCACCCAAGCCTTTGAGTCTGAATTCGGTGCTTACGTCAATATGCCCTTTGCCTTGGCGGTCAACAGCGCCACCGCAGGACTGCATTTGGCCCTCGAAGCCTTGGGTGTCGGTCCCGGAGACCTCTGTGCAGTGCCCGACTACACTTTCACAGCCACCGCCGAGGTAGTGCGGTATTTAGGTGCCGATCTGGTCTTTATCGATTGCCAGCCGAACAGTCCCAACCTGGACTTGGACCGCCTGGAAGAGGTTTTGTCTTCCAGGAAGGTCAAAGTCGTTCTGCCGGTTCACCTGGCTGGTGAACCTGTTGACTGGGACAGGCTTTCCGCCTTGCGTGAGAGGTTTGGCTTTAAAATTGTCGAAGACGCAGCCCACGTGTTTCCTACGGCTGGACCGCGGGGGTATTACGGTGCCCTGGGCGACATAGGGGTGTATTCGTTCTATGCCAACAAGAATATGACCACCGGCGAAGGCGGTATGATTGTCACAAAGAGCGAAGCCCTTGCCCGGCGGATGAAGGTGATGCGGCTTCATGGTATCGACCGGGATGCCTTTGCCCGGTATACCAGCAAGGCGGCCAGCTGGGAATATGCGGTGGTGGCTCCGGGCTACAAATACAATATGACGGATATCGCTTCAGCGATCGGTCGGGTTCAACTGACCAGGGCACAGGGGTTCTGGCGTGATCGGCAAGCGTTGGTACAGCGTTATCTTGACCGTTTGGCAGGGTTGCAGGATTTGGTACTACCGGCTTGGATTGATGACCACGCCTGGCACCTTTTCAGCGTTCTGCTCCCTTCAAAGAGCGATCGCAACACGTTCGCCAGTGAACTGAGTGCCGCAGGTGTTGGGATATCGGTCCACTACATTCCTTTGCACCGCATGCCCTACTGGAAGGAACGGTACAACCTTTCGAACGCCGATTTTCCAATGGCAGAAACCCGTTATTCCCGGACGCTTTCTCTGCCGCTGTACCCGGCACTGACCATTGATCAGGTGGATGAAGTATGCCGCCGTTTTCGCGCCCTGCTAGGTAGGCCTTGATGGCGAGGGCCAAGAAAAAGAGTGCCGCCGAAGACCCGCACTTTTCCCCCGAAAAAGAACTGTTTCACCCCTCATTGCCGCTGTTGCTGGCTGGTGTCACAATCCGTTCTGAGGTTCCCCATGCCAGAATCGTCGGAGTGGTTCATCCACCGCTCCCGGAAGGCTGGACCATGGTTCTACCCCACGACATTCCCGGCAATCCCATGTTCCAGGTTTTGCGAAGTCGTTTTCCCGTGCTGGGAGACGAGGTCGTACAGTATGTCGGGGAGCCCCTCGCCCTGGTGGCAGGACCCGATGAGGATGAAGTCCGCTGGTTTGCCAGTCAGGTGAGGTTCGTCACCAAGAACCTCAGTCTCGATGAGTTCGTCGAGGACAGCCCTCATCTGAAACGCAAGAAGGTCATTGGGGGTGATAAAACCCAAGCTTTGATGGGGGTGGCGGGGACCATGGAAGTCGAAGGGGTTTACTCCTCGGGACCCCAGGATCATGGCCACCTTGATCCTGTGGAAATCATGGTTCAAGTGACCCCTCAGGTCGTGGGCGTGCGTTTAAAGACCCAATGGCCCGCGCATGTGGTCGGCAGTGTGGCAAGAGCGCTAGATCGCGATCCTAACGAAGTGAAGGTTTTGGGGACTGTTTCGTCCGGAACCGCCAACAGCCAAGTCTGGTACCCTTCCCTTTTGGCAGTTCATGCGGCATTGCTGTCTCAGGCCTCTGGAAAACCCGTCTCCATGAAACTGACCAAGGAGGAAGAATTCCTTTTCTCCCCCAAACGTCCCGAAGCTCGCACCCTCTTGAGAACCACCTTGGCACCAGATGGTCGAATTCTCAGCCTGATGGCGGACGTGGTTGTGCAGACCGGTGCCTACGGGGTTCTCGATGATGAAATGCTGGACCGGACTGTTGTTGGTATCCTCGCTCCTTACAAACTGGGCCACTTTGTGGTCAATGCCCACGCCGAGGCCTCCCACACGCCGCCCCGGGGACCGGTGGGGGGGCTTGGGGAAGGTTTGGGACTGTTTGCCATCGAAAGTCATGTTCACGATCTGTGCCGTGCTCTGGGGCAGGATCCGGCACAATGGAGGACAGAGCAGACACTGACCAAGGAATGCAGCTCGTTCTCAGGGGTTCCGTTGCGTGCAGACAGTCCACTGAAAATGCTGATTCCCCAATTGGCCCGTTCTTCGGATTTCAGCCGCAAATACGCCGCCTACGAACTAATGCAGGAACGTCTGGAAAGGTTTCAAGAAGAAGCGTTGCCGCTTCGAGGGATTGGCCTGGCAGCAGGTTTTCAGGGAAACGGCTTTTTGGCGGGGGGTACCAACCCCGTCAACGTGGAAGCCCGCCTTGAACAAGACGGCAGACTCTCCCTCTATATTCCCATTGTTACCGCGAACAACCGGCTGGTGCAGCTTTGGAAAGAAAGTGCGGCGGCAGTGCTCCAAATACCCGTGACCGATGTTCGGATCTGCCCTGTTTTTACCGGTGACCATCCTGCAGGAGGTCCTTCTATTTCTTCCCGTGCTTTTGAAATTGTACCCAGGCTGCTGCTTCAAACCTGTGAAGGGATAGCTCAGAAACGGTTCCGCCAGCCCCTTCCGATCACCGTGAGAAAGGTCTACCGGAGAAACAAGGGTCCGGCATGGGACAGCGATGATTTTTCGGGCAAGCCCTTTCTAACCTTCAGCTGGGGGGCTGCCGTTGCCGAAGTCGAATTGATCCCTTTGCTGGCCGAGATACGCATCCGCAAAATCAGCCTGCTGATTGACGCGGGGCCTCGCATCGATGAGGCCTCGGCTCGGAACGCCGTGACCGAGGGTGTGCAGATGGCTGTCGGCTGGGCCATCACGGAAAGCATCCAGTGGGAAAACCTGACCATCAGCCATCAGAGTTTTCTACGTTACCGGTTGCCGGGTCCCCGTGAGTTACCTCCCCTCGACATTCAGTTTTTTGAAGGACCCAAGGAAACAGCCCCCCGGGGATTGGGGTCATTGGGTGCCAACCTTGTGGCTCCAGCCCTCCTTTCAGCCATCCGTCAGGCGGTAGGCCCCGACTTGAAATCCATTCCCGTATCACGAAAAATGCTCGATGAGGCCTTGAGGTACCATGAAGCTTCCTTTGATTCTGAACGGTGACGACGTCACCCTCGACGGGGATACCCGCGAAAGTCTCTTCACCGTTCTCCAGAGGGAAGCCGGCGTTTTCCAAGAGAAAACCAACTGCCGGAAGGGCACCTGCGGCCGTTGTCATGTGGTGCTCGATTCAAAAGAAGTTCCCTCGTGCCTTGTTCCTTTTTTCCAGGTTAAGCAAAGAGAAGTCGTTACCCCGGAAGGATTCAGCCAAACTGATGAATACCGTCAATTTCGTCTGATCCTCGATGAGGAAGGTTTGGTTGAGTGTGCGGAATGCACCGACGTCCAGATTTTCCACCTGTTCAGTTATCTCGAGCTTTTCCCTCAGGCGGGAAAAGAGGAATGCCGCATGGTCATCGGAGAAATTCCCTGCCGCTGTGGTAGCCGACCGGTTCTTGAGCGCGGGGCCGCCCGTTGGCTGGAACGAAAGGAGGCTGTCCGTGTCGGTCGCCGTTGAAGGCCCTCCTCCGCTGGTTTACAGCCCCCGCAGTCTTGCCGAAGCTCTTGCCCTCTTTGTTCCCAACCCGCAGGCGCAGTTGTTTGCCGGAGGAACGGCCTGGCATACGGAACACCTTACCACCTCAATCATGCTGCCTCCCGTGACCTTGTCTCTTCATCTGGCCGAGGACCTCAGAAGAATCACCTATGGTGAACGTTCTCTGGATCTGGGAGGGACTCTCTCGCTCAACCAGCTTCTGTCGGTGGGAGGCCCATGGGTTCCTTCCATATTGAAGGAAGCCGCCCGGGTGATTGGCACCTCGGCCCTCCGCAATCTGGCTACCTTGGCCGGTAACGTTTGCCAGAAAGGGATTTTGGGTGATCTGTTCCCTGCCTTGCACCTGCTGGGGGCGCAATTTGAAATCCGCAACTTGCGGGGCAGCCGATGGCTGACCACTCAACAGGTCGCCGAAGAAGGGCGGGTAGCGCTGGCACCAGGAGAAATTCTGACACGGGTTCGAATTCCACAGGAAGACTGGCCCCAGACGTTCTACCAAAAAATTGGAAACATTCGGACCCCCTGGGACGAACGTTTAGCCATGATGGGCCTGGCACGCCCTAAAAACGGTCAGCTGGAAGCCCTGAGGCTGTCCTTTCATCTGCCGCACAGCGGCTTGATCCGCATCCAGAGTCTGGAAGCTGAACTGGCTGGACAGCGGCTCCCACTGCCGCACCGGGTGAGAAGCCAGGCGCAGGAGCGCGTTGACGAAGCTTTGAACCAGCTTCCCGTTCCTGCCAGCATTTTCCAACGCGATAGGGTTCTTCATATGATGCGCTGGATTCTGACGAGACTGGACGATGATTAGGCCTCTTCTGGGTCTGGCTCTCCTTATGGTTTCCTGTACGGCATTGCAGGCACCGGCACCGATCCGGCGACCGGCAACCCCGCATACCTGGGATACTCCTGAATCAACGCTGGTCGTTCCGTTGCGGGTACCACAAGCACAGGTGAAAAGCTGGACAGAAGGTGCTGTTCCCCTGACGATCAAGGGAGAGGGTTCGGGAAAACGAACGCTCACGGCCTGGTTTATGAAACACGACTGGCACTACTGGTGGACGTATGATTTGAAACGCAGTCCTTTGAAACTGGGGTTTGAAGGCTCCCGAATTCGAGTGACAACCAGTCTGACCGGTGATCTTTCGGCACGGTGGGATACTTTACCCGGAGACATTGTTTCCGAAGTGGAAGCCGATGCCGGAGTAGAAGCCGAGCTCACCCTCGGCACCGATTGGAAGCTGGCTGCCAAAACACAGATGTATCTGGAGGTGCGCCGGGCAGAGGTCCCTATCGGTATAGCCTGGGACGGTAATTTCTTCGGAGAGACCATCAGCATCGTCGGGCCGGTTCGGGAAGCCTTGAAACCTTCGCTGGACAAACTCAATCAAGAGCTGGCAAAACGGTTGTCCACCCTCGATCTGAAGCCGACAGCAGAGGCAGCCTGGCGGGATCTTCAAGAACCCCGGTCACTTTCCGCTGAGGGAAATCTTTGGTTGAACCTAGGTCCACAAAGTGTCGCCTTGGGTCCATTAACAACCTCCTCCGATTATCTTTCCGTTGATCTGACACTGACAACCCGTCCCACGCTGACTCTCGGCCCCCGGCCTTCGGTAGCAAAGCTTGTTCTCCCGGCCGTTCAAAGTTCTGTTGCGAGAACTTCCCGCCTTCTGCTCAATCTTCCCGTTGCACTACCGTGGAACCAGCTCTCACAAACGATCAGAGACAAGGTTTTATCGGGTGGCGAGTGGAATGTGGGGTCAGGCGGCCGGTTGAACGTTCAAGGGCTGGAGATTTTCACCGACGGAGATCGAGTTCTGTTTCGTGTTGAAGGGCAGTTGACACCCCCTTGGCCGGGCACCAAGGTCGACGCCGTTCTCTGGTTAGGGGCGCGCCCGGTTTGGGACCCGCTGACCCGTACCCTGAGGCTGACAGAAACAGCCTTGGAACTAAAGACCAAGGACTACCTGACCAAAACTGCCGGTTGGCTGCTCGCAGGCTCTTGGGTGAAAGAATGGGAGAAACACTTTGTGTGGGATCTGGGGCCTGAACTGAACCAACTGAAGGAACAGGCAAGTTCCAGCCTATCCACCCTGACGGTGGCTCCTCACCTTTCTCTGAGCGTTGGTTTCGATCGCTGGGATGTCGTTGACTTTGCCTTGACCGAACGAGGGGTCGAAGTGCTGGTCCGTATCGAAGGCAATGCCGTAGTCACGTATCTCCCCTAACCGTCAAACCTCGTAGTAGTCGGTGACCCGTTGATCGGTGAAACCCAAGCTGCGATACAGGTTCTCTGCGCGGGTGTTGGTGGAATCCACCTCGATCAAGAACTCGTCAGTTCCCGGAGCTCCCTGGTCCAGCAGGGCCTGGACGAGCAGGCGGCCTAACCCGCGCCCCTGGCGATCGGGTCGGATCACCAAGCCATGGACCATGGTCTTGCCGTTATCCTGGTGCAAACAGCCGACACCAACGACCGCAGAGGCCTCTCGCAACACCAGGAACCGACGGTCCGGGTCGACCAGAATCCGTTCCAGAAAATCTCTGTGGCCCCGGCCCTCTTCCCCGTTAGCCAGACGGAAAGCTTCCGAAGCCTCCTCCAGATCGTCCGCTCGTCCATCGGTGAGCGTAATCCCTTCCGGAAACCCGGGAAAAGCTGGCCTTTTTTGAACAGCCAAGGTCAGAGTCGACTCAGTAAAGGCAAGCTTTCCCCAATGGGAAGACACAGCGCAACCCTCGACATCCGACCGTTCGACCACCAGCAGCCAGTTACGGCCCGGGGCATCCCACCTTCGGCGGGCCTCCAACAGCAGGGTACGGAAGACTCCCCGTCCTCTCATGCCAGGAATCACAAAGGCCGATACCTCGGCAGCCGTTCCCGAAGGGTCAAAAACCGTCAGGTATCCTATAAGCCGGCTTTCGGATCGGGCCAGAAACCAAGCGGGTCTGGTCTGGTCTGAATTCAAGGTCGTATACCACGCAGGTTCGTACTCCCCAGACAGGGATTCGATCTCAACTTTGGTTTCTGCATCAGGAAAGAGGCAGGCCGAAACCTCCCAACTCACGCTTCGGCCTCCAGCAGATGCTTTTCTTCTTCATCCAGAAACTGCTCCGTGTAGAGTTCGAAATACCGCCCCCGCAGGGCCATCAGGGCTTCATGGTTTCCGTCTTCCAGAATTCGCCCCTTGTCCAGCAGAAGAATTCTGTCTGCCCGGCGGACCGTACTCAACCGGTGGGCGATCAGAAAACTGGTTCTCCCCTTCAGCACAACCTCGACAGCATCTTGAATCAACCGTTCCGTTTCGGTGTCGACTGAACTCGTCGCCTCGTCGAGGATAAACAGCGCAGGGTCGGCCAGCACAGCCCTGGCAAGGCTCACCAGCTGTTTCTGGCCAGTAGAGAGACGATTTCCACTTTCTCCGACGTCCGTGTCAAATCCATTTTCCAGGTCAAGAATAAATGGCATGGCCGAAACAAGGTCCGCTGCACGCTCAACTTCCGCATCGGTGGCCTGCAGTTTTCCGTAGCGGATATTGTCCCGCACGGAACCTCGGAAGAGTTGTGGTGTCTGCAAAACGTATCCCAAGCGGCTTTGCAGCCAGTGTTGTGTCCTCTGGCGATAATCGACACCATCGATGAGCACCTTGCCCTGGGTTGGCTCGTAGAATCGGCAGAGCAGGTTGACAATGGTGCTCTTGCCGCTCCCTGTCTCGCCGACCAACGCCACACTGGTGCCCGGTGCCACCTCGAGGTAAAAATCTTGGAGAATCCAAGGACCTTCACCATACCGAAAACCGACACTGTCGAAGGTGACCCGGCCCAATACCCGTTCGTGGCCGGCCGAAGCCGCCTCAGAATCCGGTGCATCGAGAATTTCCGGTTCGGTCTCTACCAGACTGAGCAACCGTTCGGCGCTGGTCTGTGCCTGCTGAAGTTCACCCAAAACGCGGGCCAGTTCTCTCACCGGTTCAAAGAACTGCACAGTGTAGGCCGCAAAGGCCACCAAAGTTCCCACTGTGAGGGTACCGGCTACCGCCATCGGGGTACCAAAACCCAGGGCCAGCACCGTGCCTAGGCTTCCCAGGGTGAGAACCATGGGCAGATACAGCGCACTGAACCAGGCCGATCGGACGGCAGAGTCTCTCAGGCGTCCAGCCTTGTAGTGGAACTCCTGCTTGTTTCCTTCTTCGCGGCTCAAGACCTTGGCGGAACGGGCCCCCTGAATCCCTTCGCTGAAGGCAGCCGATAGTTCAGACCCCAGTTTTTTGACCTTACGGTACCAGACCAGCATTTTACCCTGAAAATACACACTGACCCAGGCCAGGGGGGGGACGACCAACAGCGTGATCAGTCCCAGCCGCCAGTCGAGAATCAACATGGCCGTGATGATGGCGATCATCAGGCTGGCACCCCAGATCATATCGACCAGACCCCAGCTGATGGTTTCTCCCAGCCGGTTGGCGTCGCTGGTCAGCCGGGTGAGAATCCACCCCCCGGGAGTGCGGTCAAAATAGGAGAACGACAGTTTCTGCAAACGATCAAACCCTGCCCGCCTTAAATCGTGGATCAGCCCCTGCTCAATCCGTCCAGCCTGCCAGATGAGAAACCAAACCAACAAGGCCTGAGTGACAGCAATTCCCAAGTAGGTGAGCGCAAAGCCTGCCAACCCTACCTCAACCCCTGGTGTCATGAACTGGTCGACGGCTATCTTTGTCATCAGTGGAAACACGGCGTCGATAGAGCCGACACAGAGCATGACCAACGCTAGGACTGCAAAATCCCAGGTGTAGGGCTTGGCGAATTTCAGGAGCCTCCGCCACAGACCCATATCCCATTTTTTTTGGAACTCTTCTTCTTCCCAGCGCATTATATTTCCTCTCCTTCCGTGGCCCATTCCCGCTTCAAGGCGTTCTGCAGTTCCGCCATGCGCCGGTAGAGCCCTTCGACGGCCACCAGTTCGCGGTGGCTGCCCCGTTGTACCAGCCGTCCCTTCTCGAGGACCAAAATGACATCTGCCTGGGCGAGCGTGGACAGGCGATGCGAAATCAAAATAACAGTCCCTACAAGCAGCTCTGGAGAATGCCTTTTGGCATTCTCTGAGCGGTCGCGAAGCGACCGCCGGATCTGGGCATCCGTGTGGTTGTCAACCGCCGACAGAGAATCGTCAAAAACCAGTACCGGACGGGGTCGCAGCAGCATTTGGCTGATGGCTGTCCTCTGACGCTGGCCACCAGACAAGGTCACTCCCCGTTCCCCCAGCAGAGTCTCATACCCGTGGGGGAACCCCTCAATGCCTTCATGAAACTGGGCAATTCTTGCCGCTGCAACAATTTCTTCCGGTCTGACGTCTCCGTGTGCAAGTCCGATGTTCTCACCGATGGTCTTGGCGAACAGATAAGGCTCTTGGAGAACCAGCCCTACCTGCTGGCGCAGCTCGCCTTTGGGGATGGACCGCAGTTCCCTTCCGTCGAGCAAGATCTCTCCTTCATAGTCGAGCAATCCGGCCAGCAGATGCACCAGAGTGCTCTTGCCGCTCCCGGTTGGACCCAACAGCGCTGCCGTGGTTCCTGCTTCCAACGTGAACGTCAAGTTCGCAAGGAGACTGCGTCCCTCCCGGTTCACCGAGACACCTCGAAACTCAACCTTTCCTCTCCACGGGTAGGCAGGGACCAGCGGGGCCCCCAGATCCTCGGTGGGCTTATCAAGAATTTCCCGGATGCGGCCCCAACTCACCTTCGCCTTGCCCAAGTCGGTCAAGACTCTGCCCAGCTGCCGGATGGGCCAGACCAGCATTCCGGTCATGGTCAAAAACATGACCACCGTCCCCACCGTCGCCTTACCCTGCTGAACGAAGACCACCCCGGCCGTCAGAACGAGGCCCATTTGAACCATGGAAAGAAAGTTGACCGTGCCCCAGTAAAAAGCAAACAGATTGATGAGCTTGCGGGTCACCTTGCGATAGTGGGCATTTTCTTTACCGAACCGCTCGATTTCATATTCCTGCCGGGCAAAGGCCTTCACCACCCGTACCCCGGTCACATTCTCTTGAAGAACACCCGACAATCTGCCCTCTGATTCATCGCTTTCTTTGAAGGCTTTCTGGACCTGGGTAAAGAAGTACAGCGAAAACCCGAGGACCACCGGCAACAATGGAATGGCAAAGAGCGCCAGCTCCGAATGAATCGAAAATAAAATAGGGAGTGCCCACGCTGCCTGCAAGATATTATTGACCAGTTCCGGAAACTGAAGGGCCGCTAAACGCCTGAGGGTGTCGACATCGCTGGTGCAGCGCTGAACCCAATCACCAGTAGGAGCTTTGGACAACTCTTCGAAGGGGAGCAGCTGGATATGACCGAACAGTTTCTGCCGCAGGGCTCGCGCCATCCCTTCGGCAGATCTTTGGGTGCCGAAGCTGGCAGCAAAACTGAACCCGGCGGCGAAGACAGAAGCGGTGAAAAGACCGGCCAAAGAAGCCCCTACCGACGCCAGCGGAGCGGGAAGGGTCCAGGGTGCCCCTCCCAGGCCAGAATCGATAATGGACCTGAGAAACAGGGGTGGCAGATACGAAAACAGCGTTCCCAAGGCCGCAGCAGCCAGGGCAAGCAGATACAAAGCCCGGTTCCCCTTCAAAAGAGGGGTCGCGAGGGAAGGACGATGGTGCATGGAAACAATCTCCCAGGGGGAAAAGCAACACTAGTCCGAAGTGGACAGACCAACTGTAAAAAAACAGTTAGAGGGGGAACCAACAAAGGGGGGAAAAGGGGACGCGAAGCGCGTCAGTGCCTTGCGGAAAACGCGAAGGCATCCCGAGACACGGCAACAAATGTATGATTCATGGGGCGAGCCTCCTCGGGAATGATTCGTCTATTTAAGACCGACTCAGATTGTTTGTCAACGGGCGTTTCTTCAAATGACAAAAGTTTCACCATAGGCTACGATGGCCTATGCGTATCACCGGCGGTAAGTATCGGGGCCGGACAGTGTTTTGTCCACCTGGGGTCATCAGGCCTGCCATGGACCGAATGAGAACCAGTCTCTTTTCCATCCTTGGTCCCCTCGAAGATCTGAGCTTTCTTGATCTGTTCAGCGGTTCAGGCCTGGTCGGACTGGAAGCCGCCAGCAGAGGTGCGGCACCGGTGGATCTGGTTGAAAAAGACTTCGGGAAGAAGGCCGTGATTCTGCGCAACCTATCGTGGGTTGAAGAGCCCGTTAAACTCCACCTGGCTGATGTGAAGGCCTTCCTGAAACGGGCTGAACGCCGCTGGGACGTGATCTACGCCGATCCTCCGTTTCCGATGAGCGGCAAGCTTGAAGTTTTGCAGCTGGTCGCGGACCGGGGTTTACTGGTCCCTGGGGGCAGTCTCCTGATGCATTACCCCGAGGAAGAGACCCTTCCAGAAACGGTAGGACCTCTGGTCCGTTACGACCACCGGGAATACGGTCGCAGCCATGTGGTTTTTTTCACACGGCCCTTGCAGGATACCGAACCTCAGGCTTAGATTTTTGGGATGTCTACCCTTCATGTGATCTACGGAAACCAGCATCACACGGTTCCCTTTGGAACAACCTCAGAAGCGTGGGCCGATCACCAGACGGTGGCAGTCCTTGTCAACGGTCGTTTGGCCTCGTTGAAGCAACCGCTCGTAGGCGATGCCGTGATCACACCGGTAACCCTTTCCGATCGGTTGGGACATCGTGTCTATCGGCGGACGCTTTCGTTTCTTTTGGAGATCACACGCAGGAGGGTCGCCCTTCCCGCCCTGGTTCTGGGGCCTTCCTGGGGCGGCGGCCATGCGTACGATACTAGCGATGGGAATCCCCTGACAAAAGGTGATCTGAAGGCTTTGGGGGAAGCTCTCGCCGAATTGATTACCTCCGATCTTGATCTCAAACCAGTAAGGGTGCCGTTCACAGCAGCCCTGGCCGCTCTCGACCATCCTGACGATGCCGATGCAAGGCTTTTTCTTTCGCAGAAAAACCCTGCAGAAGTGACCCTTACCCGTTGCGGGGAGGTTTTAGGTTGGGAACCCGAACCCTTGCTTGCTTCGACAGGCAAAGCCCACCTGTGGGCGATCGAACCCAGTCCCACGGGACTGGTTCTCAGAATGCCGGCAAAAGCTTGGCCCCTCGTCCTGGCACCGTGGAAACCTTCGAAGGCTCTGGCAAAAGCCCATACGGAAGACCGTTCCTGGAGCAGGGTGCAAGAAGTGGCCACCGTCGCCCAGCTGAATGCTTTGGCGGGACAACCGGCCCGAGTCGAGACCTTTGTCCAGGGAGCGGAAGCCGTCCATGAACGACGCATTGCAACCCTGGCCGATGCCATTGTAGCCCGGGGAGCCCGCGTCGTCCTGATTGCCGGGCCCTCTTCTTCGGGAAAAACCACTACGGCCAAGCGTCTGGCAGTCCAGCTTCAAGCCTGCGGCCGCAAACCGCTGGTGGTCAGCCTTGATGATTATTTCGTCAACCGCGAGGACACCCCCAAGGATTCTGAGGGCCACTACGATTTCGAAGCCCTCGAAGCCATGGACAAGACCAGACTTGCCAGCGATCTGGAAACCCTACTCACCGACGGAACGGCTCAACTACCGGTTTTTGACTTCAAGAGCGGACACAGAAAGTCTGAAGGCCGGCCTTACCGCCTGGGATCTGACGGTGTTCTGATTTTGGAAGGCATCCATGGTCTGAACCGTGACCTCTGGCCCCAACGTCCCGAGGGTGAGTGCTTCACCTTGTTTGTCTCGGCCCTGACAAGCCTGACCCGTGAAGGTCGTTCTCGAATCAGTACCAGCGACCATCGGCTGCTCCGTCGACTCGTCCGTGACCGGCAGTTCCGAGGCTATTCGGCCCTCCAAACTCTCAGGCAATGGGCCTCGGTACGCAGGGGAGAAGACGCCCATCTGTTCCCTTATCAGGATTCTGCTGACGGTGTGTTCAACAGCGCCCTGCCCTATGAGTTTGCCGTGTTGAGAGAAGCGGCCCTGCCACTGCTGGAAACCGTACCTCCAGGAGAACCCGAATACGTCCAGGCGCGGTTTCTCCATTCCTTTCTGGAAGGATTCACTCCGGTACCCGTCCGCTATGTTCCGCCATTCTCTCTGCTGAGAGAGTTCCTGGGACAGAGCGGTTTCCACTACTAATTGCTGCTCGCTGACGATCTTTCTTAACCTCCCCCGCCAGGGTTCCGATACACCAGATATGAAAGCGGGAAAAGGCATGGACATTTCGGTCGTTGTCGGTATCGGCGGCGGCCTCGCGGGAATCATGGTCGGGTTCATCCTCGAAGGCGGTAATCCTGCCTCGTTGTTGGGGCTCTCGGCCTTCATCATCATTGTTGCCGGTACTGCCGGCGCCACAATCGCGTCGTTCAGTATCAAGGAATTCCTAGGAATTGGCCGTATCCTTGGTGACTCTTTGGCACCAGCCAATGCGCCCAACGCCGACCTAGCCGGCCAGATTGTCGACTTGTCGGACAAAGCCCGCAAAGAAGGGCTGCTCTCGCTGGATGATATGGTCGAGGACATCGACGACCCGCTGTTCCGCAAGGGCATCCGCATGGTGGTCGACGGCGTTGATCCCGATGAAATTGAAAAACTTCTGGAAACCGACATCGCTATTTATGAATACGAGAAAAAAGAAGAGGTCGAACTCTTCGCGGCCATGGGCGGGTTCATGCCTACCATGGGAATCATCGGTACCGTAACCGGTCTGGTTCTCGTATTGGGAAGCCTCGGTGGTGCCGACATGGCCAAACTGGGTCACTCCATTTCGGCAGCCTTTATCGCGACATTGTACGGTATTTCTTTTGCGAATATCTTCGCTCTGCCAGTGTCTCTCAAGCTCAAGGGAAAACTGAAAAAAGAAAAACTGAGGATGGAGATGATCCTCACCGGTGTTTTTGCCATCCACAAGGGTGAAAGCCCCATGCTGGTCAAGGAAAAGATGCTGTCTTACCTCGATCACGAAGAGCAGAAACTCCTGGATAAGGGCGGAGGCGAGGAGTAAGCCATGGCAGCAAAAAAGGCGCCGGCAAAGAAGAAGAAAAAGGCAGAAGAAGCAGAAAAGGAAAACGCAGAACGCTGGCTGCTGACCTACGCCGACCTCATCACTCTGCTGTTCGCCTTCTTCGTCGTTCTCTGGGCCATGAGCCAAGTCGACCCCAAAAAGTATGACGACATGTCGCAGGCGTTCCAGACCATCTTCCAGGGTGCCAATATGGGTTATGTCATCGATATGGCGAATTCCAAGGGCACCAAGGGAGAAATGATGGAAGGGAAACAACAGGAAGACCCGTCCACCACCACCCGCGCCAAAAGAAACACCCTCATCACACAGCTGGAATACCGGCTCAAAAACGTGATGCCGCAGAATCAATACAAAGTAACGGAAATTCAAGAGGGGATCAAAATCACCCTCTTCAGCGACACGTTCTTTGCCCCGGGCAGTCCCGAAGTACAACCCGAGGCGGTGCCCTTTATTGGAAAGATCGCCGAAGGAATCAAGGCACTGCCCAATGCGGTACGGATTGAAGGCCATACTGACGGCACGGTCATCGAAGGCGAAAGGTTCAGCAAGGAATGGCAGCTTTCAACAGAACGGGCCTTGTCGGTGCTCAATCTGCTGTTCAGCTACGGCTACCCCGAAGAAAAGGCATCGGTTGCTGGTTACGGTTCTACCAAACCTGTCGCAACCAACCTTACCCCGGAAGGCCAAGCCTTCAACCGCCGGGTTGACGTGCTGGTTCTCTGGGACAAGGCGCAGATGTGATCAGCTGTTTTTCATAATCACAGGTTGCCGCGTAGCCTCAACCACGTCACGCCACAGACTTCCCTCAGGATTGACATAGTTGCGGCTCATGGTCGCCATCCGGATCGGCACATGAACAAACTTGTTTGACCAGAGCGATACCAACATTTTCGTCCTGCCGCTCATGGCGGCATGGACGGCATTGGCCCCCAGCCGCGCGCAATAGAGCGAATCATTGGGATCGGCAGGAGCTGATCGAATAGTGTAACTGGGATCAATGTAACGGATGTTGGATTCCATTCCTTCGGCCTTCATGTATTCAGCAATCTTATCGCGTAGGAACGGCCCGATATCGGCCAGCTTCTTATTGCCGGAGGCATCCGTGCCCTCGATGGTGCTCAGATACTTCTGACCTGCCCCTTCTGCCACCACCACAACCGCATGTTTACGGGCCACCAGGCGCCGCTTGAGCGAAGCCAGGAATCCGCGGGGGCCTTCCAAATCGAAATCCACTTCGGGAATCAGAACAAAGTTCACTTCTGTGCTGGCCAAAGCTGTATGCGCCGCAATAAACCCTGATTCGCGACCCATCACCTTGACCAGGCCAACGCCGTTGATGGCGTTGTCTGCCTCAACGTGGGCCCCGCTCACCGATTGCACTGCCCTCGAAACTGCCGTCTCAAACCCAAAAGACTTCTGAACGTAGGACAAATCGTTATCGATGGTTTTTGGAACGCCGACCACAGCGACCCTGAGGTTGCGGCGGTCGATTTCTTCGGCTACTGCCAAAGCCCCCCGCTGAGTACCATCGCCACCAATGGTGAACACGATGTTCAGATTCATCCGCTCGATGGCATCGACAACCGCCGGAATATCATTTCCTCCGCGGCTGGAACCAAGCATGGTCCCTCCGATTTTATGAATGTCATCGACGATATCCGGGTCAAGATCGACAACGGGAAAGTTGTACTCGGGTAAAAAACCCTTGAAACCATACTGGATACCGGTAATGCGCCGCACGCCGTAACCGTACCAGAGATTTCGCACCAGAGACCGGATCACATCGTTGAGACCGGGACACAATCCTCCGCAGGTCACGATGGCCGCATGGACATGCTGAGGGTTAAAGTAAATCTTCTCTCTGGGACCTGATTTCTCCAGAAGCGTTCCCTTGCTGAACGCCAAAGGTTTGTCTCCCTTTTTGGCATACACGTTGTAAAGAATGAACTCATCATCCCCCACATAATTCGACATGGAGTCACCATCCACGTTGGCGTAGTGCAAAGGATTCTTGATCTTGCATTCACCGATCGTGGCGATGGAGAAATCCAACTCGGTTCCGGGCATGGCGAGCCTCCTGGGTTTATCCCTATTCTGACGAAAAGGACCGATCAGGGCAAGATCAACTTTTTCGGCGAAAGACTTTCACCGCATTCCCTTGTTCACGGGGCAGCACGAGTTCCGCCAGGTCAGGTCTTTCCTCACAAGAAAACGCCGTTTGGCTGTGGTAGACACCTTGATTTCCGGTTACACCCGGCGTCGCGCTGCCGATCACAACATAAAGCACCACAGAGGGGCACAAGAAGACCTCCTGCTCCCAGGAATTCTCCGGGTCGGGCCAGGAACAGACGACAACGGGAGGTTTGTACTTCTTCAGCGTTTGTTTGGCGTCGAGCTTTTCCACTTCGGCAGGATACGTGATAAAAGCACTCCAGCTGTAATTGTCAGTCGCTTGGATATGAACCCCTGCATCGGACAGAAACCGGCTTAAAGTTCCGTCTCCGGCACCGACCTCGACACAGGGAAGGTCGTTTACCAAAGTTTTCAAAGCGAGAATCAAGTCTTTGCTATAAAAACAATAGATTCCCTTTTTGTTTACCAAGGGCATTAAAAAGGACTGTTGGGTCAACTGAGGCCAAGTCTGCTCATACTGAGCAAGATCAACCGGCTTTCTGGTAAAACCGCTGTCAGAAAACAAAAGCTTCTGGAGCAAGGTACCGTTTCGCTGGTCGAACTGGACTCGTCCGGTGGTTTTTGTCTGGGCCGCAAGACTGTAATTCTTCAGAGCCAGGGTCATCATCTTGGAACGGATCAGGTGGGGAAAGGAAACTTTCAGTACTGCCGGGTTCAACCCGCTTTTTTGAATCCGCTCGTTATGCCGGCGTGAAGCTTGTACCGCCTCCAGAACCGCTTTGGCACCGCCCGAGGCCAGCAACAGCCTGAGCTCTTTCTCCGCTTGCTCCCAATCTGAGGGAAAGCGTTCGATCAGAACCTTCAAGGTCGGCTCGTTCTGCAAAAAATCCAGGAACGATTCTTTGGTGTAGGGCGAAGGCATGGCAAATCTTAGAACGGTTCGCACCCCTTGTCAAAGGCGCGGGGGGGCACGATACTCGCTCCATGAGCTTTTATGGTCCAGGTAACCCGGCTCTCTTTGGTGCCACACCAGCCCCCGGCGGTTGCCATTTCTCCTTGTTCAGCAAAAATGCGACCTCTGTGGAACTGGTCCTGTTTGACCATGCCAGCGACTCCGTACCTCGCACACGCATTGAACTAGATAGTACCGTGAACCGGACAGGAGACATCTGGCACGTTCATGTCCCCCATGTAGGTCATGGGCAGCTCTACGGCTACCTGGTCGATGGTCCCTGGCAGCCGGAAGAGGAAGGCCACCGGTTCAATTGCCATAAATTGCTGCTTGACCCCTACGCCAAGGCGGTAACTGGCGGTTATGACTGGAACCGTCCGGAAGCCTATGCCTATGACTGGTACGGGAACGAGGGAGACCTTGGGTTCAGTCTTCTGGAGAATCTGGCCAACGCCCCCAAATCCGTGGTCATTGCCGATGATTTCGATTGGGGAAGGGTGAGGCCTCCCCTACGGCCTCTTAAAGATTCTGTGATCTACGAGGCCCATGTTCGGGCAATGACCCGTGATCCTTCCTCCCAAAGCTCTCAGCCAGGTTCGTACAAGGCCTTGGAGGCCAAAATCCCCTACCTGAAAAGTTTGGGAATCACAGCCTTGGAGCTTCTTCCCATCCACGAATTCAATCCTTCTGAAAACACCAAGACAAACCCTGAAACCGGTGAGCCGCTGGCCAACTTCTGGGGCTACTCCACGGTCAATTTTTTCAGTCCGGCAGCCTGGTATGCCTCCGATGGTGATGGAAGGACCGCCGTCAGAGAATTCAAAGAACTCGTGAAAGCCTGCCATCAGGAAGGCATCGAGGTCATTCTCGATGTGGTCTATAACCACAGCGCCGAGGGAAATGAATACGGCCCCACGGTGAGTTTCCGAGGTCTGGACAATGCGGTGTACTACATGCTTGACCGGGGCAGACACTACCTCAACTACTCGGGTTGCGGAAACACCCTCAACTGCAACCATCCCGTGGTCAGGCGGTTGATTATCGATAGCCTTCGTCACTGGGTGATGGAATATCACGTCGATGGGTTCCGCTTTGATCTGGCTGCGATTTTAGGTCGAGGGCCTTCGGGGGAGTGGATTCCCAACTATTCTGTTCTCAATGACATTGCCAACGATCCCCTGTTGGCCAGGACAAAAATCATTGCCGAAGGATGGGATGCCGGAGGGCTGTTCAAGGTCGGAGATTTTCCCACAGGCTGGGCTGAATGGAATTCGCATTTTCGCGATGATGTCCGCAGTTTCGTAAAGTCAGATGAAGGAACGCTTCCCAGAGTTGCAACCCGGCTTGCCGGTAGTTCCGACTTGTTCCATGGAGCAAGCCGCAAGCCTTGGCACAGCATCAACTTCATTACGGCACACGATGGTTTTACGCTTCTGGATTTGGTGAGCTACAATCAGAAACACAACTGGGCCAATGCGGAGGACAACCGCGATGGCAATCCTCATAACTTGTCTTGGAACGGGGGAATTGAGGGAGTTACCCGGGATCCTCTGATCCAAACCCTCAGGCGCCGACAGATGAAAAACCTCTTGGCACTGTTGTTTGTCAGCCAGGGAACCCCCATGCTCCATGCCGGTGACGAATTCGGCTTCTCAAAGCTCGGCAACAACAACACCTATTGTCACGACAACCGTCTCAACTGGCTGGACTGGAACCTGGTAGAGAAGAACAGCGATCTTTGGGAATTTACCCGGTTTCTGGTGCAATTGCGACGCACGCATCCCGGTCTTCGTCGCGATACGTTCTTCAAGGGGGACCAAGATATCCGATGGCTCTCGCCAGAAGGAGGCGGCCCTGACTGGTCGACCTATTCCCGCAGTCTGGGGGTTTGGATTTCTGGAAAATGCCGTGACACCGGAGCCGACAAAGACAGCGCCAACCTTTTTTTGGCCGTTCACTTTCACTGGCAACCTCGAACGTTCCAGCTTCCCCCTGCCTCAGAGGGCCACCACTGGGTGCGTATTGTCGATACCGAGGCCGAGCCAGGTTACTTTGAACCGGTTTCAGCACCCCCATGCGGCTCCGCAGTGACACTCTGTGGCCGAAACCTCGTCATTGCCATGGAAATACCGTACAATAGAGAGTGAGGTGGACACCATGAAACACGGGATGGTACTCGGAGCATTTTTTTGGTTGGTTCCGACATTGTTCGCTACAGAAGCGCCCCTCACCCTTATCAATATCCTTTCAGACCGGCCGGTCTTTTCCTACGAGGTACAGGGTGTGATGATTACGAGAACACTTTCTCCTGGTAACAGGATTCAGCTTGATGCCGGACTCTTTTCTGGTTTAGGAGAGAAGGAAGTCCCTTTAGCGGAAGGAGAAACCTACTTCTTGGCCCGTTTCGGCGCGCTTCCCGGGGTGTTCCGTCTGGGTGCAAACCAAGTTCTGATTCTAAACCAAACCGGCAACTCAGTGCCCGTTACCCTCGAGGGAGAAGCGACAGTGACCGGGGTGCTGGCCAGTACGAGTTGTGCTCTCGGCGGGTTGGGTCCGCAGGGTTCGTTACAAGTTACATGGGAAGACGGTAAGGGAAACAAACAAATCCTAAGCCTGGAAAACGGAGGAGTTTACAGACTGATCCTCGACAGTCCTGAGGGATTGGGAACCACCATCAGCCTTAAAATCTGGGATTGAGCGATAGAATCAACTCCACTTCAGCGCGTGTGGCACCTGTCGCGGTTGCGATAGCCCCAGATTCCATACCTTGATCTCTTAAGGAAAGGACCCGTTCCTTGAGACTCCGGGGCCGAAGAGGCTCTACAACAGCAATCGTCACCTCTTCTCTTTCTGGTTCCGGTTCCACTCCTGGTTTCAAAGGAGCTAGATCAGGCTCCGAAACGGGTGTTCGCTTCAGCTGGGTATAGGTTTCTGCTGACTTCTCCCGACGATCCGTTTCCCTCGCTAAAAGGACCATTTTCTGGTCAGCTTGGGCCAACAAGCCTTCCAGCTCCTCGATACGGGCCTCCAGCAATCCAATGTTTCGTTCCGCTGAAAGATTGAGTTCACGAACCATAGAATCAACTTCATCCTGAACGTCCTTAAGAAGCGAGGTCGCATTGAGTTCCTGATGGATGCGGCCCCTGAGAACCAAGAACATAACCAGTTGAACGGCCACGACAATGAGAATGGCAATGATCAAATCCATACGTTACCTCAGTGTCCTGATTACCCAGAAAGATCCACGTGTTTGCCCAGTTCCGGGTCCTTCCAAGTCGAGTCCTTTTTTTCTTTCTCCGGCTCCTCTTGGGAAGCTGGAGCTCCTGACCTCGGCTTGGCCTGTTCACCCGAACCGGGATTCTGGCTGTCTGCCTTTACCTTGACCGAAGTGTCACCTTCAGCCCCTACCGTAGGGTTGGTGCGACCGACTGCATGTTGCCCCTGATCGTGTTCCTTTTGCAGTCTTTGAACTTGATTCGCCTGGGCCTGAGCAACGGCCTCTTTAGAGACAGCCTGCTCCTTGCCAATCTTTTCGAGGTTCATGTACAACGTCTGCAGGTCCAAAGGACGAATCATTACGACCTCTTGATGACTTCCTCTTCTTCAATTTCTTCGTATTTTACCGTTCGTATCAAATTACCGTCACGGACAAAAGTTACCCCGTTATACTCACGGATGACATCGAGCTCAACGTCCTTAATGATCACCTTTGCCCCGGGGAACACCATACCTGAAGATGAGATTTTTCCGACACCCTGCAAATCGTCAATGTCCTTGCGGTGACGTTCCAGGGACTCATTGGCCTTTGCCACCTGAGCTTTCAGACCAGCCACCTTGGTTAACAAGGACTTCTTCATAGCCGCCTTATCGGGTGGCAGTACCTTAATCAATTTCTCCTGCTTTAGTAGAGACTGTAAATTCAAGGTGGCACTGTTGTATTCCCGGGTCAAGTTCTCAACCTCATCGTTGAGAGTCACCATCTGTTCCTTGACCTTGGGATCGATTCCCACTTCGAGGATGGTCTCGCCCGAACCAACCGCACCGAGGCTGGAGGCATTGATTTCTTCAGCAGCCCGCAAATATCCGCCAACGATCTTGGCACGTTTCCCTTTGCAGAGAATTTTCTTGCCGGAAAAAACCCTGGAATGGAGAATACCGTCACTGACAATCACATAGAGACCCGCATCGGCGGTGGCATTCTGAATAAACTTCGACCAGATACTTTGCCCCGCACTGACCCGACCCTCTCCACCTCCGTTGATTCCCTGGTGAACGATAATGTCCGCATGAGTTTCTAGGATGGCTTTTCCGACATTGCCCATGACCTCGATATTTCCTACGGCTTTGACAGTAAAGCCATCGGCAACACTTCCCTTGACAATAACACTCCCCAGAAAGTTGATATTTCCCACCGTGGTATCAACATCACCAGAAATCACCATGACGGTTTCAACGGTGATTTTGCCCTGAATGAGCATAACCTGACCATCGGCGGTGCTGACGACCCTTAAGCCGTCTTTGCTGAGCGAAACATTGTTGCCCAGATCAAACGCAACATCCTTGCCATCCTTGACAGCCAGCATACGACCTGTCACGGTGCGCCCCGGCTGTCCCTTCTGCGCCGGCTCTTTTTTTGCCAGTTCCTCGCCCTTGAGAACGTTCCGGATGGTATTCAGTTCCTTGAAATCAACCCGACCCTCGATTTCATGGGGTTTGATCTTGACGCTGATATCGAAGAAATGGGTAATCTTGGCATCATTCCCGTTCACCGACTTGAGGCCCCAAGCAACGGGGATTTTCTGTCCGTACACCGGTTCATCGACGAGGGCATCGATGGCAGGATCATCCCAGCCGAAAACGACACCTTCATTGCGGAGCATGACTTCGATATCCTCACGGGACACATCGCCTCCGCCCATACCCGGAGAAGTGAGGCTCACTGAGGCCCTCATGTCCGAATCTTCCACCGTAACGGTTATCAACGTGTCGTTGGCAGGGTTGTGATTGTACTCACCGACTTTGCCATACGTACCGGTACAGAGCTTGACAGCGCCCTTCACAACCTGTCTGTTGATCTCTTTAACACCACGGGAATGCAAGGCTTCCATGGCAGCCTCTTCATTCACCGCCATTCCATCGCCTTTGGCCGGAGTGACCTTAAGGTACACCCCGTCAGACCACATACGGACGAAAATCAAACCATCAGCGCTGGTTGCCTCAATTGGGGCAGTATCAAGGTCGGGCAAAAAGCCCTCATCGCTGGCAACGGATTTCTTCGATTTCTTGGCTCCCTCATAGGCCAGGATCGTCCATGTTTTCTTCCCGAAACCCAGTACGCCGCCGGTTCCTTTCTGAACAATGTCAAACTCCACCCTTGAGGTAGCAAGACCAAGCTCGAGAGCAGCAGAAGCCAGCGCCTCGTCGAGAGAAGGAGCGCTGATGGTTACCGACCGGATGGTCCTGTCTTCCTCGGCGCGCTGGCGCATGAAATCCTTCAGTTGCTCCAGGGTGACCATGGCAGCCCCTTCTCTAGAAAATGCCCTTGCGGGCATTCATGAGCCGCGAACGAAGCCTCAAAATAGCTTTCGTATGGAGCTGACTGACTCGGCTTTCGGTTACGTCTAGAACCTTGCCAATTTCCTTCAAGGTTAAATCCTCATAATAATAGAGAACAAGGACTTTCTTTTCCTTATCGGGGAGTTCGGACAAAGCTTCGACAATGACACGCTTGATGGCATCCCGCTCCACAATGGCATCAGGGTTCAAGGCCGTGGGGCTCTCAATGCTCTCGACGATACTGACTTTGTCGTTCTCATCACCGGTATACCAGACATCATTCAAGGAAAGAACCGATGTTCCGCTGATCTTGAGCATCGTATCGTTGAAATCATCTTCCGATAATCCCATTTCACCGGCTACTTCCCGGTCGGTCACCTGACGGCCCAGTTTAGACTCCAGGTGATTGATGGCCTCTTCCACTTCCCGGGATTTCTGCCTTACCGACCGGGGAACCCAATCCACAGCCCGCAGTTCATCAAAAATGGCACCGCGGATTCGTGTTACTGCGTAGGTTTTGAACTTAACGTGTTTGGCGGGATCAAATTTATCAATGGCATCGATGAGACCGAAGACACCGTAACCCACAAGGTCATCGAAATCCACATTCTGAGGCAGACCCATAGCGACTTTGCCGGCCACATAACGGACCAGAGGTGCATACTGCTTGATAAAGGTCTCCCGGATCTTGGGATCCCGAGTTTTCTTGTAAACAAGCCATTGGTCGAGTTCCGAGCGTTCGTCCACCACGTTTTCTGACATCGTTTCAGGTTCCTTGTACGTCGCGCTTCATAACAGTCTGGACGGCCTTGGCCAAGATCACAGGATCTTCGGCCTCTAAATCTGTTTCTTTCGACTTGCCTCCACCAGAGGAACGCCGTTCGGGTTCCACAGGTGCGTACTCCCCATATTCCGGCACCGGAGCCTCAGACTCCGGGGTTTCTCCCGGTGTGTTGGGCTTGAAGGCGTCGAGGAAGGAGCCGATTTCGGGCATTTCCTCGTCTCCTTCCGGCATCGCACCAGGCTCTTCGGAAACGGAAGGTTCGACAGCCTTTGCATCTGCTTCTGCCGCGACCTCTGGGATAACTCTTTTTGGCCTGACGGGAGGTTCGTCAGGATCAACATCCTCAATGAAACTCCCTTGCGACGGAGCAGTATCCTCATCCAGAACAATGTCAACCGATCTCTCCGATTTTGTCTCCACAGCGGCAGCGGGCTCTTCTTCCACGGGTACAAAGAGTTCGGGAACCATGGCCCTTAGGAGTGCTTCTACTCCTAGCGAACCCCCAAAACCCAAAGCCGCCCAAAAGAACGCACGGAGCAAAAGATCCACAAAAGAAACACCGCCGAGCATACCGGAAATCAGAGAAAGGAGAAAAGCTGCTCCGCCGACGACGGCTGCTATTTGAAAATTCATGAAGCCCTCCCCTTTCTGTCTCCTGTCTACGTTATAGAGTAAAAGACGAGAAAATTCCCGTCAACCGCTCATTCGTCCAAAAAGTCTGCTCAAAAAGGTACTTAAGCCGCTTCCTTCCTTGTATTCAACCTTCTCCAGACGGCTTGCGATGTTCATCAAACACTGTGCAGCCCTCCCCTTGGGATCGACTGCCACAAAGGGTTTCTGCTTCAGCACCGAGCTCTGAACGAGGGGGTCCTCAAAAATAAACCCCAAATAATCGACTTTCACGTTGAGAAACTGGTTGGCGATACTGATGACTCTTTCTGCTACCTTTTTACCTTCCACCACAGAATCAACACGGTTGACTACGAGTTTCAAACCCATGTTGGTGTTGTTGAACTCCGTGGCAATGATCTTGATGATACCATAAGCGTCGGTAATCGCTGTCGGCTCGGGTGTCGTAATAATCAGTGTGTCATCGGCCGCGGCCACAAAGTCGAGAACATTCTTGGAAACTCCTGCGGAGGTATCGATGATCAGAATGTCGGCATCGGCCAGAGCCAGCATTTCCTCGATAAAGGAACGGCGCTCCTCGTCAGAGAGGTTGGCGATCTTTGTGAAACCAGAGGCCCCGGCGACGAATTGAATACCATATTCCGTCTCGGTGATGATCTCTCTCATAGTCTTTTGCTGACGGATCATATGGTAGAGCGTGTATTTGGGAATGACGCCCAGAATGACATTGACATTCGCCAGACCCAGGTCGGCATCAAGGAGGGTAACCTTCTTTCCCAGCTTGGCAAAACTGATGGCAAGATTGACGGCCATATTGGTTTTACCCACTCCGCCCTTACCCGAAGTGATCGTGATGATCCTTGTCTTCCGAGGCCCGGAAGTCGAGGAACTCTGAACCTCAGACAGTGGCGAAGTACCTGCTTTTACCAATTCCCGTAACTTTTCTGCTTGATCCGCCATTGGTCAAGTCTCCTTTCCCGTGCGTAAGGGTAGTCCCGGAGCAAAGCCCAGGAGGGGTTTTAAGAGTTTATCAATCGAGGCCCTGTGGATGTCTTGAGGCACGGCCTGTCCATCCGTCAGAAAACTGACTGGCTTTTGCTTTTCCCAGAGGAGCGAAAGCAGGTTGCCGACGACTGAAGTTTCGTCCAATTTGGTCAATACAACCGACTGGTAGCCAAAGGGTTCAAACTGCTGGAAAATCTCTCTCAAATCTTTTGTTTTCGTCGTGGCACTGACAGCCAGATGCACTTCCGTGGGGCGACCTGTTCCTTCCAGAAGCTGACGCATTTCAGCTAGTTTCACAAAATCTTTGGGACTTTTCCCAATGGTGTCGATCAGCACCATGTCTTTGTCACTGTCAAGCTCGATTCGTTGGCGCAGAGCGTCGTAGCTCTCAATACAGGTGACGGGTATTCCCATGATTTCACCGTACGATTCGATCTGCATCTTGGCGCCGATGCGGTAGTTGTCAATGGTGATCAAGGACAGCTTCTGTCGTTCCTGACCGCCAAAACCAAGCCCATAGACGGCGGCCAGTTTGGCAATTGTGGTGGTTTTTCCCACACCGGTAGGGCCGACCAAGATAAAGACTCTTGGCTTGCCCGCTCGTTTCTCTTGAAAAAGCTGCACGCTTTCCGATATCCAGACGCGGACCTTGGCCAAAGTCCCCTCGGTATCGGCCAAACCGTCCATGGTAATCTCCCGGCGGAGCCTATCAAGAATCATCCTGATGAAAGCGGGAGAAAATTCATTGTCTTCTAGAATTCCTTCCAAAAGAAGAAGGGTGGGATGATCTCGACTCCCGGCGTCGGCCTGGGGAAGTTTTTCCGGCAGTTTGTCAACCTTTTCCTGAAGGGACCGCATCTCATCCAACACGGCCTTCAGCTGGTCCTCACGTTTTTCCTCAGATGCAGCTTTGACCTGTGCCGCCTGAGCCTTAGCCTCTGCCAGGGCGAGAATCTTACGCTTTTCTTCTTCCAGTTTCGCCCGTTCACGGTCAGCAGCACCAGCATCGTGCTTGATGCAGCCGTTAACTTCGATTCCTTCTTTTTGAAAGAAACCGAGAAAACCACCATAGGTGACGGTACGATGGCCCAGCACCTGGGCGGAGGTCCCATATTTGACTTTGACTTTTTCCATGGCTTCTTGGAAGGAGTCACCGCTTTCGGTGAAATACTGATACATACGTCACTTACCCCCAAGCCGGATGTCACCCACCGACTCGACCCGGATTCCTGGAGCTACCTCAGGTACCGAGAGAACAACCAAGTCGGGAAGGTCGCGGAGGGTGCTGTTCTTGATCAGAGGCCGGGCGGCCTCGCTTGACAGGATCATGGGATAATACCCGGTATTTTGAACCTGCCGAAAAGCATTGGTCACAGCATTGATCCATTGACGAGCCAAATCTGGATCGAGAGCCGCGACAGGCCCGGTCACCTGATCATGACGGCTGTCGATGATCTGCTGTTCAAGCGCGGGATCGAGCGTTAAAACGTGCAGAACCTTTTCCTCATCGGCATACTGCAGACAGATCTGCCTTGAAAGCGCCTGACGGACTTTTTCAATCAGAAAGGCCACATCCTTGGTCACACCGCCGAAATCACTGAGAGTTTCGAGGATGACAACGAGGTTGCGGATAGAAACCTGCTCCTGCAAAAGCCCTTGGAGCACCTTCTGAATTTCTCCAATGCTGAAAATTTTATTGACTTCTTCAACCACCGTCGGATAATCCGTCTTGACGGTTTCCAACAAACCTTGCACTTCCTGCCGTCCCAGAATTTCCATGGCGTGCTTTTTGATGACCTCGGTCAGATGGGTGGCAATAATGGACGGACTGTCGACAACGGTGTATCCGGCGCGTTCGGCTTTGTCTCGAGCCTCTTCAGTAATCCAGAGCGCCGGCAGACCAAAAGCAGGATCCTTGGTTTTCTCTCCGGTGATTTCTTCGCGCTCACCGCCGGGGTTGATGGCCATGTAGCAGCCCATGCGGATGGTGCCCCGCCCCACTTCCATTCCTTTAATTTTGAGGCTGTACTCGCTGGGTTCCAGCCGCATGTTGTCAATGATGCGGATGCGGGGAACGACGAGGCCCAAATCCAAGGCAGTCTCACGCCGGATTCGAGTCACCCGTTCCAGCAACTCTGCCCCTTGTTCTTTGTCGACCAAGGGAATCAGACCGTAGCCGAGCTCCAGACTGAGCGGGTCGAGGGGCGCAACGGTTTCGGGTCCTTTGGAAGCTTCCGACTTGGCGGCCCCTGAACCGGCAGCAACGGCCTGTTCTTTTTTCTGGACGTCAGAGGTTTCCCGTTTCTGAAGGGCGTAGGCAAGATACGCCATCAGTCCGGCCATTGGCATCAGGATGTACCAGGGGAACCCAGGAATGATTCC
>JAIFLN010000090.1 GCA_020049045.1 Spirochaetota bacterium | reverse complement strand
ACGACAGCCGACACCAAGAGACCAAACACCGAAAGAACCACGATGGGTCCCAAATTCTTGAACAGAAGCCGGGCGTCGATATTCATCGAGGCTTCAAAAATCAATGTAGGAAGTATCAGGTAAAGGATGAGTTCCGGTGAGAGTTCCAAACCCCGGTACGAGGCGAACTCCTGAAAGTTCCAAAACAGCCAGCCAACGATCAGACCGATGATCATCAGACCGATGGTGTAGGGAAACCGGATCTTTTTGAGAGCCAAGGAGGCGACTACAGCCACCGACATGAACGTAATGACCACAAGAACCGATGTAAACAGATCGGGTGCCATAAGTTCCTCCTTGGTAACAGTACCTATTGCAGAACGAGAAGGATAAAGACCATCACGAACAGAGCAACGGTTTCGGCCATACCCAGAGCCATGATGTACTGACCGAAGCCCTTACCGGTCTCCGCCAGAGCATCCGAAGCACCGGCTCCGATCTTGCCCTGGTAGTAGGCCGACAGGCCGATGGCCAGACCGCCGAAAATCCCCAGACCCATAATGAAGGCACCGTAGTTGGGGTTGAACAGCACGGGGTTGGCCGGGTCCATATACTGCTTGACCTTGGTCACCATGGTCTGCATGACGATCAGAGCATAGATGTTCTGGGTCAGAGGTGCGCCGATAAAGGCCACCAGCAGGAAGGGTGCCGGCTTGTTCTGCAAGTAGCACTTTTTCCAGGCTCCGACGGCCGCCGAACCGGCAGCACCAATTCCCATGGCAGAGCCCATGCCGGCCAAGCCCAGCACGGCCCCGATGCCCAGAAGGCCGGGGAAGAATTCAGGTCGCAAAAGTTGTTCCATTGTCATCTCCTTTTATGGTACCAAGCGCAGATCAGGACTTGACCCGAAACGGGTCATAGGGCCGACCGGACCATTCCATGCCCAGTCGGTTCGAGAATTCGAGGACGTTCAATCGGATGCCATGCACAATCACCGACAGAAAGCCCATGATGAGGTTGAGCGTGTGCCCAAACACCAGAACAGCCACCGTGGCGGCGATTCCGCCGATGCTGTCCATGCCGAAGCCCTTGGCCATGGCGGCAAAACTGACTTCGATGTAGAAACCAGCAAGGCCCACAGCAAACAGACGGATGTAACTGATGTTATCAGCAAAAGCACTGATGGCATTCAGCGAGGTGGGCAGGAAGTTTGATACGCCTTCCAGCAGACCCTTCCAGAACTTTCCTTCTTGAAAGCTGAACAACAAAATCAGACCGTACGAGATACCGATCACCGGTACCACCCAACCCGGAAGCGCCAGGCCGGTGGCCGTTTTCACAAACAGCAGCGACAAAAGCGGCTCGGGGAAAAAGTCCGCCAACAAATTGATGTTGGCCACCATGGAGAGAACCAGCAGATAGAGCGCCACAGTCAGGCTGAGCCAGCCGAAATGGCTGAGCGACTTCAACGGATTGACGGTCACCATCTGGACGAAGTTCCAAAGTGAGGCCAGTCCGAGTTGAAGCACGCCCAACGTGAAGCAAAACACCGTCACGTTGTTGGAAACAGCCGCGGCTCCACCTTGGACGATTTCAGGATTGAACAGAGGCAGAACCAGGGCTTTCAGTACCGGTGGAAGCTGGGAAAAGTCGGTGGCGAACCAAGTGCCGGTCACTGTTCCCCAAGCCGTCGTACAAAGTCCTAGCCAGGTGAACAGAATCCACGCTTCCTTGCCCTTGCCGCCGGCCATCAGGTTGCGGATCAGAAGGAAGCCGCCCAGACTGGTCAAAATCAGGCCGTAGGCGGCATCGCCCAGAATCATGCCGAAAAAGATCGAGAAGAAGAAGAAAAACGGCCAGCTGATATCGCGCTCGGCGTAACCTGGGGTGACCCCCAGCAGTTCAAACACGGGGCTCATCAGGTTGGGGAAGAAAGAGTTTTTCAGTTTGGTGGGAGGCTGGTGCTCTTCTGTCAGATCCGAAAGGGCCACAGCAACGCCATGCTGAGCGGCAAATTTCAGAAGTGCCTCGGAATGGTCCACAGGCACATACCCGGTCAGATACGCCAGTCCTTCAAACGAACCAACGCCGCCTTTGGCCGACTCCCAATCAATGAGCCGTTCCAGTTCTGCAGCCTGAGCCTTGAGGGCACCAAACCAGGCCGACATTCTTTCAGCTTCGGCCTTCAACCCTTTGCTCAGCCCCTGCATTTCGGCAATCCGGGCCTTCTTCTGGTCGAGGTGAACTTCGGGCCAGGGGATGTGTGTCGCCCCTTCGAGCAGGTCAGGGATGCGGGAAAGAACGGCAAAGTACACGTGAGTTTTATCCCGGCGGAGGACGATGCGGCCTTCCACACCAGCAAAACGGGCTTCTTGAGAACCCGGCACCTGGTAGAGATTCAGAAATAGCCCCTTCTCGGCAAGAGTCCGAAGCGCCACGACATCGAAGTCGCCCCAAGGAGCCCAGAACTCCATCCGCTTGGTCCAGTGGAGAAGCTTTTCGTCTACCAGCTTGGTTTCATTCTGCAGTTTCAGTACCTGCTCGAGAGCATCGGTGGGAACTTCCGCTGCCGGGACCACCGTCTTGGGTTTGCCGAGAAAATTCATCGCTTCCTGAGCTTGCCGGTAGCGGGTCAGAACCGCTTCTTGTCCAGGTGTCGTTCCCAGCTTCAAATCGAGATGGACGGCACCGAGAGACCGCAATCCCTCTAGAACGGTGTTGCGCTCCGATTCAAGGAGAACGAGGGACAGATGTTTCATGGGAACGATCATGAGGCCCCCTGCGCGACCAGGCTGGCCTTGGAGATTTTGCCGCGGACAACCGCCGCCGTCTGCTGGTCGCCCAAATAAATGTTGATGGTACGGATGTTGATTTTTGCCTCTGGAATCTTCACTTTTTCGAAGAGATTGACCCGCTGGGTAGTCGTGCGAAGCTCTTCGCCCAGCAACCGCGCTTGTTCCTCAAGAACAGCCACTTCGACATCGAATGCGAGAATGCGTTTGAAAGCATCGATTCCCTTGTCGACCCAGGGAGGCAACGTCAGGACGTCCCAAGGAAGAGCTTCGAACTCGAGTCCTTGAAACACCGGAATGGTCACACCGGCGATATTGCCGGAACCTGTAAGAATCTTGGCGATCTTGAGGTAGGGAGCCAAGTCGATGCCGTCGCCGAAAACAGCCACCCAGCGGGCGATATCCTGCCGCAGTTCCTGTTGAAGCTTCCGCTTCTCTTCTTTGAGAACCTCAACCTTGCGGATTTCCACCTGCAACAACTGTTTTTTCAATTGCAGGGTGGGAAGATAGCGCTGAAATCGCTTGAGCCCGTCCTTTTGGACCTTAAGCTCGTTCTTTGTCAGCCGGACTTTCGTGGCCATGGATCAGACCTTCTTGGGCCAGAACTTCTGGACAAGGTCGGACTTCAGTCCGGTCTCGGCGGGCTCGAAGCACCGCGCCAGAATATCCCAACCGGCATCGAGGGCCTGCTCGAGGGGAATGTTGACCGAAAGGTCCATCATCTGCTTCTCGAACAGCTCACCATACTGGATGAGCTTCTGGTCCCAGGACGACAGGCGGAAACCCATGGCACGCTTTTCCAGTGAGTCTTTGTAGTTGGCGTAGAGCTTGATCATGCCGTCCATCACGGACCGGTGGTCCTCGCGGGTCTTGCCGTTGACCATTTGCTTGAGGCGCGACAGCGAACCGAAAGGCTCGATGCGCCCGTTGCGCAGGTAGAACTGACCCTCGGTGATGTACCCGGTGTTGTCGGGAACGGGGTGGGTGACGTCGTCGCCTGGCATGGTGGTGACACCCAGAATGGTAATCGACCCGGCACCCTCAAAGTCGACGGCTTTTTCGTAGCGGCTGGCCAGCTGGCTGTAGAGGTCGCCGGGGTAGCCGCGGTTGGAAGGAACCTGCTCCATGGTGATGGCGATTTCCTTCATGGCGTCGGCGAAGTTGGTCATGTCGGTGAGAAGCACCAGCACTTTTTTACCGGCGACGGCAAAGCCCTCGGCCACGGCCAGTGCCATGTCGGGAACCAGCAGCGCCTCGACAATAGGGTCGCTGGCGGTGTGGACAAAGAAAACGGTGCGGCTCAGCGCCCCGCCCTTTTCCAGCTCATCCTTGAAGAACAGATAGTCGTCGTACTTGAGACCGATGCCACCCAGAATAATGGCGTCAACTTCGGCCTGCAGGGCGATGCGCGCCAGCAGCTGGTTGTACGGTTCACCCGAAACCGAGAAAATGGGCAGCTTCTGGCTTTCGACCAGGGAGTTGAACAGGTCGATCATGGGGATGCCGGTGCGGACCATGTTGCGGGGAATGATGCGCTTGGAGGGGTTGACCGAGGGACCGCCGATTTCGCTCATGTTTTCGGTGAGTTCCGGGCCGCCGTCGCGGGGTTTTCCCGAGCCGTCGAAGATGCGTCCCAACAGATTGTCGGTGAGCGACACCTTCATGGTCTGCCCTAAGAAGCGCACCTCGTCGCCGGTGGAAACGCCTCGACCGCCGTTGAACACCTGCAACGAGACAATTTTACCGTCGAGGCGGATCACTTCGGCCAGCGAAGGTCCAAACCGGGTTTCGACAACGGCCAGGTCTTTGTAGCGCACGTCGTCGGCCAAGACCGAGATGACGTTGCCGCTGATGGATTCGATTCTGCTGTAAATTTTCCGCATATTAGCGCCCCGCCTGCTTTTGGTCCATGAGGGTCCGGATGGCCCGTTCTTTAGCTTTGAATTCTTCCGATTGCCATTCGGCGCTGTTCCAGTCGGTAAAGGCCGTGCGCAACTTCGCGAAAAAGCCGCGTGCGTCATCCTTGTCTGATAAGTTGAACTCGGCGGCAAGAATGTCGTGCACAAGGTCGAAGGCATAGCGCTGACGTTCCAAGCTGGGAGACGCATCAACAGCATCAAAAGAGTTCTGCTGAAGATAGACCGAATCCAGGAACTCACCCTTGAGGTAGATCACGAAGTCGTCCTGGCTGGTGCCCTCTTCGCCGACCACCTTCATCATCTGACCGACTTCGTAGCTGCGCGACAAAAAGTGCCGACCGGAAGCTGTCTTGTCATCATCGACAATGCCGCCGTACTTGGACCACGATTCCAGGGGGTGGATGGCGGGGTACTTGCGGGCGTCGGAGCGCTCACGGGTCAGGCCGTGGAAAGCCCCGACCACCTTGAGTGTGGCCTGAGTGACGGGCTCCTCAAAGTTGCCGCCGGCCGGCGAAACCGAACCGCCGATGGAAACCGAACCGGTTTTGCCGCTCTTGAGGCGTACAATGCCGGCGCGTTCGTAGAAGCCGGCGATCACTGATTCGAGGTAGGCGGGAAAGGCTTCTTCCCCGGGAATCTCTTCGAGGCGGCCCGACATTTCGCGCATGGCCTGCGCCCAGCGGCTGGTCGAGTCGGCCAGCAGCAGAACATCGAGGCCCATCTGCCGGTAGTACTCGGCCATGGTGACGGCTGTGTACACCGAAGCCTCTCGGGCCGCAACGGGCATTGAAGAGGTATTACAGATGATGATGGTACGCTCCATCAGGGTTCGGCCCGTTTTCGGGTCGATCAGTTCGGGGAATTCCTTGAGGGTTTCGACGACCTCACCGGCACGCTCGCCGCAGGCGGCGATGATGACGACGTCGACGTCGGCGTTGCGGCTGGTGGTCTGCTGCAGAACCGTCTTTCCGGCACCGAAGGGGCCAGGGGTACACCAGGTGCCGCCCTTGGCCACAGGAAAGAACGTGTCGACCGAGCGGACTTTCGTGACCAGGGTTTCGGTGGGTTTGAGCCGTTCTGCGTAGGCCTTGATGGCCTTTTTAACGGGCCACTTGGTGACCATGGTGACCTTCTGGGTCCGGTCAGCCGAAGCCAAAACGGCCACCTCATGGTTGATGGTATAGGCACCAGCAGGAACCACCGACTGCACGGTCCAGGTTCCCTCCAGGTGGAAGGGGGTCATGATGTGGTGGTCGAACAAGCCTTCTTTGACCTGGCCGAGGGCCAGACCGGCGGTGACCTTGTCACCGACCTTGGCCAGGGGAACAAAGTCCCAGGTGCGGGCATCGTCGAGGGGCTTGAGATACACACCCCGGTCGAGGAAGAACCCGCACTGTTCAGCCAGCTCGGGCAGCGGATTCTGCAAACCGTCGTAGATGCGGCCCAGAAGGCCTGGTCCCAGATCAACCGACAGCAGATCGTCGGTAAATTCCACGGGGTCGCCGACCCCGATTCCCTTGGTCAGCTCGAAAACCTGCACCTCGGCCCGGTTACCCCGGACGCGGATGACTTCGGCCTTCAACCGCTTATCGCCCAGAACGACGTAGGCGACTTCGTTCATGGTCACGTTGCCGGTAAATTCAACAGAAACCATGTTCCCGTTGACTCCGACCACCTTTCCTTCTGTCTTCATGACTTTTCTCCCGTGGGAATGTTCAGATCCGTTTTTGCCAGAACCTCGGCATGGAGGCCGTCAAAGACCTCCAGACCCCGGGGTTGGACGAGCGCGGACCGGCGCTGGAGAAGCTCCAGCTTTAAAACATAGACAAAAAACGCCGTTTGATCGAACTGATGCCCCTGTCCCAGGTCTTCCAGAAAACTCCAGCGCAGATCATCGAGGTAGTTCTCGGCGTCTAAAGGAGTCGGCTGGTCAAGTGCCTCGAGGGCCTGGGCCATCCACTCGCCGCCTTCGGAGGGAATGCCGGACTCCTGTTCCTTCCAGGGAAGGCTCTCAAGACGGACACGGGCCAGAGCCGAGCGCAACGACAAATCCCAGTCCCGGAAACTCTTCACCGAGGGTTCGGAGGGCTGCCCGGAGGCAAATTCGCGTTTCCACTCCTCGGGAACGTGGTCCACATAGTCCCAGAACGCGGCCATGCTGGCAAACGGCGCGGAAGCGGCAGGGTCAAGAGTGGGAAGGGAGGCAAGGGTAAAGTAGAGGTTGTCCACTTCCAATCCTCAGCGGACAGCTTCGCGGAGAATCTCGGCCAGGGCCGGTTGCAAAGCTTCGGCCAAAAGGTCAGCCAAGGCGCTTGAACTGAGATCAACGGTCAGCGCCGAACCCTTACCCGAAACTTTGATTCCCTTGGCGAAACGGTCGGAGGGCACGACTTCGACCCCAGCACCCAGGGTTTTGGCCAGCGAAGCCTGCAGGGCGGTTCCCAGCTTTTTGGCATCGGCACCGCCCAAAACCACCTGAACACCGGCCTCACCCTTCGACGACCAAGCCTTCGCCAGTTCCAGGGCCAGTTTTTCCACAAGGCCGGGAACCA
>JAIFLN010000106.1 GCA_020049045.1 Spirochaetota bacterium | reverse complement strand
CCTACTCCAGCGGGACCATCGATGGCAATAACCAAGTTAGGCCTCCCCTGCAATCCGAAGAGCTTTGATTTCTTGTTCACTCAGCTTCCGAAAACGACCAGCTTCCAAACCTCTCAGAGTTATTGGGCCGACTCTCAACCTATGAACTCGTTTAACCGTAATATTCCGGCTCTGAAATACTTTTCGAATCTCTCTGTTCTTACCTTCTGCAAGAATGAGCCGCACGGAATGAGGACCTGTTATGGCATAGTCTTGACATTGGAATTTCTCCCCTTGAATTCGAATCCCACTTTTGAATTCCTCAAGAAGCTCCGTGGGGACTTCCTTCTTTGTCTGAACCAAGTATTCTTTTTCAACAACACTTGATGGGTGAGACAGATGCCTAGCCCAGTCCCCATCGTTGGTCAATAGGAGTAACCCACTCGTCATATAATCAAGACGGCCCACGGAAAAAAGCCGTTCGCGCACAAATGGCTGAATCAGTTCAAGGGCAAGTGAACGATGCTGACCGTCCTCATCCGTTGTCGAACAAAGATATTTGGCAGGTTTATGAAGTACATAATAAACATGACGCTGCGAGGTTCCTAAATTTCTTCCATCCATGGATATGGTATCAGTTTCAATAACTCTTGCACCAGGTTCACAAGTTACTTTGCCATTAACCTTGATTCTCCCGTTCTTAACAAGTTCTACCGCAGAACGCCGGGAGGCGACTCCTAGCCGAGCCAACCATACTTGAAGGCGAATTCCGCCCCCATTTTCATCATCATGTTCTTTTGATTTCAAAACGTTCCCTTTCGGCTTCATCGAGTTTTGGCAAGTCAGCAATCGACTTCAGCCCGAAAAGCTGCAAAAATTCTTTTGTTGTTCCATATTCTACAGGTCTTCCAGGGGCATCCTTCCTACTAGTCTCTCGGATAAATCCACGTTCCTGGAGTACTTTGAGCATACTTGTGCTGTTAACGCCTCGAATGGAATCAATCTGTGCCCTAGTCACTGGCTGTGAATAAGCAATAATGGATAGTGTTTCAAGTGAGGCTCGAGATATTTTTTCATCGGTTTTTTTACCATAATAGTGACGAAGTTTCTGCATCAAATCACGTCTTGGAATCAAAGAGAATCCCTCGGCAACCTCGCTGAGTTCTAAACCTGAATCGGCGCAAGCATAACGAGAATGAAGATGCTCGAGCGCCATCCTAACAATTGCTTCATCAAGAAGTGTGATTCTTGCTAACCCTGCCATGTCAATAGGATCATTCTCTAGAAAAAGAACCGCCTCTACCATGGCGGCTTCAATGTCCATCTGCCCTCTCCTCTTTTGGTCTATTCACTCGAATATCTCCGAAAAGTCTACTTTGCTCAAGGGTAACTCTTTTTGACTTGACCATCTCAAGGAGAGCCAAGAAGGCACACACAACATCAAGAAGTGAATCAGATCTCGTGATCAAGTCAGTAAATAGGAACGATCCTTGTGATTCGAGAAGCTCTTGAATTAGTGTCACCTTCTCATTCACTGAGACTTCTTCGTAAAGATCAATAATCCGTTGAGGATTAAGACCTTTCATGATCTTGTTAAATGTCTGCAATAGGTCCCAGACTTGGATGGTATCCCAGAACTCATCCTTATCATCAAACGGAAGTATAGGCTGTCTTTTCTTTCTCTCCCATATCCATTCTGACTCTATCTCCTGCTCCGACATAAGTTCTGCAAGTCTTTTGAACTTCTGATATTCAATCAGTTTATCAACCAATTCAAGTCGGGGATCTTCACCATCCTCTTCATCGAAACCCTGTGCTGGGAGTAGCGTTCGGCTTTTGATGTATAGCAAAGTCGCGGCCAATTGATAGAATTCAGTGATTTCTTCAAGATCAATCGAAGTTGCAAGTTTCAAAAATTCAAGGTATTGCTCAGTAATAACGGCTATCGGTATGTCATAAATGTTAACTTCATTCTTTCTTACGAGAAAAAGGAGAAGATCAAGCGGTCCTTCAAAATCTTCCAGTTTAAAAAGTTGTTTTTCAGCTGGCACAATCATGCTATTCAATTCTACCATGTCCGGTTGGTCCGGTCCACTCCTTGGTTTGCAACTAACAGCAACCCTTCTGACCATTGGTGTCCGTCCTTGGGATCGCAAGCACCGGGAGAAATTTCTTGAAGCGGTTCTAAGACGAACCTTCGTTCGGACATTCTTGAATGGGGTAAAACTAAACGTTTGGAATTTGTGATAAGTTCACCAAAAACTAACAAATCAAGATCCAGTGTTCGAGGACCCTTAGGCCTTGAGGGGTTTCTCTCGCGACCTTCACGGCTTTCAATCATTAAGAGACGTTCGAGTAAACTTTCTGCAGAACCGTTCCAATGTCCCGACATAACAGCATTCCAAAAAGGGGGTTGGAATGAATCCAGCTGCGGTTCTGTCAGATACAGCGACGAGAACTTAGCTGATTCGAGTATTTGATTTAGAATGGCACGGGTGCGACTAAAGGCCTCGAGGGTTTCAGAAGTATTTCCCCCAAGGCCTACCAGTACCAATGTCAGAAGAGTTCCGTCCTATCCGTTACAACAGCATCACCAACCGTTGTTGCTGTTGTCGCAACCGTTTTTGTCGAACCTTTGGGTGTTTTGACGGGTTCACTAGCCGCCAATGCGGCCGCATCTGAGGCGACCTTGTCATTAACCGTTCCGAGGGGTTTTGAACCTGGAATATCCCTATCTGGAAAAATCTGTTTTCGCAATCGTTCTTCCAGTGAACGCGCAATGCTGGGATTTTTTTGGAGAAACTCGCGGGCATTGTCTCTTCCTTGCCCAATACGTTCCTCACCATAACTGAACCAACTGCCACTTTTCTGAACCATTTCATATTTGAGTGCTGCGTCAAGCAGACTACCGTAATAACTCAGTCCTTGACCAAAGAGAATTTCCATTTCAGCTTTTCGAAAGGGTGCAGCAACTTTGTTCTTCACAACCTTGACACGTACGAGGTTGCCAATAGCCTCATCTTGTCCTTTGTTTATTGTTTCAACCTTGCGTACATCCAAGCGAATGGAAGAATAGAACTTCAGTGCATTGCCACCCGTTGTGGTCTCTGGATTGCCAAACATGACGCCAATTTTCATGCGGATCTGGTTGATGAACACGAGAACAGAACCAGATTTGCTAATCGTAGCGGTGAGTTTTCTAAGAGCCTGGCTCATTAAACGCGCCTGAAGTCCAACATGACTGTCACCCATTTCACCATCAATTTCAGCTTGAGGTGTCAGCGCTGCAACAGAGTCCACAACAATGATGTCGACACCCCCGGAACGAACCAGCGATTCCGCAATTTCCAAAGCCTGTTCACCAGTGTCTGGCTGACTGACCCAAAGCTCATCAATGTCAACACCGAGGTTTTTTGCATAAAGCGGGTCTAGGGCATGCTCAGCATCAATGAATGCAGCAACTCCGCCGTTCGCCTGGCTTTGGGCAATGGCATGTAAAGCCAAGGTCGTCTTTCCAGATGATTCTGGGCCAAAAATTTCAATAATGCGCCCTTTGGGATATCCGCCCACGCCCAAGGCTTCATCGAGAAGAATTGAACCTGAAGGGATCACTTCGATCCCCTGCCCCAATGTTGAGTCTCCCATTTTTATGAGGGCACCTTTTCCAAACTGCTTTTCAATTTGCAATCTGGCTGCATCAAGAGCCTTCAACTTCTCTTCCTGATTTCCGTTTCGAGGGGCTCCAACGGGGCCTTTTTCCTTTTTTTCTTTCTCGGACATGGAGATCTCCTTGGACGCACTAACAGGGTTTGCGGTGTTCCCGCTTCAAAAGGTCTCTCAGTACTTTACAAGTGTACAGTCGAATCAATAAGAATGGCAATGAAGCATCCTATGAAATTAGGGAGTTCGATAACCTAAATCACGTAGGGATGAAGCACGAACAAACCATTTTCCATCACGGAGAGCCACGCTGCCCAATACTTCAACAACTTGTGAATTCTTTAATAGCGCTGCAAAAGAGAGCTCAACTGGTACGATGCCTTCAACAACCTGTCCATCCTGGTACCCTAGAAGTAGGTCAAATGTAATTTTCTTTTCTCCTGAAACCAAGTTCGTCAGGACACCTTTCCAACGGATTGTGCATCCCTCATAGAGTATGGGATTTATTCTGACCTGCTGATAGGTTGAGGAGTCTTCCTGGCGGGCAAAATCAGGCTCATGTAAGTAAGGAATCAAACTTCGAGCTTTTTCTTTGACAGGGGCAGAGGCATTGGACAGAAGTATGCGGTTGATTTCAAACCGTGCTTGAGAATCCTTGTACTCTTGAAAGGCTTTTTGAGCTCGTTCCCAACCTAAACTTATTTCCTGAGAAGACAAGGTTACAGCAATTCCCGAACCGGGTTGTATCAGTTCTGCTAAACCCAGGGAGGTCACCAGGGACTCAGGGCCTTGCCGGATTTGTTTTGGAGAGCTCATCCCGCTTACTGAGAAACCCCACCAAATTCCTGCTGTCAATCCGAAAACAATGGCAAGCAGTATGAATCCACGATAAACCCAAGTTTTTACATTAGGATTGCTTTTTTTATATGGTGGTAACCAAAGGCCGAGAGTTTCCTTATCGAGTCCCGGAGCTCCCTCGGGTGAGGCCAATGCAACACGAAGCCGAGCCAAACTTTTTTTGGCTATTGAGTCCCTGGGATCCCGATCGAGCAAATTTAGCCCGATCCGAACAGCTTCACTATAATCCTTCTTCCTCGCTGCTACAGCCATTAGACCCAACAAGGTGTCTCTTTGATCCGTTTCTTCGAGCTGCCTTGAACGTTGGAGGTATGTTTCCCCACCTTTCCAATCTCCCATCCTAAGGCAGCATAGTCCCAAGATTCGAAAAAAAGCAGGCTCTTCCCTGAACTGGAAAATTCGAGGCTCCAGTGATTCTAAAGCGGCGGTAAACCGTCCCTGTTTGTAGAGAACCCACGCTTGCTGAAGAAGGGATTCGTCTGCCATGTCAGGGCTTGGTTGCCTCGAGAGTTTTTCTTCGAGCATCAAGCTGTTCCAGTACAGCTTGAAGAAGTTTTAAATCTTCTGGTGTTGCACGGGTTGGATCGGTCAATTTCGCATCGATCTGTGAGATTAATGTTTCCAGATTTGCTAAATCCTGATCAATAGCACCAAGTGCTGGGTTTTGATTCTTCTTTAAGAGATCGTCGAGAGGATTTGCCGACCCTACTCGGGCACCGAGCAATGTTTTCGCACTGATGAGCCCAAGTAAAGCAGATATTTCTCTGGTCCCGCCTGATGCCAATTCTTGTGTTTCATAATAATGAACAACCGCACTGTCATTGAACGAATAGGGAAGCTGGTTAAAATCGCGGCCTTGTTTGTAAACAAAATCCCAAACGGTATCATCGATTCTCTTCCAATTTGCAAAAACTACCCTTACAGGAATCGTTGCTCCCTTTCCTGCCATGACAAGAACACCCATCTGCTCATCAGAAAAAGATCGAGAAGACCACCATTCCGGCAAGCTACCTTCAAGCTTGGTTTCTGAATTGATCGACTCTCCAGTAGAAAGACGGAAGTGCTCCTTTTTTTCCCCTAGATTTGTATCGATTACCCAACGCACTCCTAGTTTCGTAGGTGTTTCAGACAAGTTAACCACTGAAAAGGTTAGTTTCAGTCCGTCTGAAACAGCAGACGAAGCCGACAAGACGAAATCATAGACCAAGGTTGCCACGATGGCCTTGGAAGACCAAGTTGTTTTAGCTCCAGTTGCAGTCGTTTCGACGATTGTGGTGAAAGAAGAATCGTCTCCAAGAACATAGGCTTTATCATTAATGAGGAGCTTCCACTTGCTTGTAGTTGGATCCTCCGCAAGAAACAAGGGAGTCCAAACGGGCTTAATCTGATCTTCTGCACCTGAGACAACAAACCTACCGGTACGTTCATTGATGACTAACTTTATTTTCCCCCGCTGTACTTCAAGACCGGTGAGACCAAATACAAGGAATAGAAACAGAGTGACAAAAAGGATTTTACTGGGCATGGGAAACCTTCCATTCGAGAAGCTGAGACTTAATTGTCAAAGCCTTGATCTTCAGCTCAAGCAGTCGAACCGTCGATCCCTGCTCCGTGGTTGTAGTAACAGTTGCTTTCTCAACTGGGGCCGCGGTTCCCTGGAGTTTTAGATTTGCAATCTGAGTGTCTTTCTGCCGGTTCGATTCTTCGAGAGAAGCGACTTTGGAACCTAAATCTGATGACTGAAGTTCCAAGACGCGTTTTTGATACGCGATGAGCGATTGCTGATAAGCCTTCTCACGGCGCTGAAACTCCTCTGCTGAGTTAAGTGCTTCAGAATGTGACCACTGTAGCAGCTTGAGCAACTCTTCTTCTCGGTGCCGCAGATCGATAACGGACAGCCGATAGCGACTTGCTTCCAACTTAAAACTGGAAGGATAACCCTGAACAATCTTTGTGTAGAGGTTGGCAGCTTCCTGATAGTGCCCCATAGAAAATGCTGACTCTGCCATCCAGAACAGAGCATTGGGCACTTGATCTCCCCCCGGTGCTAGATCTAGGTACTGTGAAAAGGCTTGAATTGCATGAGCATAGTCTCCATCGGAGTAGAGGATTCTAGCTTGTAGATAGAGCCCTTCGATTCTTCCAGAGTCTTTTGGGAAATTTTGCAGATAATAATCGAGATTCAGCGAAGCATTTTTTGTATCCAGGACAGCAAAATAGGTTTTAGCGAGCCAAAGATACGGCTCAGCCAGATTCCTGGTATCGGGATCCGCAATCAATCTTTGAAACTGGGTTAGAGCTCCAAGATACTCACCTCGAAGATACGAATCTTGACCTTGCATCAGGATAGCTGACGGTGCTGCTTGAGCTGTCAAGTTTGGTACCAATGTAGCGAAAAGAATCAAGGATAGAAACCATCTCATGATGACCGCCTGAGGGATTTCAATTGCCGGACAAAACCAGCCGGGTCTTTAGCCCCGAAGAAGGCTGAACCCGTAACCAGTATATCGGCACCTGCACCAGCCACCTCAACCATGGTGGTAGAATTCACACCCCCATCCACAGAAATCTGGTACTTCCAACCGAATTGGCTACGTAACTCAACCAATCGTTTGATTCTTGCTGTCGATTCTGAAATATAGGACTGGCCACCAAATCCGGGATTCACACTCATTACAAGTACCAAGTCAACATAGGGCAAAACAGAAAGCAACGAATCGACAGAAGTCGAGGGCACGATCGATATGCCTGCGAGTTTGTTTTTTGCGTGAATTCTCTGAATCAGCCTGTGATGGTGAACCTCCGCTTCCCAATGGAAAGTGATTGCATCGGCCCCTGCAACGATATAGTCCTCTACCAACTCAGAAGGGCGGTCCACCATCAGGTGAACATCAAAAAAGAGGTTGCAATGAGGGCGTATGGCTGCGATGACTGCTGGACCGAAGGTAAGATTGGGAACAAAATGCCCATCCATCACATCAAGATGGAGCCAGTCGCTATCGGAAGCCTCCGTTTTTCGGACCTCGTCCGCCAAGAATGCGAAATTGGCCGCAAGGAGCGAGGGGGCAACTAGTATCGGATGATTGGTTTCCATAACTCTATTTCTAACAAAAACATGGCGTTCCCGTCCAGGTTTTTCCATATAAATCCTGCGAATTGACTAAAATCCCAGGCTGGGTATAATAGAAAGGACACCCTCATGAAATCTGATACAGTCTCCACCATAGCTGATGCCCTGGAATCTACCATCGAAGCCTTTCGGGACGGCGATTTTGGTCGGGCTGAAATTGAGGCAGAGTCGGCTCTTGCCATCGATTTTGAGCATTCCTCCATTCAGTCGGCCCTCAAGTGTGCTGTGTTTTGGAAGGATCGTATTGCAAGAGCGGACTCCTTGACGACTCCCGAGGGTAGAGGTGACTTCCTTCTCCATGAATGGGAAGGGTTTTCGACTCGTTTCCGTTTTCATCTTGATGAGCCCTTTGAGATTGGTCTTGAAGCTATCCGCTCCTCGGTATTCAATCGGGCTGCCGTTGCTTTTCTCGAACAGATTGATTTTGAAGAAGCAGGACATCGTCCTGATCTGTTGCTGAAAGCTGCGAAAGCTTACAAAGGCAATGGATCATTCGACAAGGCCTTAGAGTGTCTCGAACAGGTACTCCAAGGACGACCGGATGATGCTGGTGCACTATCTGAAATGGCGGACTGCTTTGAGGCGGTTGGAGATAGTGGAAAGGCCCGGCTGTATTTTCGAGAGGCTTTTTATCTGAATGCCCAAGCTGTTGACCTTGATCAGTTGCAGTCCAGCATTGTTCGGAATGTGTCGGAGCAACTTGTTGGATCTGGTCTTGTAGGTGCAGAGTTGAAAGAATGGATACCAGTCTATGCCGTCATTCAAGGTGCTTTCAATGTAAAGAGGGAACTGAAGCCCCTTGAAGTTGGTCAGTTGAAGCAAGGCATACATGCGCTGAAAGCCGAATTGCACGGTTCTTCGGGAACGAAGCCCTTGGTTCTCGCTAAATTGCTCAACCGGTATTTCTGGTTGATTGATCATTTTTTCAGTGTCAAGGAAGAGCGGAGCAAAATTGAGGATATCCTTCTCAATATCAAGCTCCTCGATGAACGAATTTACGAATTGTATACCCATTGAGCAGGAGTAGAAGATGTCCCAAGAATTGATCACGAAAATTGAACAGATGCTGCATGAGGAAAAGTGGACCAGGACGGCCATTGGTGCCTATACCGTCAACCTGATCAAAGAACTCGACGTCCTTCTGGTTCAAGTGATTCAGGGTGGTATTCAGGACGAGGTGAAAGAGCTTTGTGATACACATCTGATTGAGGCAAAAAACAGTATTGTGGCTTTGTACCTTTCAGGAATGATCACCCTCGAGAGACAAATGCTTGATGACACTCACCTGGTGAAGCTGGTCAGCCTCTTTGCCCAAAATATCAAATGGCCGTTGGTGGAGCACATTGCCAACCAAATTCTTGTCTATGGGGAAAATAAGTTTGCTCTTCGGAGTCTGATTGATTGTTACAAAAGTGAAGTTAATGAGATAAAACTTCATGAAACAGAAGAACGACTTATCAAGGTTGACATCGAAGAAGCGGATATTGTCTTCACCTTGGCTCAGAGATACGAGAAAGAAAAGAATTTCGAAAAAGCTATTGATTACTATAAAAAAGGAATCCATCGATTTATCCATAAAAAGAATTTCAATCGGATCCGTGAGATTTGGTTGAAATTAATTGAGTTTTGCCCTGATGAAACGGATTACTTTACACAGGTAGAATCGAAAGTCGCGAAACTACTGGGTGCTGAAAAAGCCTGTCAACTCCTTGAGGACTTGTATCCACTCTTTCTACAGAACAAGAAATGGGATGAAGCGATCGCAGTACAACTCAAAATCAATGAGTATGAACCTAAAAGTCCTCAGGTGCGCAGAGAAATAATCACTTGCCTCAAGCAAAAACATGCTGCGACCCCAAAAACTGAGGAGTACCTTCGTCTGTCGAACCTAGGCGATAGTTGGAAAAATGTTGTCGATGCTCTTGATGACTTCAAGAAACAAATGGCTTACGAAAAAGGAAACTTCGTATTTCATAAGGCTTGGGGTGTAGGTCGGATCCGAGAAGTGAAGGAGCAAGAATATATCATCGATTTTGAGACCAAACGCAACCAAAGTATGGGGCAGAAAATGGCTGTCGAAGCTTTGTTGAGTTTAAGCCGGGATGATATCAGAGTCATTATTGCCACGACAAAACGTGAAGATCTCGCAAAAAGAATCAAGAGCGAAGCCGAAATTGATTGGGCACTCAAGACCTTGATCAGAAGTTTTGGAAACAAAGCGGATATGAAGCTGATCAAAACGATTCTTGTTCCAAAGGTTTTGGAAGAGAGGGAATGGACGACCTGGAGTACCAAGGCTCGAAACCGAATCAAGGAAAGTCCCGAATTCACACTCAGTCCTGACAAGCAAGATGAATTCATGGTGAGAACTCAGCCCATCAGCAAAGAAGAGAAGATCTATAACAAGTTCCGTGCTGAGAAAGACTTTTTTAAGCGTTATGACATTCTTGAAGAGTTTCTGGAACATGGAAACCGGGAATCGGACTATTTTGGTGAATTGTTCGCCAGTTTTGCAAATTACCTGAAAGGTACCAAGGTTGATGAGGAAGTAATCGCCAGCTATCTTATTATTCAAAAGTATTCAAAGGCATTTCCATTTATCAATCCAGGACACAACAAAACCTTTCTTGAATATTTCCAGCAGATAGACGAGTTGGAGCCCCTATTTCGAAGTCTTTCCAGTTCCAAGCTGAGAATGGCCTTCCTTCAACAGGTTAAAGTACATGTCGTCGGATGGGAACAGATTTTCGTCAAGCTCTTTCCCCTGAGTTTGTCAACACACATCATTGATGACTTGATCAACGCGGACAAAACAGAAGCTGTCCAAAAACTGTTTGAAGATATGATGGAGCGCCACAAGGACCATAAAGAAGCCTTTTTCCATGCGGCTAAATTGACTCTTGATGGGCGCGTCCCTTTCACCGGTCGGCTGACCCAAGAGAAGATTTTAATTACCTTGGTCCATGATTTGGACCTCACCTTCCGGGATATCTCAAACAAGAAAGATGTGACAGATGCCAAACGTATCAATAAGACAATTTCAGGTGCTCTTTTCAAGGATGGGATTCTCGATCAGTATTTGCGAATTGCTCCAGAAGATTCGGTTCGAAGACTATATAGCCTGATCAACGACGTACGTGACTTAAATCCCAATTTGAAGCTGGATGTTCGAGGCGTTGTTTCGAGTCGTTTTCCTAACCTTGTGGCGGCTAACGATCCTCAGACAGTGGCTGTCAGTTCTAGAAAGGGACTTCTTGCTACCCTTAAAATGTTCAATACCAAAAAGAAAGAATTGGAACAGATCCTTGAAGTGGAAGTTCCTAAGAATGCCAAAGAGATTGGCACAGCTATGGCTTTGGGTGACCTTAAGGAAAATGCTGAGTATCACGCCGCAAGAGAGCATCAGACTATGTTGAGTGCTACGGTTGGAACGCTCAACAAAGAAATTGACTCAGCCACGGTCATTGAACCAAATGATGTCGACCTAACGAAAGTTGGCTTCGGCACTCAAGTGACATTGGTTTCCAACCCCGAAGGAAAGGTGGAATCTTATACCATTCTCGGGCCATGGGAATCTGATCCCGTGAACAATGTGATATCATACCTTTCACCCTTTGGTGACAAGCTGCTTGGAGCAAAGGTGGGAGAAAACCTTAAGTTTACCATCAATGAGCGAAAGTGCGACTATAAGGTGAAATCTATCGAATTAGCAAAGTTCTAGTTCTTCTTTCATCAAGCTACAACAATGAAAGCCACCCGGAAGGTGGCTTTCATTGTTTTGAGGTAGCACTTTATTCCGGTTCTGTTTTTTTTTCCTTGCGGAGAAACTCAACTGCTTGATTGAGACCCTCCATGAACGTCTCAAGATCTTCCTCAAAGACAATCATTGAGTGTCGCTCAAAAGAGCTGTCCAACTGTTTTTTACTTTCTACCATGTTGAGGAAGAGGTCACCATGACGATTCTCCTTGATGTTGAAGAAGTACGTCCGCTTTCCCGTTGACGTCTTGGTGGAAAATACCTCGCCTCGAATTCCCATATCCCATCCTCAGTTATTGTGTTCCAGAACGACTCTAGCAGGAAGCTGTCATTTGAACAAGTGAGCTTTATCCTGAGTAAAATGATCGGATTATCTTGACGCCTCAAAAGAGTTTTTCTATATTTGAACGAACGTTCGAAAGATTGAAAAGTCGTTTGAGGAGGCTTCATGACGGCCAAGAGCCGGAGTACAAGGAAGGAAGTAGAGCGGCAAAGGAAAATTGAGGAAATTCTTGATGCTACCTTGGCTCTGTTTGGAAGAAAAGGGTATGCCGGCACAACTGTTGAAGATATAGCCGAGGAGTTGGGTTACGCGAAAGCTTCCCTCTACTACTATTTTCCAGGTAAAGAAGCCATCGTAAAAGCATTGATCTATGATGCAATGGATACGGCAGGAAAGAGAATGGATGAAATCCTGTTGCGTAGCAACCATCCGGTTGAAAACCTCAGGGATCTTATTGGTTACTACGTTGATGATTACTTGGAAAAGCGGGGGTTCTTCAATATCTATCATCAGGTCGCCCATTTCATGGACTCAATACTTTCTCCCGAAGAGAGTCGAGCCATGGGCATGAAGATGGCTGAAATGAACCACAAGATCATAGGGATGATCCGTAGAGGAATCGAACAGGGCTACTTCATCAATTTGGACCCTCAGACTTTAGGGGAAATGTTGATGGGAATGATTACGGGATTGATGAATCAAATGTCTCTTCGGGGACTCAAGGGCTGGGATCGGCTAGCTCTCAAACCAACTATCGTTGAGATTCTTGTGAGAGGAATCCAACGTCAGGAGAAACTGTGAAGTCAGTACAGAACAACACACAAGCACATGACACGATCATTCGGTTGTCGGATGTCACCAAGGAGTACTTCTTAGGATCAACCAAGGTTGAGGCACTCAAAGGTGTTTCCTTCGAAATCACTAAGGGTGAATTCACAGCCATTGCAGGTCCATCTGGATCAGGAAAAAGCACAATCCTCAATATGATTGGTTGCATTGATAATCCAACGGCGGGTCACATCCTTATCGGGGGCGATGACGTCAGCTCACTCCCGGACAAAAAGCTGACGAAATATCGCCGCTCAACCATCAGTTTCATTTTCCAGAGTTTCAACCTCATTCCTGTATTGAATGTTTATGAAAATATCGAACTACCCCTGCTTCTAGAGAAAGGACTGGATGAAAAAACCCGTCGTGAGCGAGTCATGAGATTGATTGAAGAAGTTGGTCTCGCAGATAGACTTAAGAACAAACCTAACGAACTCTCCGGGGGGCAAAGGCAGCGTGTTGCCATCGCCCGGGCACTTGTGACGAACCCGTTAGTGATACTTGCTGATGAACCTACCGCCAATCTGGATTCTGCGACTGGTGCCAAAATTCTCGAATTGATGCAGGAACTAAACCAGCGTGAAGGAACAACCTTTCTTTTCTCGACGCACGATCAGCACATCATGACACTGGCAAGAAGAGTGATTGCTATCAAGGATGGTTTGATTGTTGGTGATGATCGGAAGGGGGCTTGAAGTGGCGGGAATCAGCAACGCACCCTTTACTATTGCTTTGCGATCCCTAGGAAGACGAAAGTCACGGATGACTTTGATTGGGCTTCTCGTTGTTTTGGGAACATTTCTGATCGTCTTCGGGGGAACTTTTGCTACAAGCGCACAAATCGGCAGCAAGCAGGCAATCATAGGAAACTTCACTGGGGATTTGGTACTGTACTCATCAAAAAGCAAGGATTTACCTTCACCATTTAGTTTTACGACTCCCCTTCCGCCCGTTGAAAATGCAAACGGTCTTCAGGATTGGTTGGCTTCCCGTAATGATGTGAGCAAATTCGTAGGAATCGCTCAGAATTATGGTTTGATCAGCGTTGAAAAAGATGGCAAAAAGCTTGATCTCTCGTTCCTCTTTTACGCTGTGGACGCACCTCGTTATCAAGATACCTTTAACAACCTTGCCATCAAGACAGGAGCGTATTTTGGTGTTCCTGGATCAGGAACGGAGGACGGCATACTTCTTTCTACACGGCAACACCAGCAATATATCGATAAATACGGTATCAATTTGCAGCCTGGTGACAAAGTTACCCTTTTAAGCGTCACAGGAGGAGGTGCAGTTAACGCTGTCCCTACTACTGTTCGAGGGATATTTGACCCAGTGAAATATGCCAATGTCTTTGACTATGTCAATTATATGGATATTGGAACTTACGGAAAATTGTATAACTTCACCGGTGTTGCAGAAGGGTCTTTGCCAACTGAAATGGATTCAGCCTTTGGTGCTTCCAGTGATGAAGATATTTTCGCTCTTGCTGATTCAGCAGCGTTTGACACACTCGACGTGGATTCTTTGAAAGTCCAGACCCTGACGGGTTATACAATGCTCTCGGTAAAATTTAAAGAAGGTGCTGATCAGCAAGCCTTTAGCAACGCACTCAAGGAACAGGGGTTTGCAGTCAAGACAGCAACTTGGGATAAAGCATCCAGCTTCTTTTCTTCTATAGCCGGAATTCTTCAAGCAGTGATTGTGGGCATTGTTCTCTTGATTTTCTTGATTGTCGTTTTCATTCTTATGAACACTCTTATTATCAATATCTTGGAAAGAACGGGTGAGATTGGAACCTATCGTGCCCTCGGTGCAGACAAAAGTTTCGTTTCCGCCATCTTTCTTTGGGAGTCGTTGATTTTAAATCTTGCAGCTGCTCTGACAGGCATTGTCCTAAGTTTGATGTTGATCTTCATTATTGGCCCAGGTGGTATCTCGTTACCTTTGATTATCAGCCAGTATCTTGTTGGCGGAGGTCCCCTTCAGATGATCATTACTCCTGGACCCTTTGTTTTCGGTTTGTTACTGGTTCTTGTTGTTTCATTTCTGGCAACACTGTACCCCACTCGGGTTGCAGTTTCAGTTTCACCGCTCAAAGCGATGAGTGGAAAGTAAGGAGAAGTCATGCCCTACTATTTGAATATGGCGTTTAAGAACGTCTTCCGGCAGAAAAAACGCAGCGTCACCTTAGGTGTCAACTATTTTGTTGTCGCTCTACTCCTTCTGCTTATCTTTTCGTTCAGCGAGGGAGTGAAAGCCAACTTTTCTGGAAATCTTATCTCGGTGGCAGCTGGACATATCACAATATCCGGTGAGACGATCACTAAAGGTAAGACTCTTCTGGGGATTGCTGACTACCCTTCCGTAATCCAAGCTTTTAAGGATGAATTCGGCGAATCCGTCACAGTCTTGGCTCGGTATAAACTCACCTCGACCGTCTACAACCGGGGTTTTTCCAAAAGCCTTTCTTTTCAGGGACTAGATACCTCCAGGGATTTGGCACTGAAAGATCAACTCAATTTTCTAACAGGTTCTTGGGAGAGTTTTGTTCAAAATCCGAACGGAGTACTCATCAGTCGTGTGACAGCTGATTACCTGGAGCTCAAGCAGGACGATGAGTTGATTATCTCTACCAGAACACGATTCGGAGCCTTTAACACAGGTACTGTCAAGGTTGTGGGTATTTATGAAAGTGCCAACTACTTTGTCCAGGATATTGTCGTCAGCCATTTCGATTTTCTTCAGTCACTCGATCTGAACGACAAGGCTTCTGCCAGTAATCTTTTTGTGTACTTTGATGTCCCCAAATCTTTTGCAGAAAAAAGAGCACTTATTTTGCCGAGGCTGGAGGCAGCTGGATATATTGCATCAAAACCAGCAAGTGATGGAGCGGCGGTTTCGGTCGTAGCAGCGGCAAGTCCTCAATATAAAATGCTGGGTGAGGATATCAACGAAAAACGACTAACGGTCGCTACCGTCGACGAAGTCATATCCTTGCTTAGTCAGGCTCAGGCGGCAGTCAATGGAGTTGGTTTATTTCTTGCTTCGATCTTGCTCTTTATCATTGCGATCTCAATTTTCATCAATATGCGGATGACAATCAGTGATCGTATTCAGGAGATAGGAACTTTGAGAGCTATTGGTACTGATGTTAAGGACATTATTCTGATGCTTGTAGCAGAAAACGTTTTCTTAAGCTTGGTCTTTGTTATCGGGGGCCTTATGACAGGCCTATTGGTAGTCTTTGGGGTCTCAAATTTCTTGACATTGCCACCTGCTGGTGTCTTGAGTCTCTTTCTTGAGAAGGGTCATTTAGTGTTGGTTCCAACAATATCAAGCCTTCTCACGATTTTGGTCACTATTCTTACTTTTACTGCTTTTTTCTCGTTCTTTCCCGCCCGTCACGGAGGGAAAGTCAAGGCGGCTGTGGCCCTTGGAACTGTCTATTAATAAGGAGAATCCTATGAAACAAATCATCAGATCTATCGGAATGATGGGCCTTTTCCTACTGTTCACTTCAGGGTCTTGGGCGCAGGATGCCAAGTCTTTGATCCAGCAGATGGAAAACAAAATCAATGTTGAAGCATTAGATTTGACTAGTACATTCCAACTTGTTCAAAAAAAATCAGGGGAAGCCGACAGAGTTTTACGACTCAAGATTTTTCGCCGTGACCTCGCTGGAAGGTTCACGATACTTTTTCAGTATCCTGACAGTGAAAAAGGAAAAGGCTATACCCGTACTGGAGATGATCTTTATCTCTACTTACCTTCCACCCGTGAGTTTGTATACAGAAACCGGAAAGATGACGTAGGGTCCAGTGATGTTCGAACTGACCTCTTTGGAAAACAAGATCTATTGAGCCAATACGAACCGAAGATTCTTGGAACCGAGAAAATCTCTAAGTTTGATACTACCGTCCTTGAGCTCAATGCAAAATCGCTCGATGTTAGTTTTCCCATACAGAAGTGGTACATCCGAGTCAGTGATGGTCTACCGATGAAGGTTGAAAATTTCTCAGCCAGCCGCACTCTCCTTCGGACCGTTTACTATGTTGACTATAAGGAAGTAGGACCAGGAAAATTCCTATTCACAAAGTTGATGTCGGTTAACAATCTTGAGAAGGGACAGAGTACCCTCTTGAGCAACCTTGAGATCAGCACATCGAAGATTCCTGATTATACCTTCAGCCAAGCCTTCCTAGAAGAACAAAGTCGGTAAGAGGGATCAATGATGAGTAAAACCCTAACGTTTTCTTTAGTATCCCTTTTGCTTTTATCCATTCCATTATTTGGTCAAGACTCGGAAGACGATATTTTTGCCGAAGGAGTTTTTGATGCTGCAGTTGCTGAGGGCAAAGCATCCGAAGACGCCAACAAACTGGTGTGGTTAGGTGGCACCTCTTTAGCCTCCACAACTAACTTGGTACTACCTACGGAAAGTGGTGGATATGGGAGCAGGTCACTCTTTACAGGAAAAGCGTTCCTTAAGGCAACGAATCCAACAATTGGATCGCTTTACACCTCTTATTCGTACAACCACACTCTTTGGGCCTCAGCAACTAATCCAGGTCTCGAGAGTCTCTATGCTAGCTCGTTTCCCGACCCTGATTCCCCACTTTATCAACTCAGTGAATTCCATCTTTCCTTCGATGTAGGCAAGCTGGTCTTTCTTCGGCTTGGTAATCAGTTGCTCGATTGGGGTGCCAGTGCCATCTGGAGTCCTTCGGACTTTGTTAATCGAAGAAGCACAGATCCCAATGCAGCGCTAGATACTAGGGCCGGCAAGCCCGGACTTCGAGTTCACATACCGTTTTCTGCTGGAAACCTCTTTGTATTTGCCGATGCCAGTCGATCCTTAACCGTTGGTGGAGTACCTCAAGACCTCATCGAAACTGGCAGCCTAGCGTTTAAGACAGACACAACTGTTTTGGGTTGGAATGTGGGCATTGTAGGAAATTTCGGGAAAACTTCCGATCCAAGATTAGGCCTCACAGCTAGCGGTGCATTTGCTGGAATCGATCTTTGGGGGGAATTAGGAGCTGTCTTGCCCCTGGAGGGTTACCGTGGTACCTATTCTACCAGCGTTGGGGGAGAACGGAGCTTTGGTCTGGATTCGGAATGGACTCTGCGGGCAGAAGGATTCTGGAATCCCGATGGAGCAGACAACATTTCTTTGACCCGCACTCTTCTCGCTACTGGAAAGTTTACTCCTTTTTACTGGGGAAAGGCTTATTTCTACGGTGAGTTGCTGAAGAAGAAGCTGCTAGGCCCGGATGTCACGGGCAGTCTTTCGGGAACTTCCAATTTATCTGATCTCAGTTGGACCTCGACTGCCAGCTTGAGGACGACCTTTCCAGGTCTGATTCCCTTCAGTGCATTTGCTCAATATAACGGCGGTGAGCAAGATAGGGAGTTCACCTTAGGTACTGGTTCTGCCTGGACTCTTGGGATCAGAAGTATTCTTGAGTTTTAAACTAGACTCGATCTAGGAAACGTTTGATGGCACCGGTCAGTTCCATTGCAGGAACAAAAGCCCGTCTGGTTTCAGGAACAGATGCCAAAAACAGTTGCCCATAGTTTTTACGGACGAGACGGGTGTCGAGTATAATGACGACACCCGAATCTTCTGTATGTCTGATTAACCTGCCAAAACCTTGTTTGAAGCGTGTAACAGCTTCTGGAAGGCTGAAGTTCATAAAACTGTCCAACCCCCTTTTTTCCAAGTCTTCCATACGGGCGGCAAGCACCGGATCGGAAGGAACACGAAATGGAAGCCTGCAGAGAACAACCAACCTTAAAGTATCTCCTGGGCTGTCGACTCCTTCCCAAAAACTGTCAGTGGCGAATAGCACACTGCTTATCTCAGCCTTGAACCGGGTAAGCAGCTTTCCTCTTTCCTCCTCCCCTTGACGGTAAACACTGATTCCTTTGGCTGCCAACTGCGGATGGACTTTTGCATAGGCTGCTTTCATGCTCTCGTAGTTTGTGAACAATACCAAAGCACTTCCACCGCTTGCCAACAGGATTTCCGGCAGGTAGGCTTCGAGCCGGGCCTGATACGAATCTTGATCCGGCGAGGGGAAGTCAATAGGACAGCCAGTCAGAACTCGGTTGGCATAATCAAAAGGGGAAGGAAAAATCCCGGAAAGTCGACGTTCTTCAGGCACAAGGGACAGCCCAACACGGCTGGACCAAAAGGTGAATTCACCCCTGACTGCCAAAGTTGCGCTCGTCATCAAGATGGTACCATAAGGATCAAACACAGCTTGATTCATCAGTTTATCGATGGTAAGGGGAGAAATGACCAATTCGACATGAACATTTCCGAAACCATCTCTTGCCCGATCAAGCCAATACACACTTCCGGGGTCCTGCTGAAAGTTACGGCATCGATCAATGGTCTTGCTAAGAGAATCCAATCGATTGCCCAAAGTCTTTATTTCCCATACTTCAGGGGGAATTTCTTTCTCGTCTTCCCAAAGCTCGGCTAAACGTTTACAGAGGTCTCCCAATTGGAGCAAAGGCTTCTGGAGAAAAGTCAAAGGAGTCATCAGTCGATCCAGAGCTGCAATTCCTTGCTCACCTGCGAGCCTCAAACTGTAGGAACCATTGAGGGCAGCCAATGCCTCCAAGTTGAAAGAATCGGCTTTTTCTGTCACTTCAGAAATCAGGGTTGGAAATTGACCGAAATCAATGCTGTCAGTTCCCAACCCCTGCAGTGTCAACACGATACCTGAGGCCCGGCCTCTTCGCTGACGGTACAATCGGTTGAGAATTTTCATCAGAAATGGACGGCTGAACTCCGAGCTGAAATAACTGGTGGCACTTTTTTCAATATGGTGAGCTTCATCGAAGACTATTCGTTGAAAGGGCGGCAATATCGCGGTAGCATCCGCACCAAACCCATTCATCCTCAGGGCCAGATCGGCGAATAGAAGGTGGTGGTTGGCCACAAGTAGTCCTGCTCCTGCAGCCTCCTTTCGCGATCGTGCCAGAAAACAACCATCCTTCTGAGCACACCGCATCCCGTGACAAACGTCTTGATCGCTGCAGACCCTACCCCAGAGTGCCTCCTCCGGAAGAAACCCCAACTCTGCAACGTCGCCAGTTTTGCTTATTGCCGACCATTCGGCAATGGCGTTGAGCTGATCGACAGGAATGGTGCTTTCGAAATTCACATCCTTCAGTTCATCGGCTAATCTCGATGGGCAAAGAAAGTTGCGCCGCCCTTTTACAAGAACGGCCTTAACGGCCGTACCCAGCGCTTTTTGTACGAGTGGTATGTCCTTCTCAAACAACTGCTGCTGAAGATTGATTGTCGCTGTACTGACAACCACCCTCTCTTTGTTTTGGCTCACCCATAGAAGTGACGGTACAAGGTAGGCAAAACTCTTACCGACACCGGTTCCAGCTTCGGCCATAACAACACCATCTTCATTAAACCCTCGGGTAAAGAGCTTCAGTAAATCCACCTGACTCGGACGGCTTTCAAAAGAACCCAAGACCTTCTCAAAGCTGCCACCGGGTTCCAGAGGGCCTGCTGTTTCTTCTGCTGGAAGGGGACTGTGGGATGACACCTCAAGTGGCTCGCAGATGGCGTAGCAGTCATTGACGAGGTTATTGACAATCCAGGATCCAATTCCCTGCTGTCCCAAGCCATTGGCAACCTCGAGGTCGGCGTGGGAAGGTTGCAATACACCGGAGGGATGATTGTGGATGACTACATCGCCCTGACGCATATGCTGGGACAGGGCAGGTACCATATCCCGAGTTCCACGGGCAACGGCTTTGACCTCAGAAACCCGATGACCTCCAGGAGCAATACGTCCGACGAAAAGGACTTCATTGCCCCCTGCCCTGGTGATTTCTTCCCTAAGTAGGTCTAGGACCTCAGGAGTAAAACGGTCCCCGAACTCCATTAGGACAAATCTGCCACCAGACCGGTCAAGATGGTCTGGAGCGAGGCTTCGGCTTTTTTTCCGAATTCAACAACCTCGGCATGGTTGAGTTCCGTTTTGCTGATACCCGCAGCGAGGTTGGTGCAAACTGAAATTGCAGCCAGGTCCAGGCCGCAACTTCTTGCAGCAATGGCTTCCGGAACGGTGCTCATACCTACGAGACTCGCACCTAGAACCGAAGCCATCCTCACTTCTGCCGGCGTTTCATAGCAAGGACCTGTGAATCCCATGTACACACCTTCATCAAGAGACTTTCCAAGCTTTTCCTTGGCAATCTTTTGAATTTTGTCTCTGAGAGCCGGGGTGTAGGTGGTTGTCATGTCAAAAAACCTGGGACCCCATTGTGGATCATGGGCTCCCATAAAAGCGTTTGTACCTTGGAAATTGATATGGTCGTTGATCAACACCAATTGGCCGGGAATAAAGTTAGGATTCACACCACCGGCAGCATTCGTCAGAACAATCGTTTTGACACCCCATTTCTTCATCAGAAGAATGGGGAAAACAACCGTGGACATGGGATTGCCTTCATAAAAATGAAACCTTCCGAGAAAGATAGCTGCTTGAGGACCAACCTTCAAGACGCCGCGGTGGCCAGCGACCGTGGGTCGTGGAAACCCTGGGATTTCATGATAGTCCATGCTCACCCCGGGAAAGGCATCGCCGATACCAGAAAGACCAGAGCCAAGGATGATTCCAACAGAGGGAATGGCATCTGTCTTGGTCTTGATATAGGCCAAAGCCTGATCGACGGCGATGGAAATTGCAGTGTCCATGGGAACTCCTTGATGCATCAGAATACTGCTTTTCCCCTCATCTGCAAAGGCCGGTTCGGCTTGACCGGCCCCTTTGGTTTCTGTAGCCTGAGGCTCATGATTGTACTGAAATTCGGCGGGACTTCGGTCCAGGACGCCCAGGCCATGGACCAAGCCCTCGATATCACAGTTCCTTACCTGCCACAGGCACCTCTGCTCGTCAGCTCAGCCATGTCAGGTGTCACAAATGACCTTGTCGCCCTGGTAGAGGCGGTCCGCAACCAGAATTCGGTGGAAGCTACTTCACTACTCGGAGCACTGGAAGCACGCCACAAATCGGTGCTGGCCCAGTGTGCTGAAGGAGTACACCACGAAGAGGCGAAGCTTCTGATGCAAGGGTATTTCACTGATCTGAAGGCATTGGTCAAAGGTTCCATCCTCCTCAATGAGTGTTCGCCTAGGGTTCATGATGCCGTTCTGGCCATGGGAGAGCTCTTGAGTACCTCCATTTTGGCAGCCCGCTGCCGCCAGAGAGGTATCGCGGTAAAACTACTTGATGCTCGGAATCTTGTGGTAACAGACGAGCATTACGGTGAGGCTGCCGTTCTGCATCCTTTGACCCGCAAACGGATACGAGAATCTGTTAAACCCCAGTCGGGTCTTCTTGTTATTACGCAGGGTTTTATCGGAGCCACAGAAAAAGGAGTCACCACGGTACTAGGACGTGGCGGTTCCGATTATTCCGGTTCGATTTTCGGAGCTGCACTCGATGCGGTTGAGGTTCAAATATGGACCGATGTGGATGGAATCATGACCACTGATCCTCGAAAGGTTCCAACGGCTCGTTCCATTCCTGCGATTACTTATGCTGAAGCCGCTGAACTTGCATTTTTTGGTGCCAAGGTTGTCCACCCCGCTACAATTCAACCGGCTGTTGAAAAATCCATCCCTGTTCTTGTTAAGAATACGAAGAATCCCTTGCATCCTGGAACTGTGATCTGCAAGGAAGCACCGGGGCAAGGTTTGAGGGCCATTGCCGGTAGAAAGGGGGCCACCCTGATCACCGTCAGTTCGAGCCGTATGCTCAACGCTTATGGATTTTTGAGGCGGATTTTTGAGATTTTTGACCGTCACCAAGTCAGTGTCGACCTGATTGCTACCAGTGAAGTTTCTGTAAGCATGACGGTGGAAGAAAAGCGCGACCTTTCAATTCTAGTGAATGACCTGGAAACCCTGGGTTCCGTTCGGGTTGAGTCTGGAGTGGCAATTCTCTGTCTGGTGGGACAAGAACTTTGGAAGGACAACCGTCTGGTTGCCAGGGTTTTTGAAGCCATCCCAGATCTTCCTGTCCGAATGATCTCGCTTGGATCCTCGGAGATCAATCTGAGTATGGTCTTGAAGGCCTCCGACCTGGACGCAGCCGTAGCAGCCGTTCACCGAGCCTTTTTTGGAACATGAGGAGATACCATGGACCCTATTTTTGACCGTCTCGGACGTCTGATTCGATCTTTGGGAGTTGACTCCTCAGGTTCTTCCCGGCCCACAAGATCTAGCGACCCCTTGGAACAAGAGGCAGAAGACGAATTGGAGGAATTTCTTCGTACCGGTCGAGATGCGCCTAAGAAGCCGACCAGTCAAGGGGGAAAGGCTTACCAGGAACAGCGCCGCCAGGAAGCTCCGACCAGACCCAGTCCGGATCCAGTTTTAGTCAAAGCTTATACCGCATTAGGTTTGCCTATTACGGCCACTTGGGAAGACATTAACGCGGCTCACCGCACGCTGCTCAAGAAGCACCATCCAGACCGTCATGCCGGTAATGAGACTCTGCTTAAACAAGCTACTGCTCAATCGCAAAAGATCAATGAAGCCTTTCAAGTTCTCAAAAAACACCTAGGTCGATGATTGTGCAGTTGGAGATTACCCCATGGTCGGTTGTCAGACCTCACCTTGAGTGTAGTCGACGTTTCGCTTTTGACTTGGAAGGAGATTTCAACCTTCATCGTTATGGTCGCCGGATCTGTCTTTTTCAGGTCGCACTCGATGATGGTACCTCGTTTCTTCTGGACCCTCTCGAAGAGGGTCCAAACCAGACACCCAACTGGCCGGGCTGGAAAGAAATTCTGGAGTCCCCCAAGATCACAAAAATCATCTGGGCGGCCCAGAACGACATCCGTGTGCTCAAAGCCTGCCATTCTATTCACCTGAGGGGGGTGTGGGATCTTTTTGATGCCGCATGCCTAGCGGTGACTCCCCGCCCCTCACTGCCACTCTTGGTACAGACCTTCCTCGGACAAACAATAGAAAAGGCAGAGTCTCTTCAAACAAGCAATTGGAGTGACCGGCCACTTTCAGACTCACAGCGTGCCTATGCTTTACAAGATGTGTTGTTTCTTTTGGCACTGGCCGATGCATTGGACCCGTTGCTCGATGAGAAGAAAAAGCGTGATTCCTTTTCAACACGGATGCAGGCAGCGGAACAGTATGTTTTTCAAGACCACCTTGAACCTTGGAAAAGGCTGAAAGGTGCAGGAACACTGGATCCAGAACAACAATACCTGCTTGAGCAGATTTGGCACCGTCGGGAAGCACAATCTCGGGCCCTCGATTTGGCTCCCTGGAGGCTGCTTCCACCCGAGGAAATGGTCTTTTGGGCCAGAGAGAGAAGGTTTTCTGGTTTTGTCCCGATTGACCCCCGCTGGGTCGATGAGTAAACTCCCGTTAACCATGAGAGATCTCGACCCTCAACACGATTTTCAAAAAACGATTCATCTCCTGGAAAGTGAAGTAGTTTTGCTAAGGGAAAAGAATCTCAAGCTCACGCAGCATTTGGATCGACATTCCCAACGACATCAGGAGATGGAAAGGAGACTCAATCTTCATCCCATTTCTGGATTACCAACTCATTATCGAATGGACCAGGATGTCCCTGTACTCCTGGACAAATGGAAGGAGAATCCATCCATTAAAATGGCATTTCTCCTAATTCAACTCGATTCCCAATACGACATGATCAAGAGGACACTCAAAGCGAGCGTTGGGGAATGGATCCTCTATCAGATCAGTGAACGTTTGAGAGAAATCGCCGGAGAAGATGGTTGGCTTTATCATACGAGGGACAACGAATTCCTGTTGATCCGGTCTTTTGATAGTTCGATGGATTTTCGGACTCTGAAACGAGTCATCGGTACAAAAATCGCCGAGCCTCATTTGTTTTCCGGGTTCAATCTTACGTTGGGAAGCCATACCGGGGTGAGTCAGTTTCCCCAGGACGGCTACGAAAAGTCGAGCCTTCTGCATTATGCCGATGTTGCATTAGGTTATGCTCAGGAGCACAAAAAACAAGTAGCTGTTTACGAAGCAGAGCTGGAAGACCGTGTTATTGAAAGAATGGACCTTCAGAATGCCATCATCAAAGCGATAGAAGCTCCCGCGTTAAGGGAAATCAGTCAACAGTTTGAGCTTCTTTTCCAGCCTAAAGTCACATTGAAGTCGGTTGAAGGCTCTTCATTAATCGTGGAGTCGGTGAGCGCCGAGATGCTGATGCGATGGAACCATCCGACAAAAGGTCCGGTACCACCTTCCCGTTTTATTCCTGTTGCCGAGGAAACTGGACTGATCATGCCCATCGGTAAATGGAGCCTTTATCAAATTGTGCGGAGAATTCAGGGGTGGTCGGGTACGGCTCTCGAAAAGCTCGTCATTTCTATCAATATCTCTCCCCGGCAATTTCGGTCATCCGAACTTGTCGAATTGCTGGAAAAACATCTCTCGGAGAACCCGGAATTAGCGAGACAGCTTGTTCTTGAGGTAACGGAAACCAGCTTGTTTGAAGACCCATTTCTAGCCATGAAGAGCTTGGGAGATTTCAACCGGCTCGGACTGAAAGTTTCGGTGGATGACTTTGGTACCGGATACTCATCCCTGAGCCACCTCCATAAATTCACACTAGACGAGATCAAAATTGACCAGTCGTTTGTACGGGGTTTCCCAGAAAATCCCCAGGATGTAGCCATCATCCGTTCCTTGGTTTCGATAGCCAAGGAACTGAATCTCAACCTTGTTGCCGAAGGTGTAGAGCGGGCTGACCAGGTCCGTGAGCTGTTTCATCTCGGTTGCCGAACAATTCAAGGGTATGTGATCGCAAAACCCATGTCTGAAAGCGATTTGAGCCTGTTTGTCGAGAACTTATCTGCCAATAACTGGGTCTTGAAGGTTTAAGGGTCAAATCTCTTTCGGTTCCTCAGGTTCTCCACCCTCAGAAAGGAGGAAGTCTTTGTACAATTGTTCCACTTGTTCATGGAAAGAATCCTCGGCCTCAAGGCGTCCCCAACCCTCCTGAACCTGTTCTGCGTAACCGAACAAAGCCTCACCATTGCGCTTGATTTTGTGAGGTATTCCTTCTTCTGTGAGAATCCCTGACAAGGCCTGCGCTTGAATCTGGTTGTCCAGCGGCCAGTACCGGGTGGCTTTGGGGGTGAGCCAATCACGAAAACTATCGAGCAGTGCCATCATACTTCTCCTGGGGATGCCTCGTCCCGCGCTTCATCTTCAGACAATGCCGTGCCTGTTCGGACAAATTTAGCGCCGTTTGTCTCTTTGGTTGTCAGCCGGACACCGAGAGCCTTGACGCCTTTTACCAGGTATTTATTCACTGGAAAGGTTTCTTCCAAAATTCTAAGAAGAGGTTTCTGCTTATAGTCGAGGTGGACGCTTACATTTTCTTTGGTGGTCATTTTAATCAACTGGGCTTTCTCAGGCAGGATTTCATATTCCTTGTCGAGGATATAACCTTCGATCTGAAACCGTTTGAGGTAGATGTAACCCGTTTCACCCTCACGGTACAACACAGAAAAGACAATCTTCTCCAGCTCTTCTTTGTCCGCATCGTAGACTGCCAAGACACTTTTCCCTACAAATTTCTTCTCAGGGACTCGGATGATCGCATAACGCAGATCTTTTTGGAGTAATAGTACGCGATCAAGTTCCGACACTTCCATCTGGATTTCACCGCCCGTTACCCCCCAGCCAAGATATCCAGTCGTTTTGTCATATCGTAATTTCTTGTCCCGAATCATCACGTCCTTTGCCGCCAACTTTTTGAAGCTGGTGGGTTTTGTCAACCGAGGTGCCTGTGCCACAGGTTTTTTCAGCACTTCAGCGAGAAAGGACAAAGCGTAGTCTGTCAAGTTGGCCAGATGATGCTTGATTTCCTTAAGGCGTTTGTTAATCGCCTCAACTTCCTGCCGGTTCTTGTTGATGTCGTACAGGGAGATTCGCCGGATGGGAATTTCCAGTAGATGTTTAATATCATCTTCCGTGACAGGACGGATGAGTTCTTTTTTGAAGGGCTCAAACCCGGTTTTCACCGCATCATAGACGGCTTCCTGTGTTTTCATTTCCTCCATGCGCTTGTAAAGTCTTTCCTCAATGAAAATGCGTTCCAAGGTCCTCAAATGGAGCTTATCTGTGAGTTTTCGTTGCTCGAGTTCTAGTTCCTTTTTTAGGATGGCAATCAGATTCTTAGCGTGGTATTCAATAACTTGAGTCACCGTCATCTGAACAGGTAGATTTTCATGGACAACCAAAAGGTTGACCGAAATGTTCATCTGACAATCGGTGAAGGCGTAGAGAGCCTCGACAATCTCATGGGTATAAACGCCGCGGGGCAACTTGATTTCGATTTCTACTTTGTCAGTGGTAAAGTCTGAGAGCCCTGCGATTTTCAGCTTGCCTTTTTTGGCTGCGTTTTCAATGCTGGCGATCAGACTTGCCGTGGTGGCACCGAAGGGGAGTTCCCTGACAACAATACGTTTGTCATCACTGGTATCAAGTTTGGCACGAACCAAAACACTGCCGGCCCCATCACCATAGAGTGCGGCGTCCATCAGACCGCCGGTAGGAAAATCAGGTAGAAGCTGAAAGCTTTCTCCCTTCAGACAAGCCATCAGGGCATGTACGACCTCCCCCAAGTTATGAGGGAGAATTTTCGTAGCCATTCCAACGGCGATTCCTTCTATCCCTTGCAGAAGAACAATCGGCAGTTTAGCCGGAAACGTAATCGGTTCCCGGTTGCGGCCGTCATAGCTTTCGGAGTACTCGGTGATCTCAGGATTGAATAGAACCTCTCTGGCGAGGGGGAGCAGACGGCATTCGATGTACCTACCGGCAGCCGCTTCGTCACCGGTAAAAATATTGCCAAAATTTCCCTGGCGGTCGATAAAAAGGTCTTTTTGTCCCAGATTCACCAGCGCCTCGTAAATTGAGGCGTCACCATGGGGATGGTACTTCATGGTATGGCCGACCACATTCGCCACTTTGTGAAACTTACCGTCGTCCATTTCAATGAGGGAATGCAGGATACGCCGTTGAACTGGCTTGAGGCCGTCGTCAAGATGGGGGATGGCCCGTTCCTTGATCACATAACTGGCGTACTCGAGGAAATTGTCGTTGAAGAGCTTTTGGACGTATGCCATTACCTTAGGTTCTCCATGATGAACTGGCGCCGGTTGGGAGTATTTTTACCCATATAGAAGTCCAGGGTTTCACCGATGGTCTTCAGGGTCTGGATGTTGACGTCAACAAGACGGATATCCTTACCGATGAACTGACCGAATTCGCTGGGACTGATCTCACCGAGTCCTTTGAATCGAGTCACCTCGGATCCGGCAAGTTCGGCAGTAGCCAGATCGCGTTCTTTGGCATTGTAACAGTACTTGGTTGTCTTTTTGTTGCGTACCCTGAAAAGAGGAGTTTCGAGAATAAAAACCCGGCCAGAAACGACCAACTCCTCAAAGAAATTAAGAAAGAAACTCATCACAAGGTTGCGGATATGGAAGCCGTCTGTATCGGCATCGGTGGCAATGACGATTTTGCCATACCGCAGAGCTTCAACATCATTCTCAATACCGAGTGCCATCATCAGATTATACAGCTCTTCATTTTTGTATATCTCAGTACGTTTTTTTCCATGGAGATTCTCAGGTTTACCCCGCAAAGCATAAATTGCCTGATTGTAAACGTCACGGCAGGTGATCATCGAACCCGCAGCGGAATTGCCTTCGGTAATGAAAATCATCGATCCCGCCCCTTTTTCTCCGTCCTCGAGGTGGTGTTTGCAGTCTTTGAGCTTGGGAATATTGAGGGCGATCTTTTTGGCGGCTTCTTTCGCTTCTTTCTTGACTGAGTTGAGCTCTTTTCGAAGTTTCTCGTTGGAAATAATCCGATCCTTCAAAACACGGGCTGACTCAGGGTTTTTGTGGAGAAAATCGACGATGGCTTCACGGACCTCCTGAAGGATCCAGGCTCGAATATCGGTATTGCCCAATTTGTTCTTGGTTTGACTTTCAAAAATGGGGTTTTTGACTTTCACTGCTACGGCACCCGCGATTCCCTCACGGACGTCCAGACCGTTGTAGGTCTCCTTGTAGAAATCATTGATTCCCTTAAGTTGTGCTTCACGGAAAGCAGAAAGGTGGGTGCCCCCGTCACTGGTATACTGACCATTGACAAAGCTAAAGTAGGTTTCACCGTAACTTTCCGTGTGTGTGAATGCAAATTCGATGTGCTGGCCTTTGTACCAGGTGATCGGGTAAGCCATCTTGTCACCGATCTCAGCACCCAAGAGGTCAAGCAAACCATTCTTCGCCTCAAACTTCTCTTTGTTGAAGTAAAGCTTCAAACCGGAGTTGAGACAGGCATAATTCCACATCCTTTGCTGGATGAATTCGGTATTGAACTTAAACTCTCCGAAAATGGCTTTGTCCGGGATAAATTCAACATATGTCCCATTTGGTTCATTTGTCTTGCCCGTTTCTTCTTTTAAAAGCTTCCCTTGGCTAAACACGGCCTGGAAGTACTCTCCTTCCCGGTAGGACTGCACCAGAAAGTGTCCTGAAAGTGCATTGACGGCCTTGGTACCAACGCCATTGAGACCTACGGAAAACTGAAACACATCGTCGTTGTATTTGGCACCGGTATTGATAATGGAAACAGCAGCAACGACTTTCCCTAAAGGAATTCCACGACCATAGTCTCTCACTGCGGCCTTTTCCCCTTCGAGGGTTATGTCAATCCGCTTTCCGAAACCCATGATGTATTCATCGATCGAATTGTCGACGACCTCCTTGAGAAGGATATAGATTCCGTCATCCAGGTTGGAGCCGTCACCGAGGCGGCCGATATACATACCAGAGCGAAGCCGGATGTGTTCCAGGGAGCTCAGCGTTTTGATGGTACTTTCGTCATAGACAGCAGGCAGATCTTCTTTTGCCATGGATTCCCTTTTTCGTTATCTGCGGGGACTGAGTTGCTGGAGTTCTCTGACTCCACTTTGGATGGTATCTCGCAATCGGTCTGCCAAGGCATCCTCTTCAGGTCCTTTCAGGTTGACAGTATCGACGGGCGGATGAAACTTCACGCCGATCCATGTGGGATTCGGACGGCCCTTCTTTTCCAGAATGCGATAGGCCCCATGGATGGAGACGGGAACCGCCATGGCCTTCGCCTTGGTGGCTAATTTCACTCCACCCTTGCGGAACGGGAGCATCTCGGGACCTTTGCTCCTGCGCCCCTCAGGAAAGATAACCATCGGGTAACCCTTTTTTACTCGGTCGGCACCGTAAAGAATGGCCTTCATTCCATCTTTGAGACTGTCCCTTTTTAAGAAATAGCAGCCAAGTACCATCATCCAGGTGCGTATGACCGGAATCTGCTTGAGGTCGGCCTTGGCGATAAAACCAACGGCTTCAGGTGTTGCCGCCATCATGACCAGGGTATCGGCGTAGGCCTGATGATTGACGATGTAGCAGTAAGGCCGGCCGACAGGAATATTTTCACGACCTTCCATATGGAGTTTCGAACCCGTACTGAACAGCAAAAACCGGCCGATCATACGGCTGATGGCTCCCAGATAGAAATGCGCCTCACGTTGCCGTCCTAGGATCCGGAGAAGGAACAACGGGATAAACGACACCATAAAGAGACTGATCACCAGGAAAAAGGCCAGACCATAAATGATCGAAAATAGAATCATGGTCCCCTCCCATTAAACCATTATCCAGGCCCCTGGATTCTTGTCAATTTCCCCTGTATCTTGACAGCAGGAGAAGTTATGCGTATCCGCTACAATGCCCCGTTCACCCTTACCTTTTCCCTTGCTTGTACCGCCGTCCTTGCTCTCAATCAGTTTGTGGTACCCGATCTGATCAAAACTTGGTTCACGGTTGGGGGCCAAGGAAGTTTTCAAGCTGGAGATTGGGTTTCGTATGTCCGGCTGTTCAGTTATAGCCTTGGGCACGCGGATTGGACCCACCTGCTAGGCAACCTTTCTTTCATCTTGCTTCTCGGGCCTATCCTTGAGGAAAAATACCAGACCCCAACCCTCATCATCATGGTTCTCGTAACGGCCCTGGTAACGGGCATTGTCAATGTGTTGTTCTTCTCCACTTCCTTGGTGGGAGCTTCGGGAATCGTGTTTCTCATGATTCTTCTGGTGAGCTTTGCAAACGTTCGAGCCGGCGAAATTCCTTTGACCTTTGTGGCGATCTTAGCACTGTATCTTGGTAAGGAAGTCTTTGAAGCCTTCCAGAACGACAATGTCAGCCAGTTTGCCCACATCGTTGGGGGAATTTCCGGCAGTATTTTCGGTTTTATCGCCCTGCGTTTTCAAGAACCAGCTGTTAAGAGCTAGGCCGCTCCTGGTTCTCATTGCTGGTTGCCAACTCATAGGCTCCTTCGACAGTGCCGGATTTGTATTCATCAAACGCAGAGAACGGACTGCGTCGACGAACAGGAAGATAGAAAGGAAGACAGCCAAGAACTAGAAGGGTGCCGACGGCCAGCGTACCAAGAGAAAACAGAACCAGCCCTTCTGCCCAGGCATCGCCCCAAGCCTTGCCTAACCCTTTTACCGATACCTTGTCATCTTGAAAACGTACGCCTAGAAGACGTCCCGATATCGCTAATACCTGTCCAGTTACTAGAAATCCGATGATTAAAACAACCAATCCCATAGAAGGGTTCGAAGGAATGGCAACAGGCACTGCCAAGGCTGCTAAAAACGGTACTGTAACGCAAAGATTGACGATCAGAAACGCCCCTAGATTTTTGAGTTTGTAATGCCGGCAGAGTTTTTTCAAAAGTGTCAGCAGGATGCCCACCTTAATGGAAAATCAACTCTGTCGCCAAGTCTTGTCCCAGATCCCAGCGTCTCCAAGACAGAGGGCGTGGGGCTTGGGCGAGAATGCGTTGACCCAGATCACCGACAGCCTCGATTCCCTTTCCCAAAAGGAAGGGAGCTGTGACTACCACCACCCGATCCACCAGATCCGCTGCCAAAAATGCCGTAAGCACTGCGGCTCCTCCTTCCACAAAAAGAGTCCCGATTCCCCTTGTTTTCAAATCGCTCAATACCATACCGAGGTCCAGACGGTTTTGCCTGAGTGAAACAGGGACTACTGTGACACCAAGGTTCACTAAGGGTTGCAGACGCTCTTGGGGAGCGGCAGGACCAGAATAGATGACCGTGGGTGCTTCGTGGATGCCGACTACCAACGCTGAGTTCAGCGGAGTTCTCAACTGAGAATCGAGGACAACCCGAAGCGGGTTCCGACCTCCCGGTATCCGGCAAGTCAATCGGGGATTATCTTTCAACACTGTTGTGACTCCAACCAAGATCGCCTGATTGTCTCTCCGCAACTGATGTGCGAAGTTCAAGCTTTCCGGACCACCGATCCATTGGCTGTCCCCTGTCAACGTTGCCAGACGTCCATCGAGTGTCTGAGCCCAACTTAGGGTCACATAGGGTCGTTCCATGAATACTCCTTGGTATAAAATGACAGGGACGTAGACTTTTGACCAGACAAACCGTATTTTTCTAGGGGAGACCGAGTAACATGATTGAATCGGCGTATCGTAACCTCGACCGTAAACTGAATGGCCGCCCTGATTTTCTTGATGAAAGTGAATATTTAGGCATCCCACACGATGATGATTTGGTCATGGTGGCCCGGGCCCACTTACCAACCACGCATGGAGACTTTGAAATTGTTGGTTTTTATGAACCTTCAACAGGAAAAGAACACACAGCTATCATAAAGGGTGATGTCACAGGCAGGACGGATGTTCCGCTTCGAGTCCATAGTCAATGCCATACTGGTGATGTGCTGGGCAGTCTTCGTTGTGATTGTCAGGCCCAACTTGAAGCTGCCCTTGATTTTATGGGGAAACAGGATTTCGGAGTTGTCCTCTATCTCATTCAAGAGGGCCGGGGTATCGGGCTCTTGAACAAAATCAAAGCGTATCAGCTTCAAGACCTAGGTCTCGACACCATCGAAGCCAATGTCTACCTGGGTTTTTCTCCCGATGCCCGAAAATATGCCAGTGCTGCACGTATGATTGTTCTCTTAGGTATCCAAAGCATCGCATTATTGACCAATAACCCAGAAAAAATTCAGGGTCTGGAGACGGAAGGAATTGTCATAACACGCAGAATTCCTCTGATTATTCCCGAGAACCCCCATAGCAAGAGTTACCTAGAAACAAAAAAAAATCACATGGGCCATCTTTTCTGAAAGTGCCCCAGGAGAACACCTCATGGAATGGAAAGCTAGTCACATCCTTGTCAAAGACCGTAATTTGGCTCAAAACCTCTTGATCAGAATCAAACAGGGGGCTTCTCTTGAGTCTTTAGCCAGGGAGTTTTCAACCTGCCCCTCAAAAAGTCAGGGAGGTGATTTAGGCTGGTTCGGTCCTGGAAAAATGGTTCCTGCTTTTGAGTCAGCCGTCAAGCGCCTTGGTGTTGGCAGTATCAGCGATGTGGTTCAATCCTCTTTTGGTTACCATGTGATCAAAGTGACAGGAAAACGGGAGTAGCCCCCTGGCAGTTGTTCTGGCTCGCCTCGACAGAGCGCCGTCTGTTTTTGAACTTGAGGTTGAAAGAGAAGGACTGGAATATCAATGCGGAGACTGTGTACTCCTCATTAGGAGTGATCAAGTCGATTCACGGTCCTACTCTTTCTCGTCACACCCCGATGAGCGCGTTTTGCGGTTTCTCATTCGGAAGCTTGAAGGAAAAAATGATTCTTCTTCATTTAGTCAATGGCTTGAAAGTTTGAAACCAGGGGACCAGGTAGGTGTGGGAACTCCCTTTGGCTGGTTTCACCCGGGGCAATCCAAACAGGAGGTTTGGTTTGCCACTGGAACAGGGATTTCACCGTTTCTGGCAGTACTGAGTGCCCGGCAGCCGGTTCAGCCTCTGGCCTTCTGCATTGGTGCTCGTGACCCTGAAGAGGCAATCAACAGGGTATGGCTGGAGCAGAGAGCACCCGTTCATTGGGCTTTCAGCCGGATTTCAGAGAAGAACCTACCCCAAAGAAAAGTTACTGATTTGGCTGCAGATGTTCCCGTCAATGAGAAAATCTGCTATTTTTTGTGTGGTAATCAGCGGATGATCCTGGCTGTTTCTGAAATATTGCGAAACCGTGGGGTAGCCCCTTCACAGATTCATGAGGAGTTGTTCTATCAATGAGTGAACGTGTTCCCAAGCCTGAATGGCTTAAGGTGGCCGGCCGGCGCAATGATGAATTTCGTGATCTTCGTGTTGCGCTCAAAGAACGAGGTTTGTCCACGGTCTGTGCCGAAGCCAACTGTCCCAACCTTACCGAATGCTGGAGTCAGAAAACGGCCACCATTATGATTCTTGGCGATACTTGTACCCGGGGTTGCCGGTTTTGCAATGTAAAGACAGGAAACCCTAGGGGAGCACTGGACCTGAAAGAGATTGTTCATACCGTCGAAATGGTGGGTATGATGGGTCTCAATTATGTTGTTCTGACGAGTGTGGACCGGGACGATCTCCCCGATCATGGGGCCGCGCATTTTGCTTCTGTCGTCAGAGCCATCCATAAGACTTATCCCGAAACCAAAGTGGAAACCCTGGTGCCGGACTTCGGTGGGGACCAGGATCGGATGGGAATTCTTGCAGCATCGCGACCTTATGTTGCTGCCCAGAACCTCGAAACAGTACGAAGACTCACACATCCTGTCCGTGACGTGAGGGCTGGTTATAACACTACCCTAACCTGTCTGGAATTCTACAAGAAGCAAGACCTGATCACCAAGACCAGTTTAATGGTCGGTTTGGGTGAAACCTTTGACGAGCTTTCCGAGACTCTCGACGATTTGAGGTCCGTCGGTACCGACATTGTCACTTTTGGACAATATCTTCAACCGACCAGAAATCATCTGGCGGTCGAAAGACACTACTCTCCCGACGAATTCCTTGAACTGAAGCATCTGGCTTATAAAAAAGGATTCCGTTTTGTTGCTTCGGGCCCGTTGGTCCGATCAAGCTACCGGGCTTCTGATTTCGATGCATCGATCCCATTGGAGGCCATCCATGGCTGAATTGCGTTATACCAAGAATGGAGAATGGGTTCGCTTTGACGGAACCCGTTGGACAGTTGGATTGACGACTCCCGTGGTAAACGATCTTGGCGATGTGACTTTTGTGGAGCTTCCGTCCATCGGTCGCTGTATTGTTGCCGGTGAAGCCGTCTGTGCCCTGGAAGCTGTGAAAGCCGCAGCTGACTATTATGCACCAGTGGGAGGACGAATTGTGTCCGTCAACTCCCAACTGGTTTCCGAACCTCAGCTGCTCAACACCAGCCCGGAGAATACGGCCTGGATCTTCGCTCTGGAAGAGGTTTCCTCTGAAGAATGGGGAGCTTTGATGAACGGAGAACAGTGGAAGGACTGGGAGGCGGGCCGCTGAACCGCTCCTGGAGGCTGATCATCACGGAGGGTGCCAGCGGTGCATGGAACATGGCTCTTGATGAAGCACTCGCCGAATCGGTCCGAGCAGGGGGAAGCCCCTTTCTGCGGTTCTATTCCTGGATTCCAGGAACCTTGAGTCTAGGAAGGTTCCAGAACCTGAGTACGGGCCTTTCTGAGGCAGCACGTACAGTTCCCAGGGTGCGCAGGCCAACTGGCGGTGGTGGCATCTGGCACGACCAGGAATTGACCTACAGTCTGGCCTGTCTTCAGAGTCATCTTGAGGTTCAGGGAGTGAAGGCATCCTTTGAAAAACTTTGCGGTTTTCTCTTGGATACCTGGGCCCAATTCGGTTGGAACGCCCAGTTTGCCAAAGACCAAATTATCAAAAAGGAATCACTTGGCGTTTTCACGCCAGCCTGTTTCGCGGGTCAAGAAGAGTATGACATTTTGGTGGATGGAAAAAAACTTGGTGGAAATGCCCAGCGCCGCGAAAGAGATTCGATCTTCCAACACGGCTCTGTTCCATTAACGTTGAATCGTACGATATTGGAACAGCTGTTTTTACCGGGCTTTCGTCCCGATCCGGAAACAACCACAGATCTTGCGGAATTGGGTTGGAGCGGCTCGCTACAGACACTGACAAATCGCTTAGCGGCCTCCTTCGAGGCTCGCCTAACCCTCAATCTTGCCGTTTCTATGCCATCAGAAACAGAATTGGGAAGGGCTAAGGTTTTGATGGAAGAACGTTACGGGAATTCGAATTGGACCGAAACAGGCGGCGGAAGTCTCCGCTGAAGCAGCTGGGCGTACGTCTGGTGTTCAATTTGGTCCGGCCCCACATTCAACGATTCCAGTGCCGCGAAAAGCTTCTGACGGGCTTGGTCAACACGGATCTCGTCTGACTCATCGGGCAAAAGCAGTTCAAACTCGGCAAACCATCCCAGCTGAGAAACGGTGCCGACTTCAATAAGGACCGGTCCCCACCGCCAAGCCTGTCCCTTTTTATTTTTAACATACCAGAGTCGAAAGCCAAGACTCTGGGCGAAGTCGCCGAAAGCTTTGGGGTCATCAATCCCGAACTCGATTTCCCGGCTGACCTCAATGCCGTCATTCAAGGTCTTTTCTTTACGGCAAATCGTATAATGTCCATTCGACTCCCGCAAACGGAACGAACCTGATGAACCGAGGTAATAGGTGTCATGTTTCGAATAAGGCCCTTCTGCGACGGCAAGAGTCCTCAGGCGGTTCTGAAATTCCAGAGGGTCATTTAGTCGGATCTTCAGTTCAATTTCTCTGGCCATCGACTTTCCAAAGTTCTTCAAGCTCAATACGCTCAAACCGGTAGGTCGAGGCACAGTTATGACAGGTTGTTTCCAGAGGTATCGGGCCGTCGGCCAGAATCTCCGTTTTGTCTTTTTCAGGAAGCCCACCCAAAAACTTTCCGAATTTGACCTTGGAACAAGGACAAAAGAACTCCACTCGATGTGAAGCAAGGATTTTGGGTTCAAAGTCAGAAAACCAGAAACCCAAAAGAGCCGATGGGTCATGGCCTTCTGCCGCATTTTCACCGATGCTGGGAAGTTCATACAACCTCTCCACCATCGATTCCCACCTGCCAAGGTCATAACCAGGTAAGGCTTGAAGGAGCAAACCGCCTGCACCCATGCATTGGCCTTGTCGGTCAAAAGGCAGACTTAGCACGAAAGCAGTCGGGATCTGTTCAGAAAGGTCATAGTAATGTGCCAGACTTTGGGCCAGTGAAGCAGGAACATACTCAACCGTACCGGTCATGGGTTCCAAACTCTTCTCAAGAAAGCGGGTTACCGATAAAAACCCTTTGCCTAGAATCTGGGACATCGAAGGTTCTTCCCATTCTGAGGGAATCAAAAAAGGTTGATTCGTCAGAGAGCCGCGCACTTCACCATAACAGTTGGCATCAACAGTGAAACCGCCAGCCGGTCCATCGACTGTAATGGACAGATTCAACCGGTCATCACCTTTGAGAGTGGAAGCCATCAGAAGTGCCGCCAGATACCCTTGTCCCAGAACGTAAGTTTCAATAACCCCTAATTGATGATTAGCGGCCATTTCACGTAAAACCAAGTTACCTTGCACATAGGCACCACGGATCCGGCCGTTATCGGCCACAAACTTGGTGAGCCGGTCACCGGCCCGGGCAAGAAGGTATGCTTTATCGCTGAGGGGCAACTTCGTTTTGATCATGCGCGCAAAGATACAACGGGAGCTACGTTCGGGCAACCAGGGTTCCCTCCAAAGAGAAGGGAACAGCAGACTCAATATGCACGTCGACAAAAGTACCAACCAGAGAAAGATCAGTTCCAGCAAAACGAAGCGAGATTTTTCCTTCAGTTCGTCCGGACAAATACCCTTTTTTCCTGTCAGGTTTTTCAACAAGAACTTTGAGGATTCTTCCTACGAGAGTCTGGTTGTACTCAAGGCTGGTTTCTCTCAGAACCTGTGTCAGAACCTGCAGCCGCTCTTTCTTTGTTTCGCCAGAAACATCGTCCTCCCAACGTGCCGAAGCGGCACCTGGTCTTGGACTGTATTGGGCGATAAAAGCCATCTGATAGCGAAATTCCTTCATTGCAGTGAGGGTGCTCTGAAACTGTTGATCGGTCTCTCCAGTAAATCCCACAATGATATCGGTAAACAGGGTTGCATGCGGTAAAAGCCGGCGCACGTCGGCAATCAGTTCCCGATACCTGTCCATGGTATGGTGGCGGTTCATTCGGATCAGCACATGATCGTCACCCGATTGAAGCGGCAGGTGAATCAGCTTAGCCAAAACAGGATAGCGTGCTATTGTCTGCAGCACTTCCCTGTTCATGTCTCTGGGATGGGGAGAAGTGAAGTACGTCCAGAACTGATAGCCACCGGCTTCACCAAATTGCCCGATTTCCTCGAGAAGCTGGTTGAAAGTGAGCTCTGCACCATTTTTGTCCAGGCCGTAGGAATTGACGTTTTGTCCAAGCAGATGGATCGACTTATAGCCCTTTTTCACCAAAGTTTTCACTTCTTCCAGAATATCGGCGGAAGGGCGGCTGACTTCCCTTCCCCGTGTATAGGGCACAGCACAGAAGGTACAGAACTTGTCACAGCCGTTTTGAATGGGAATGAAGGCTTCAAACGTCGATGAGTAAACCGGCGCCACTTTCCAGAATGGTTCGAGAGCAGAGCCTTGAACGATGACGTTGCCTTCAAACTGTGAGAGTGGAGTTACAATGCCATACTGGCGGAAGAGATCGGGTACCTTTAAGAGGTCTTCGATGGAAAAGACAAGGTCAAAACGATCCAGGAATTTTTCATGGTCGGCTGGCAGAATGCATCCCGAAACAAAAGTGATCAAGTTCTCTGAATTCTTACGCTCGTTCCACTCATGGATTTTGGTATAAACCCGGTCAATGGCCTTCTGTCTCACGGAGCAGGCCACAATGCCCAGCACTTGAGCCTCCCGTTCCACATCGGTTCGTTCCAACCCCATTTGACCGAATACAGACTGAACACGCTCGGAATCAGCCTGATTCATCTGACAGCCGAGGTTCATGATAAAATACTTCAACACAACTCCTAGAAATAAACCTCGGTATAGATCTGATCGGAAGATACGCCTTCAGCCCTCAGAAGGTCAAAGGCTTCGTAAATCATATCGCAGTTTCCACAGAGGAACGCATGGGTTTCGGGAGAGATTGGCATTGTCACCAACCGTTTGGTAAGCCGTCCATGAAATGTCCCGCCGTTCTCACGACTGACACAGGTTATCACCCTGCCAGGGGCAAAACCGCATGATAATGCCAAATCCGCAACTTCCCTTACGCCATGGAGCAGAGTGTACTCGAGGTCGGGCCGTGTGGCGACAAAACTGTGAAAGGGACTGATTCCTGTACCTGTCGCTAAAAACAGCAGTGGTTTACCGGTCACACGGGCTGGTTCCAAAGTGAAATAACCAAATGGTCCATCGACATGGATCAAGTCACCAGGGAGCAACCCTGCCAGACGCTGGCTGACGAGCCCGCCGTCGACTTCTTTCACCAATACAGTCAGTTGGGCTTCCGCCTCACCCGAGTAAATGGAGTATTCCCTTTGTTCTCTCGAACCGGGAACTCGTAGACTCAGATACTGCCCTGTTTGAAAAACCAGTCCTGCCCGCTCAAAGCTCAATAAAAAACAGCCGGATCCCAGCCGTTGATTGGCCAGAACCCGGACGTCAGAGGACAAAGCTTGCATAGGCTCCTATCAGAAGGTGTCGAAGTCGTCGTTCAGAATGATATCGTTGGCGGGAACAGGCTTTGGTCCCGTAGGTCCCTTCGGCCCTGAGGCTGGTTTTGCAACAGCTGACGGGCCTTTCTTTGCAGCGGGTGTTGCAGGTGTCGGTTTCGAAGGACCCGTGGGCGCGGACGCATGATGGGGCTTTCTGGAATCCGTTGCCTGTGACCGTGCCATCGCTTTTTCCAGAGCCTCGTCGCTGAGCTGGAACCGGCTGATCATAACCTTGAGCTGCTGCGCCTGACCGGAGAGTTCTTCGCTTGCAGAGGCGCTCTCTTCGGCGCTGGCCGTGTTCGACTGGGTGACCTGATCGATCTGGTCGAGTCCGCCGTTGATCTGCCCCATGGCACGGGCCTGTTCCTGGCTCGAAGCGGCGATCTCTTCCAGGAAGTCGGACACCTTGTTGGCATTGCCCAGAATGCCGTTCAACTGATCGCCGGTTTTCAGCGCAGTGATGTTGACATCCTGAATGTTGCGGATCGATTCCTCAACCATCCGGGTTGTTTCATTGACGGCCGTCGCAGAACGGACTGCCAGGTTGCGGACTTCTTCGGCGACGACGGCGAAACCCTTGCCGTACTTGCCAGCGCGGGCCGCTTCGACGTTGGCATTCAACGCCAGCAGATTCACCTGGAAGGCAATATCATCGATGGTCTTGACAATGGTCTTGGTCTCTTCGGAACTCTTGGTCATCTTCTCCAGCAGGGCCATCAAGTCCTTCATCTGCTGGTTGCCCATCTGGGCATTTTGCGAAGCTTGTTTGGCCAACTGGGTAGCGGTCATGGCATTTTCAGCATTTTGCTTCGACTGGCTGTGGATTTCGTTCGCACTGGCAGAAATCTCTTCCAGACTGGAGGCTTGCTCGGTCGCACCCTGGCTGAGGCTCTGGGCAGCTGTCGACACCTGGTCCGATCCACTGGCCATCTGATCGACGGCAACGTTCACCTGGGTCAGAATCTCATTCAGGCTTTCTTGCATTCTCTGCATCGACCGGCCTAAACCGTCGTCGTCACTTGCCAGTGGAATGGCATTGGTCAGCACACCGTTGGCAATGCTTTCAATCAGGGCAGCCTTGGCCTTGAGCCCTTCTACCATGTCGTAGAACGATTCCGTGAGCAACCCCAACTCGTCGCGGCTTTTTACCTTTTGACGGTCGATATTAAAGTCACCCGCTGTTACTTTTCGCGACAAGCCCGTCACCAAAGCAAGGGGAACCGTAATGCTGCGAATCAGAATGAAGGCAACAATGATTCCAAGAAGAAGAGAGACAATCAGGCCGATTAAGACACTCGCTACAGAAGCGGAGACGATGCTCGAGTTTGCTGCAGCCAGACTTACGCTGGTATTCACTGCCGCAAGACTGGTTTCTTCCGCCAGTCCACCCAGTGTGTCACCGGCTACCAGCCGCTGAGCAGCAAGAGCGTCGAGGTCGGTATTGTTTTTCTGGAAGGCTTCCAATGCTGCCTGATAATCGCCTGCCGATTTGGAGATGGCACTCAGCTGGTCGATGTTGATTCTCTTTGTTGTGACCTTCAGCATGGCCGCTATGTTTGCTTCAATCTTCTTGAAGTTACCCATAACAGCCTCAATGTGGGCCTTATCCCGCAGCGCCTGCGTTTTGAAGTTGGCAACCCGCAAAGCATTGCCGTAGTCAACCACTTCGTTGGCCAGCTTGAGCTTGAGGACACGGGGCGTCAAAACAGCAGAGCGGGAACCGGCCCGAATTTCGGAGTCAAGTGCGGCCTGCTGGTCTTCCAGATAATCGGTGAGATTTTTCATAAAGACAGCTGCGGCCGGATCCATCTTTTCCCGGATCCCAACAATGGCATCGGTCGAGCTCTTCGTCCCCGCCATGAGGCCCTCGTAGGTCTGATACGCCGCGAGGGCCTTGGGCAGGGCTTCCCGCAGTTTCACAAGCTTGGGGGACTTCTCCATAAGAACCTGAAGGTCATCCAGTGCTTTTTTATTCGAAGCCATCTGCTTGACGGCCTCGTCGTAGTACTTTGCCTCGGTGGTCAGCCAATAGCCGCGGATGTTGTACATGACCTTCAGTGTTTCGCGTTCCACCTCATTGGCCAAAACGGTTTCAGGGAGATACTCACGTGACAATTCGTCCGATGTCGCTTGAATCGTGAGCATACTCATAATTGCCAAAGTTCCGATGACAACGGAAATAACTATCAATGTCCCCAGGCCGATAATAAGCTTGGTTCCAATACCGAAACGAGTGCTATCGGATGCTTTCATAAGTGAACTCCTCTTAATCCTTCTTACTATTCTAGGTGGTTTGTAGAAAAAGGAAAGACCCTGTACAATTTTTCCTATGGATCTGTTTGAACGAACTGGAAAAAACTATGAACCTCTTGCCAGCCGCATGCGTCCCCGAACGCTGGAGGAATACGTCGGCCAAGAACATATTCTGGGTCCAGGTAAACTCTTGCGGCGATCGATCGAGGCAGACCGACTGACGAGTGTGATCTTTTCCGGACCACCTGGAACCGGAAAAACCACCCTGGCACGGGTGATTGCCCAGGCAACCAAGGGGGCCTTTCTCTCTGTAAACGCTGTTTTGTCCGGCGTGAAAGAAATCCGAGAGGTCATCGAAAAGGCACAGGAGATCCGCCGGATTCAGGGCCGCAAAACCATTCTTTTTGTCGATGAAGTGCACCGCTGGAATAAAAGTCAGCAAGATGCGCTTTTACCCTGGGTTGAGAATGGAACTTTTATCCTCATCGGTGCAACGACAGAAAATCCTTTTTTTGAGGTCAACTCTGCCTTGGTCAGCAGGTCCCGGGTCTTTCAGCTGACCCCCCTGACCGATGCTCATTTGGTAAGAATTGCCCAGCAGACGTTGACTGATTTGGAACGAGGTTACGGCCGGTATCGTGTGGAGTGGGAACCAGGAGCGTTGGAGCACCTGGTTAACGTCTCCTCGGGAGATGCACGGAGCTTTCTGAATGCCATCGAGTTGGCGGTGGAAACCTCCTGCGCACCCTTTCCGCCGGCCGATGGTACTCTCATCACCATTTCTGTAGATGCCGCTGAACAAAGCATACAGCGGAAAGCCGTGTTGTATGACAAGGATGGGGACTATCACTTCGATACCATCTCTGCGTTTATCAAGTCAATTCGCGGGTCAGATCCTGATGCCGCCTTGTACTGGCTGGCAAGGATGGTCAGAGCTGGAGAAGACCCCGACTATGTTTTCCGGCGGATGTTGGTTTCTGCTTCGGAAGATGTGGGACTGGCCGATCCCCAAGCCTTGGGGGTGGTCGTTTCAGCGGCTGAGGCCTTTCGCCGTGTCGGGCTCCCCGAGGGACAATTCCACTTGGCGCAGGCAGCTTTGTATTTGGCCACCGCTTCTAAAAGCAACAGTACCTTAGGGTATTTCGATGCCCTTAAGTCGCTCGAATCAGAAGCCTCGGCGGTACCAAACCACTTGAAGGACTCCAGCAGGGACTCAAAAGCGTTCGGTCACGGGCAGAATTACCAGTACCCCCATGCTTTTAAAGACCACTGGGTGAACCAGCAATACCTACCCGGAAGCATTGCAAGTCAGATTTTCTACAACCCCTCCGATCAAGGGTATGAAGGAACCCGGCGGTCTTTGATTCTAGAACGGCGGGAGCTGGTACTCAACGCAGGGGCCCTAGACAATGATCCCGAAACGCTTACTTGGACCGACAGCAGAAACACCCCCTGGCTGAAACGTCTCGAGCAAAAAGAGGGTCCTCTGGCCAGTTTGAAAAAGGAGATTTTCTCACTGGCTGGCCTTCAGCGACACCATGTAGTATGGGTGGCCTCCGACTCGAACGGACTTCTCCTTCTGGAAGCTCTCCGTCAGACCCCTGAGGGACGGGTTTGGGCCAGCCTTCCCGACCAAGCACAAAGTCGCTCATTGCGGGAGTACCTTGGTTTTGTGCCGGAGTTTGAGCGGCCCGTTTGGGGCGAGCAAGGTTGGGGAATTCTTCCCAACCCACAGGAAGGAGAGAGTAAGCCCCATTTTGACCGCATTTTTGCATGGGGCCCTACGTTGCCAGAGCATTGGTCACCCGAAGGTGAAGATTCCGTGATGGTGGTCGTCGATCCCTCCGACCTGGAGGGTTCTCGATTGACCGACTGGATACGGCCCGATACTCTGAATCCGGCTCGATGGGATGCCCTCAGAAAAGCAGAAGAGGTTTTTTTAACCCGAAATGTCCGAATTACGACACGGCAATCCTGGAAGCTGATTCCCCATTCATGGAAAACCCAGACCCCTCGCTCCTTGAGTAACCAAGACTGGGAATCGTGGTGGACTGCCGGTCGGGGACGTTGGCCTGATTTCTTGCTCGGTACCGATCCGAGCTGGGCAGAGGAATTGCCTCTTCTGAGGGAGTCCTGGCCGGGAGCTGAAATCCTCTGGACACGGGCTTGGACCATTTGGACCAGTCTTAAGGAGTCTCAATGACCATGAATCAAGACCACAAAACCCTCAACCTCTTAATGAACATTTCTTTGGGAACCGGTTTTTTTATGCTTGCCATCAAAATGTACGCACTGGCAGTCACTGGCTCAGCGGCCATTCTTTCTGATGCGGCCGAGTCAGTGGTTCATGTTGTGGCTGTCGTTTTTGCCGCTTGGAGCCTTCGGTTGTCACGCAAACGATCCGACCAAAGTCATCCCTTTGGTTACGATAGAATCACTTTCTTCTCGGCCGGTTTTGAAGGTGCCATGATCATCCTGGCTGCCTTCTATATTCTCTATGAAGCCGGTCGCAAGTTGATTGAAGGGCCGACCCTCTCACAGATCGGTTTTGGTACAGGTGTCGAAGGTCTTGTGGTTGTGATCAACGGTCTATTAGGATTCACACTCATTTATTTTGGCAAAAAGAAAAAAAGCTTGATCGTAGAAGCCAACGGCCGTCATGTCCTTACCGACAGTGTCACATCGCTGGGAGTACTAATTGGACTTCTGCTTTGTCTTTTTGGAACGAACCCATGGTTCAGCAGTTTGTACTTTGACCCGATTTTTGCCGCTTTAGCGGCACTGAATATCCTTTTTGAAGGCTTCAAACTGGTCTTCCGGTCGTTCCATGGCTTGATGGACCAGGTGGAGACCTCGGTTGAGAAAAAAATCGAACTCCTACTGCAACAAGCCTGTCATGAACGGGGAGTCGCCATGCACGAGTTGCGGGTCCGGAATTCCGGCGAGCGGTATTGGTTTCAGTTCCACCTTGTTTATCCGGACGATGTTCTTCTGGGTGACGCTCATCGAAAGGCGACAGAGATCGAGCAAATTCTCGATGAGGCCTGGCCGGGAGCCATTACTACCACCCATCTGGAAACCCAGGGGGACCACGACATGATTCATGCAAAGTCTCAGGTGGCTGCAAAATGAACCCGAGGGTTTCTTTTGAAACCCTGGGATGCAAGCTCAATCAATATGAAACCGATGCCCTTGCGGCCGGTTTCAGGGACTTGGGTTGGATTCTGGTAGAAGCAGGACAGAGTGCTGAAGCGGTTGTAATCAATACCTGCACTGTGACCAATAGAGCAGACAAAAAAAGCCGCCATGCTGTGAAAAGTCAGATAAACAGCCTGAAAGCTCCCATTGTTGTTGTGACGGGGTGCTTTGCTGAAAGCGCCCGGGAATCTCTCGAAGGTCAGCACGGAATCACGTTCGTCATTCCTAACGGGAGAAAAAACCAGATTCCTTCACTGGTGGATTCCTATTGGCGTGGATCAGTTCCTGATACCAATCTGCCGGAACCTGACCCATTCGGGTTTTCTGTCCACAGTAAGACTTTTCATACACGGGCTAGTCTCAAGATTCAGGACGGTTGCGATAACTTTTGTAGTTTCTGCATCATCCCCAGCGTGCGTGGCCCGGCAGTCAGCCGATCTTTTACGGAAACCGTAGAAGCTGCTCAACAAATGCTCGATTCGGGTCGGAAAGAAATCGTCCTAACGGGTGTGAATATGGGGAAGTGGCAATATGCCGAAAAGAACTTCACGGGTCTGGTGGAAGCTCTACTTGCACTCGATGGTGACTTTCGGCTTCGCATAACCTCCTTGGAACCCGAGGGCATGGGAGAGACCTTCGCGAGTCTCTTCGACCATCCCAAAATGGCGCCGCACCTTCACTTATGCCTTCAAAGCGGCAGCGACAGGCTGTTGCAGTCGATGCGACGAAATTACAATCTGAACCAGTATGCTTCATTGATCCGCGTTTTGAGAAGCAAGAATCCCCGCCTGAACCTGACCACCGATTTAATTGTTGGTTATCCTGGTGAAACGGAAGAAGACTTTCGGTGCACCATGAAGGCTGTCGAGGCTTTTGAATTTGGGTATGTCCATGTGTTTCCCTACAGCCAGCGTCAGGGAACCTTGGCTTCAGCAATGACTTCCCAAGTTCCAGAGGTTGTTAAAAACCAGCGAAGCAGAATGCTGCAGGAGTTGGTTCGAAGTCAGCGGATTCGTGCCATGGAAAAGTTGGTCGGATCTCAACGGAGAGTTCTCGTTGAAACCTCCAATGAAGAATTGGAGCACAACCATTGGCGGAAAGGACTAACCGAGGACTATTTCCCTGTGCGATTTCTTGGAACGACCGCTTGGAATGAGTTTGCCGCTGTCCGCCTTGAACGAGTCGTTCATGAGGGAGCTGTTTCGTCTTTTGAGGCCGTTTCCTCAGATATTTGAACAGGTTCGGTACCCTTGTTAGCCTTTTCAAGAAACACCTGGGGAAAGGTTCTCAGCAACTTAACAAAATCTCCATAAGGAAGAGGTTTGGAAAAATAATACCCCTGAAAAACCGTACATCCCTTTTGAAAAAGCCAGTCGATCTGTTCTTTCGTTTCGGTACCCTCGACGATGATTCCCATATTGAGGTCTTGGGCCAGGGTGACAATAGCTCGTGTCAACGCTTGATCGTTCGTGCTGTCGGGAATCCCATCAATAAAGGATTTGTCAATTTTGACAACATCAACCGGCAAGTCTTTTAAGTAGCTCAAACTGGAATAGCCCGTTCCGAAGTCGTCAATCAGAATTTTGAAGCCGGCCTCTCTCAAAGATGTCGCCTTCTGAATGGTATCCTGAACATTATCCATCAATCCGCTCTCGGTGATCTCAAGCTTTAAACTCGAAGGTTCAATACCACGACGTCTCGCGATGTCTTTCACCATGAAGGCGATATCCTCATAGTTGAATTGAGCGCTGGAGAAATTAACAGAAACCGATACATGTTTGAAGCCGAGACGTTGCAGGTCCAGGATATAGGTGATGGCCGAATGGAGAATCCACTGGCCCAGAGGGATAATCAGACCGGTTTCTTCGGCTACGGGAATAAACTTGACAGGCGGGATGAACCCTCGTGTGGGGTGTTTCCAACGGATAAGCGCTTCGGCACCAACAATCCGTCCCTGGACCTGGGAAGTGCCCCAATGTCGAACTTCGACCTGGGGATGAAGATACAGTTCAAACTGCGGCCGATCATCAGAATTCGCCTGTGACTCGAGGGCTAACAAGATACCGTTCTGGAGTTCTACATTCTCCACCATCCTGTCTTTCAACTCGGGGGTGAAGAGTTGGTACCCCTCTTTGTTCCTAACGGCTTCCGAAAGAGCAATATCCGCATGGCGAAGCAGAATCGACTTTTTCCTGCCGTGCTCCGGATAAAAGGCGATACCAAGATTGATTCCCAAAGAAATCGTCAAACCCGCCATGACATGACTTTTCTCAATCTTTTCTACGAGTTGACGGGCGAGATCGATAATCTCAGAGGTGGTTTCATACGAATCAATGAGAATCAGAAATTCGTCTTCATGGGTGTGATAGATCCTACCAGTGTCACCTACAACTTTCTGAATCCGTAAGGAAGTCTGATACAAAACCCACTCAGGGATTTTGCTGGCAAACGTCCTTTTCAACATTCCGAAGCTATCATTAAAGGCAAGGAACAAGACAGCTTTGGGTTGTGGAGTTCTTTCCAGCAGATTGTCGAGCTCGCGATGGAGGATAACGGAATTCGGCATTCCGGTTTCGGCGTTGGTGGTCAGCTGCAGATTGAGGCGGTCAGCCCGTTTTTTCTCTGAAGAAAGACTCACTTCCAGTGCTTCGATGACTTTCTTGCTTTGGAGTTTTTCCGACTCAATGAGAAGTCCCAAGTCTTACCTCTTCTCTCTGGTCATCGGCATGAGGGACACAGCCCTTTGTAATGCAGTTGGGCTTCATGAATCTCAAAACCCTCCAATGACTTCGGGGCGTGCCCCATTTCTACTGGAATGTCATAGATCGTTCCACATGTGGCACAATGAAAATGAGCGTGCTGGGGTTCAGCGAGGTCGTAGCGTGCTTCGACTCCGTCCACCTGAACAGGAATGGCGATCTTTTTTTCGACAAAAAGGTTGATGGTATTGTAGACAGTGGCCCGTGACAAACTGGGTATGTTTGGATGGAGGTCCGAAAAAATTTGGGATACAGAGGGATGAGCAGTCGTGTTGTGAAGATAATCAAAAATCGAGACTCTTTGAAACGAGGCCTTGATGCCCTTTTGGCGCAGATAGGCATCGGAACGGGCAACGTTGGTTTTCATGTTTTTTCCTACTTCTATTTAAGCCGCCTCCAGAGTGTCCGTCAAGGCTTGGGAAAACCGGCTTTGAGGCTAAGACCGGATACCTGAAAACGCAGAGGTTGAGTTGTTCCAAGCCAACCGGCCGGTTGAACCAGTAAAACCAAGGCAAGTCGGTTCTCAAAAGGGGAAGGCAGGAACCCCAAGACAGCAGCCCAACGCCAATAACCTATTTCATCACGTACCGTCTTGATTCCCCGACCAGAGGAATTCACAACCACCTCAAGCCGCTCGATCCAAGATGAATCGGTTTGGCTCAGAGTCGTCCGAAGAACCAGGGTATAAAACTCATTATCGAGAATCAGCGGGAACAAACCGAGCTGAGCATCGACCGGCGTCAGCTGAAAGCGAAGAAACAAATCAGAAAACTCGTCTTCATGATCAGCCCACCAGCTCTCCTTCGAAACCCCGCTACCCCAGCTGGGCCATTCCTTTACAAAAACGACCCGGTCTTCCACGAGATCAATAATTTGAAACCGGTTGACCTCGGGTTGTGCTGGCATCGATCTTCGTTCCAAGTATGCCAGTTTGTTGGCACGGCTCCAGCCAAGAACGAACAATTCATCGACGAGAGCAAGAGGTGGAACGCCCCCTGGAAGACCACGCCCTAAAATATGCCCCGTCTCCAAGGCCGAGGGCATAGGAATTGCGGAAAGAACAAAGCAAAAACAGAGGCCCCATAAGCTGCTGAAAACCGTTTTGAGTATCAACGAAGTGCAATCCCTGCCGCCCAGCCAGATACCGAGACCAAGGTGTAGAGCAGAAAGGTCTGGGAGACAGCACCCATATTGGGTCCCTTTGTCGCGTGACTGAAACCCCTCTGAAACATGCTCCGCCAAAATGGAATTGTTATTGCTGGTCCAAGAAGAGCTACAAGAAGAAAGGTCCAAGGGAGAAGCCCAAAAATGGAAAGGACTCCAAGAGCGGTGTAGGCAAGCAGCGGCTGAAGTATCACCAAAGTATTCGCCTTGGTCCCCCACAAAATGGCTAGAGTCCTGCGGCCCGCCAAGGCGTCCCCTTGCCGGTCACAACAATTATTGACCGTGAGTATCGAGGCGATAAAAAGAAAACTCGGCAGACTGAGCAGAGGCACCTGCCACCAGTAATTGTTTAGCCACCGTTCAGGCGCTGCCAAAACATAGAAGACAACGACCCAAAGTACCGTGCCCAGAAAGAAACCCGCAAAAAACTCACCCCAGGGGGTTGAGCTGATCGGTTTCGAGCCGCCGGAATACAAAAACGCGACAGCCAGGCTGAGGACACCGAGCACGAGCAAGGGCCATCCCGTCCAAAGGACCAGAAACAAACCTAGAACCGATGCAAAAGCAAACAGTCCCAAAGCAGTGACAAGTGCATACCCAGGGGCCACTTGCTGATGGACTAGAACTTTGTCAGTCTCTCTGTTTGTCTCGACAGCATCGACACCCCTTTCAAAGTCAAAATACGTGTTAAAAGCCGTTGTTCCCATATCGATAGCGATAACGGCGATAAAGAGAAGCCCAGCCAAGTGCCAAGGAATTGGCCCAAGCAGCCAGAGTGCCGAGAGAAGAGCCAAAAGAAACGTAGAAACGCTCACAATCTTGGTTCGAATCTCAACGATGCGAAGGAAGGTGTTCCAGGTCATAGTGTGCAGTATATAATGAGCTAGGGAGGACTTGTCCATGAACCTGATTGAAGTATTGGGTACGGTAGCATCGATCGTGGTTGCCGTCTCCCTCACCATGAAGAACATCCGCTGGCTCCGATGGGTCAATCTCGTGGGTGCCAGTCTCTTTTCTATTTATGGATATCTGATTCAGGCTTGGCCAGTCTTCGGTCTCAACGCCTTTATCGTTGTCATCAATACTTACTATCTACTGCAACTGGCTTCCACAAGGGACAGGTTCTCACTGCTAGAAGTGCCGGTAGAAGATTCCGAACCCGGGAGTTCCACCCTGCTTGCCCGGTTTCTGGAAACTTTTGGTCCTGACCTGGCACGATTTCAACCCAATTTCCCGCGCAAATTACCTGGCGATGCACGGGTGTTTTTTGTGTTGCGGGAAGTATTACCGATCAGTCTTTTCGTTTGTCGGGCAGATGGTCAGGGAAACCAGGAAATTCTGGTCGACTATGCCATACCCGCTTGGCGGGATTATCAGAATGCCCGTTTCGTCTATCAGGAGGGCCTTCGTTCCCAAATCTGGTCTGGTACAGGAACCTTTCGGGCAAAAGCACTCGTTCCTGCTCATGCAAAATATCTGAAACGCATGGGATTTACCCCAATAGCAAATCAGCCTGAAACCTGGCAATGGACCTTGGACAGGCGGTAGTTCTTAGAAGTCCTGCTGGTTCGAGTTTTGAAGCAGCGCTTTTGTCGAAAGCAGACCGCAGGCGGCGTAGATGTCCTGTCCACGGCTCCGGCGGATGGTCGTTGGAATTCCCCTTTCTGACAAAGCGTCTCGCATCCTGACGAGAGTTGACTCGTCAGAACCGATGAGCGGGGTTCCAGGAATCGGATGGAAACGGATCAAATTGACACGAATTTTCAATCCATGGAGAAGGCGGACAAGTTCCTTGACATGGCGAGGAGTGTCATTGACCCCTGCAAAGGCAATGTATTCAATGCTGAGGCGACGGGCATCGGTATCTTGAATGGATTTGAGAAACCCAATGATTTGTGCCAATCCATGAACATTTTGCACTGGTAAAAGCTGTGCCCTTTCATCCTCAAACGGATTATGCAGCGAAAGTGCAAACCTGACACGGGTACGGCTGAAAAACGTTTCCAGTGCCGGCATCAGCCCGATGCTCGAAACAGTAACCCGCTGAACTCCAAATCCCATACCCCAGTCAGCGGTCAAAATCTCAAGACTCTTCAAGGTATTCTCGAGGTTGTCGAGGGGTTCTCCCATTCCCATATAAACAACATTGGTTAGTTCGTTTCCTTCAGGAAGACTGCGGACTTGGTTGAGGATTTCATTGACAGATAAATTGGCTTGGAAACCCTGTTTGGCAGTCATGCAGAAAAGACAACCCATTTTGCAGCCCACCTGACTGGAAAGACAAAGCGTCTTGCGGTCGGTATCGGGTATATAGGCGGCTTCAATGAATTTTCCTGCGGCTGGAAAGAGATACTTTTTTGTTCCGTCGATTGATGCATCAACCTTGTTGGGCAGTGTTAGTCCCAGCTCATATTCGGCCTCAAGCCGCTGGCGAAGCGGAAGAGACAAGTCTGTCATTTCAGAAAAGGAGGAAACCCTACGCTGGTAGAGCCCTTTGGCAATCTGGGTTCCCACAAACGATTTCTGACCGAGTTCCTCAGCCAGCTTTTTTAGCTCCTCAAGAGTCTTACCGAACAAAACTGTTTTCGGGTTCATTAGAAGTAAACCTCTGAAAGGATGTTCTTGAAGGGAACCCCTCGGCTGATCAGAATATCCCTGGCTTCGACAATCATGGAAGCACTGCCGCAAAGATAATACGGAACAGTCTTTATCCAATCCCGACTGGAGAGATAGGTGGTTAGTCGGCCTTGAAACAACCCTTTTCCCTGATCTGCACTGGCACAGCGAACATAACTCTCTCTCAGAAGTGAGGAAAAAGTTTCCTGACCCAAGAAATACTCCCGGGTGCGGGCACCATGAATCATCACTTTGTCCTCAATCAGACCGGAGTCGAGCATGGATAAGAAGGGAGCAACCCCCGTTCCGTTGGCGATCCAGAACGCAGGCCCCTTGAAGCCGACAAAAGAACCGAAGGGATCGCTGACATAGATTCGATGACCAGGTCTGACGGCCTGCAGTAGAGGTGTCAGAGCACCTCCAGGAGCCAGATTGAAAAGGATGCCAACCTCTTCTGCATGGTTGCCGGTCGCCAGACTGTATAACCTTTGGACACCAGACGGGAAAATACTGAGTGCTACCACCTGACCTGGAAGGAAATCAAAGTTTCTTTTCCAGTACACCGTCCAAGAGTCAGGACCGGAGTTTTCAAGTCTGATGACATCGACAGGGCGCAAAAAAAAGGCCATGGCGGAGAGGGTACTTCCACCATGGCCCCTGTGTCAAATTTCAAACCAGAGAATCAGATGACCGTTCCGTCAGGGATGATAGCTCCCTTGGGCACAACGACAATACCGTCACGGATAACGTAGTTGCCCCCGTCAAAATGGTCCTTCTTATCCTTGTTGGTAATGAAACAGTTTTTTCCGATCCTGGCGTTTTTGTCGATGATCGAGTTTCGGATTACGGTACCCGCACCAATGCCAATATCAGGGATTCCCTTGGCCTTGTTGGCTTTGCGGTCTTCGGGGCTCTCGTAATCATCCGCTCCCATAATGATGGATTTCTCAATATCCGCACCGTTGGGCACAATGGTTCGAATTCCAATCACGGTTTCTTTCAGCCTTGTCTTGTTCAGAATGGTCCCGTCACAGACTAAGGATTCGTCGACAGTACACTCACTGAAGCGGCTCGAGGGAAGATAACGGGCATGGGTGTAGATCTGTTTGTTATAGAAATCAAACTGAGGATTTTTGCAGGCAAAATCAAGGTTGGCTTTCCAGAACGAATGAATGGTTCCAACGTCTTCCCAATAACCGTTAAAAAGATATCCTCCGACCCGTTTAGTCTTGATGGCCTTGGGAATCACTTCCTTGCCGAAATCCTTGTGGTCGTTATCCAGCAGCTCCAGCAAGGTCTCGACATTGAACAGGTAGATTCCCATCGATGCCAACCACTCTTTGCCGGACTCGATTTGAGGAAAGGTTTGTCGGATGAATTCACTTGTTTTGAGGCTATCGAGAAGCGTTTCATCTTTGGGTTTCTCAACAAACTCATTGATCAAACCATCTTTCATTTTGACGATACCAAAACCCTTGGCATCAGCCCTATTGCAGGGCAACACTGACACGGTCAGATTGGCTTTGACTTGTTCATGGTATTTGAACATCTCGCGGAAATCCATGGTGTAGATCTGATCACCAGACAGAATCAAGACGTGTTTGACATTCTTGAAAGAGGTGAAATGCTTGATGGTCTTGCGAACTGCGTCAGCGGTTCCTTGGTACCAATCGGCATTCTCCATGGTTTGTTCCGCCGCCAGAATGTCAACAAAGCCGTCGTGAAAATTATCAAAACGATAAGTCTGATTGATGTGTTGGTTCAAAGATGCGGAATTGAATTGCGTGAGGATAAGAATCTTAAAGATTTCAGAGTTCAAACTGTTGCTGATCGGTATATCGATGAGGCGAAACTTGCCACCGATGGGAACAGCTGGTTTGGAGCGGTCCTTAGTCAAAGGGAACAAACGGCTCCCCTGCCCGCCTCCCAGAATCAAGCAAATGGTGTCTTCCATCATAGTAATGGCTCTCCTCTAGTTTTCATTCTGATTCATGGTTTAGGGCTTGTAAACAAAAAAAGACAAAAGAGACCTATACTCAAGGAATGAAGAAGAATCTGACGATCCTGATGGCTTCGGCCGAATGCCGCGGCGTTGCCAAGGTGGGGGGTTTGGCCGATGTTGTCTTCGATTTGTCATCGCGTTTGCGCTCGAGGGGACATCGTGTTCTTGTTGTTCTACCGCTTTATGGCGACAGTTCTGGCATTCCTTCGAAGACTGAAGCAGTGTTGGATTTCCTGATACGCTTTGAAGGTGAACCACACCAGGTCCGATTGCATCGTACTGTTTTTAACGGATTGGAAATCCATTTGATTGAAGCCTTCTTGTTCCAGGGGGATTTTTCCGCCATTTATGTCGATTCCGGTGCACGAGGAAAGGGCCCTTTTGAGGATGATGCCCGTCGTTTCGCTTTTTTCAGCGCCGCAGTATGGGAACTGGTCAAACACCACAAGCCCTTCAGCCGTACTCAGGTTGTTCACTGCCACGATTGGCATACAGGTTTGATTCCCCTGCTCGTCAGACTGGATGGTAGAACAGACTCTATAAAGACATTGTTCACCATCCACAATCTTGATTATCAAGGAACCAGACCCTTCGATGATCCCTATGCTCCCGGTGCCAGCTGGCGGCAGTGGTTTCCGGAGCGCTGGGATGCCCTGGATCGATCTGGGTGGAAAACTCTGATTGCCGACCCCTCGGCCGCACAGTGCTTCAACCCCATACGTTGTGGGATACGCTGTGCGGACGCTGTCAATACTGTCAGCCCAACCTATGCTCGGGAGATTATGCAGCCCGACGATCCTTCGGCCAACTTTCTTGGGGGACGGGGCTTGGAAGTCGATCTTGCCCTTCGTAATGAAGAAGGCAGGTTGTCGGGAATTCTCAACGGATTGGACTATAAGACCTTCGATCCGATGAGGCTTAATCCCCCTTTTGGAAATGAAACCCCTGATCTTGTTTCTCGCCGCAAGAACCACCGCGACCAGCTTTGGAAAGAACTCCCTAGGCTGGTGGACAGGCTGGAATCGAAACAGGGGATGAGGTTGGGAAACTCCAAGCGTGTACGACAACACTTGTCTCAATTTTTGCAGGAAGCTCAAGGCCTGCCTCTGACCGTATGTGTTACCCGTGCCGTTGCTCAAAAACTGGGACTCTTTACGGAAGACCTTGCCCCAGGGATGCCGTTATACCGAGCTTTTCTGGCTCAAGGTACGGCACTGCTTGTTTTGGGAACAGGTGAGTTAGAGGATAAACTGGATCTTCTGAACGACGAACCTACAGCCCTGTTTCTTCAGGTTTTTGACGCAGACCTGGCAAACCGCCTCTATTCGGTAGGAGACTTCTTTCTGATGCCCAGCGATTTTGAGCCCTGCGGGATCAGCCAGCTCCTGTCTCTTCGTTACGGCTGCCTGCCCTTGGTTCACGACAGAGGTGGTCTTCACGATACCGTTCAAGCTGGAAAAACGGGGTTTGTGTTTCACGGCGACACTTGTGATCAAGCCAAGGACGCTTTTCTGAGAGTGACTTCTGAAGCGGTGAGGTGTCTAGGAACGCCAGGGTACGAAGTACTTGTCCGTTCAGCCATGGCACAGC
>JAIFLN010000180.1 GCA_020049045.1 Spirochaetota bacterium | reverse complement strand
GTTCTTTGTGTTTGAGCCCAAAGTGTTTTCCTACATCGAGGGTGACAACACCATTCTGGAACGGCAACCGCTGGAAGGCTTGGCTCATGATAAGCAAATGGCCGCCTTTAAGCATGGCGGTTTCTGGAAGCCCATGGACACCCTGCGCGAAAAGCACGAGTTTGAAGAGCTCTGGGCCACCGGAAAAGCCCCGTGGAAGGTTTGGGAGAACTAGAAATGCCTACTGTATACCAAGAGAAGGTGCTGGGATGAGTTCTTTAACGACTGAAGTTCGCCTTGACCAAGCAAGGGCCGTGTCGATGTCTATTTCTCAGGATGCCATGAGTATCGAGTTGATTGACGGCCGGACCCTTCAAATTCCTTTGGAATGGTACCCTCGGCTTATGGCCGGAACAATCAGCGAACGGGAAGACTTCCGGTTTTTGGGTCAAGGCGAAATCGTCCACTGGCCCAGGCTCGATGAGGATATTTCGGTCAGCGACCTTTTGGCTGGCAACACCTCACAGGAATCCCTAAGATCCTTCCAAAAGTGGAAGGACATGAGAAGTCAGAGTTGAACCCCGACTTCTGGCGTGGCAAACGCGTTTTCCTCACCGGCAAAGCCCCCTGGAAGGTTTGGAATGGTTGATCAGCAGTTCGATTCTCAAGGAAATTTCAGTAAGGAGTGATTATGGAGTCTTCAGTCATTTTGATTGCCGACCGCGCCTGGCGTGAAGATAATGGCAAGGTTGGCTTAGCCGGAATCTTTTCAGTCATCAACATTCCGAATTTTCCAGCCGGAGTTCAGCCCTTTTACGCCTTCCTTAGATTGCTTGACATGCCAGCTGGTCACTATGATGTTGTCTTTAATGTCATCTCCGATGGCAACCATGCTGTTCTCTCGTCTGTTACAGCAGGTATTGATCTCGCGGAGTTCCAAGAAAGTATTGACTTGCCAGTTCCTATTGCTCCCTTCGTGGTGCAGGGGCCAGGAAACCTTTCAATCCATGTGAGTGTCAATGGCCTTCAAGTTGAACGTTTCATACTTCAAGTGAGAGCAATATGACCGACCAAGGATTCTCGCAAAGCCTTCCGACAACGGGTCCGACTCAGTTCAACAGTCCTGGCCTTCGCTTCACCATCACTTTTGGATTCACGAACACCCAAACCCTTCAGCTCCTTGTAGCACAAGAGGCTGTGAAGAACCTTTGGCAGATGCATAAGTACTCGAACCTCTACTTGGAGTATGTGACCGGCTCACTTTCTGAGGAAGACTTTTCACGTGAAGCTGAAGCCTTTGCCCGGTTACCACTCAATCAGATTCCGGCAGAGCAGATTCTTTTCTGTGTCAATTATCTGCGGCATCTTATCCCTGACCTGAGTCCTGCTGTTGTCGCTGATATTCTTCGAATTGAAGATAGCATTCTAGATTCCGTCTTAGCGGGAGCCGTCAAGTGACTATTGAAGGTGAGCGGATTCTCCTTACGGGGCAGGATATTAAGGCAACACCGATGCAGCCTCGAAAGGTCAAAACCCTGCAGAATGAGTTGATCACGGTTTTTCGGTTTTCTATGAAACAGCGAAGCCATGCAAAGATCGAAAAAGTCAATGCTTGCGTTGATGAATCGGGCAAACCTCGATCGCGGTATGTCCGTGATGCGATCCTTGAACTTGGTGCAGCCGTGGGCGGAAATCAGGCTGATCTCAAGGGTTGGTCGAAGCGGCCAATGCCACCGATCGAACGAGGCGGACCCGCCCAAAAGAGGCACCCCGGACATTACACGAAGGTTGAGCCTGCGGCCCTCGTCGTTGAGCAGGTAGATTTTCCAGCCTTGGAGGAGATGGTAATCCTGAAAAGTTCCCTCAAGAAAGGAATGCTCGGTGATGACTGACTTCTGGCGCGGCAAACGCGTTTTCCTCACCGGCAACACCGGCTTTAAGGGTTCTTGGCTGAGCCTCTGGCTTGAGCAGCTGGGTGCCGAAGTGACGGGGTTTGCCCTGCCGCCGCCCACCGACCCGAGCTTGTTTGTGTTGGCCGGGCTGGACAAATCGATGGCTTGGATTGAAGGCGATGTGCGCGACCCTGCGGCGGTTTTGGCGGCGGTCAAAAAAGCCCAGCCTGAGATCGTGCTGCATCTGGCGGCGCAGCCCCTGGTGCGTGAGAGCTACCTAGACCCCATTGGCACCTACGCCACCAATGTGATGGGAACGGTTCACCTGCTGGACGCGGTTCGCCACACCCCCTCGGTGCGCGCGGTGGTCAATGTGACCACCGACAAATGCTACGAAAATCAGGAGTGGCCCTGGGGCTACCGCGAAAACGAACCCATGGGCGGGTACGACCCCTACAGCAACAGCAAGGGCTGTTCCGAACTGGTCACCTCGGCCTTCAGGCGGTCCTACAGCCTTCCCTTGGCCAGTGCCCGGGCCGGTAATGTGATTGGCGGCGGCGACTTTGCCAAGGACCGCCTTATTCCCGACATTTTGCGGGCGTTGGAAGCCGGTGAAAAAGTCAAAATTCGCAGTCCGCACGCCATTCGTCCCTGGCAGCACGTGCTCGAACCGCTGTCGGGGTACCTGACCCTGGCTCAGCAGTTGTATTCCGACGCCCCCGCTTTTTCAGAGGCCTGGAACTTTGGTCCCCGCGATAGCGACGCCAAGCCCGTCGAGTGGATTGTCCAGCGGCTCAATTCCTTGGTTGAGGGAAGTCAGGGCTACGAGATCGACACCAACCCCCAACCCCACGAGGCGCATTACCTCAAACTGGACATCAGCAAGGCCTCGAGCCGCCTTCACTGGACCCCCCGCTGGGACCTGGATCAGGCGTTGCAGGCCATTGTGGAGTGGTCCTCGCGCCGAGCGCAGGGCGAGCCGGTGAGGCAAATTTGCCTGGATCAGGTGAAACGTTATGCTTCCAGCTGAATCGGACCTGGCCGAAATCGCCGCTCTGGCCGACCAGGACTGCCGCTGGCTGGCCGGTAAACGCATCCTTCTGACCGGCGGAACGGGGTTTATCGGTACCTGGTTTTTGGCGCTGTTTGACCACTTGAACCGAGAGCGCGCCGCCGGAATTTTCTGCGCCGTGCCGTCACGAAACCCCGAGGCCTTTTTAGCTCGCAACGACCACCTCCGCCAGCCGTGGCTTTCGGTTTTTTCCGGCGATATCCGAACCTTCTCCTTCCCCGAGGGAGCCTTTGACCTGGTGATTCACGGCGCCACCGACGTCGGCAACGCCGAACGGGCGCAGGACTACCGCACCACCTTTGAGGTTTGTGTCGAAGGGACCAAAAGAGTCTTGGAGTTTGTGAAAGCCAAAAAGGTCAGCCATCTGCTGCTGCTGAGCTCCGGAGCCGTCTATGGCCGCCAAGACCCCGCCGTTGCTTTTCTGGAAGAAACCAGCCCCTGCACCATCGACCCGACCCTTGACGGGTCGGCCTACGGCGAAGGCAAGCGGGTGGCCGAATGGCTGGTTGCCCACCATGCCAGAGCCGAGGGGTTTCACGCGGGGATTGCCCGCTGTTTTGCCTTTTCTGGTGCCGGGTTGCCCCTCGACGGTCCGTTTGCCCTGGGCAACTTTCTGGCCGACAGCCGCAGCGGCCGGGCCATTTCGGTCAAGAGCGACGGCTCGGCCCTGCGCTCGTATCTGTACGCTTCTGACTTGATTGTCTGGTTGCTGGCCATCCTGCATCGGGGCCAGTCTGGTTCGCCCTACAATGTGGGGTCCGACCAGGCCGTCTCGATTCGTCAGCTGGCCGAGGCCATTTCGCAGTTGCCCCAGCCGGCCGTTCCCGTTTCGTTTTTAGCGGCACCGAAGGCGGGTGTTCTGCCCGCACGCTACGTTCCCTCGGTTCAAAAAGCCATGAGGGACTTGGGCGTGAGCGTTGCCGTGCCTTTCCACGACGGGTTGCTCCGTCATTGGAATTCGCTTCAGGGGGAATCTTGAGTTCTGAAAATTTGGCCCGGGAAGTCCGGGAACTGTGCCTGAGGCTTTGTCATAAACACCGCGCCTCGCATATTGGCGGGGCCTATTCGGTGGCCGACATTCTGGCCGTCCTTTACCAGGACATTCTGGAATTTCACCCCGAAGATGCGGGTTGGGAAGGTCGTGACCGGCTGTTCTACAGCAAGGGGCACGCCTGCACCGCGCTCTACGCCGTTTTGGAAAAGAAGGGGTTCTTCCAAAACCTTTTAGAGGAATTTTCGGTCGACGGCACGTATTTCACTTCGCACGTCAACCACCATATTCCCGGTGTCGAGTTGTCCACGGGAAGCCTGGGGCACGCCCTGGGTGTGGCCTGCGGTACCGCCTTGGCCGGAAAAACCCTGGGGAAGAGCTGGAAGAGCTTTGCCATTCTCAGCGACGGGGAGCTTGATGAGGGTTCCAATTGGGAGGCCTTTCTGTTTGCGCCCCAGCAGAAGCTCACCAACCTGTGCGCCGTCATCGATTACAACAAAATTCAAAGCTTCGGCAGGATTGCCGAGGTGCTCGACTTGGAGCCCCTGGCAGACAAGCTCCGGGCGTTTCGCTGGCAGTGTCTCGAGGTGGATGGACACGACCACCAGGCCCTCCGCCAGGCGCTGGGGGACTTCAAAACGGGAAAAACCCCTGGTCCCTTGGCCCTTGTCTGCCATACCATCAAGGGCAAGGGTGTTTCGTTTATGGAGAATCAACTGGCCTGGCATTACAAGTCCCCCAACGATGCGCAGCTCGAACAGGGGCTGAAGGAACTGGCCGCCCATGCGTAGCACCTTTCTCAGCACGCTGCTGGACGTGGCCAAGCACAATGACAAGATTTTTCTGCTCTGCGGAGACCTGGGCTACTCGGTGTTGGAACCCTTCGCCGCGGCCTTCCCACAGCGGTTTCTCAATGTGGGAATCGCCGAGCAGAACATGATTGCCGTGGCCTCGGGGTTGGCGAAAGAGGGTTACAATGTCTTTGTGTACTCCCTGGGGAATTTTCCCACTCTCCGGTGCCTGGAACAGATCCGCTACGATGTGTGCTATCACAACCTTTCGGTGAAGGTGGTGGCCGTCGGCGGCGGGTACTCCTACGGTCCGCTGGGAACCTCGCACCATACCACCGAAGACTTTGGCGTTCTGCGCACCCTTCCCCGCATGCGGGTTGCCGCCCCGGGTGACCCCCACGAAACCGCCGCCATCACCCGCTACTACGGTTCTTTGGCGGGTCCCGGGTACCTGCGGCTCAATAAAACCGGGGAATTCTGTGTTCATCCGCAGAGTTTGGAACCGGTGGGACCGACCACCTATTGCCTGAAAAAAGGCAAGACGACGGCCGTGTTGGCCAACGGATCCATGCTTCAGGATGTGTTTCAAGACCCCCGTTTTGAGCTCAACCAGTGGGCCCTGTTCAGCGTTCCCTTTGTCAAACCCATGGATTTGGACTGGCTGGTGGGCCTGGCACAGGAGTTCGAAGAACTGATTTCCCTCGAGGAGCACCAGCTTTCCTGCGGCTTCGGGTCGGCCCTGGCCGAAGGCCTGATGGACCTTTACTCGCAGGGTAAAATTTCGCGGGTTCCCCGGCTGAAGCGGGTGGCCATTCCCGATGTTTTTGTCGAACATTCCGGCTCGCAGGCCTATCTAAAGGCCACCGTAGGCTTAAAACTATGAACAGCCCGCTCAAACCCTGGGGAAAACAGATCGATGCTCGAAGCCTGCGAAGGACCATTTTGCAGATGGCCTGGGCCGGAGGCTCTGTCCATTTGGGGAGCTCTTTTTCGCTGGTAGAACTCGTTGCCGTGCTGTACCAGCACTTTATCCGTTTGAACTGGGCCGATCGAAACGACGACGCGCGTGATATTCTGGCGCTCAGCAAGGGGCACGGGGTGATGGCCCTGTACGCGTGTTTTAGGGAATTCGGGTGGCTGAACGACGCCGATATTCAGGGGTATTTTTCTCCAAAGAACCACCTCAAGGGGCTTTCCAGCGCGCATGTGCCGGGCATTGAGGTCTCCGGCGGCAGTTTGGGCCACGGAATCACGGTCAGCACCGGTATGGCCCTGGCCTCGAAGCTGAAGGGCAGCGACCGGAGGGTGTTTGCCCTTTTGGGTGACGGGGAAATGAACGAGGGCAGCGTCTGGGAGTCGCTGCTCTTTGCCGCCCACCACCAACTGAACCGTCTGTTCGTAATTGTGGATTCCAACCGGTTTCAGGCCATGGGCGAGAGCTCACTGATTCTCAATATGGGGAGCCTGAAGCAAAAGTTTGAGGCCTTTGGGTTTGAGGTGATCGAGGTCGACGGGCACAACGTTGCTGACCTTCAGAACGCCTTTGAGCGTTTGGTCACCAGCACCGACCCCCGTCCCAAGGCCCTTGTGGCCCACACCATCAAGGGAAAAGGCGTTTCCTTTATGGAGAACAACAATGACTGGCATTACTTGCGGCTAACCGAAGAAACCTACCAAGCGGCGCTGGGGGAGCTTTCCCCATGAGAACCCTTTTAGCCCATTTGATTGCCGAGCAGGCGAAAAAAGACCCCCAGTTTTACGTGCTTTCGGGTGACCATGGGTACGCCCTGTTTGACCCGCTGAGAAAGACCCGGCCGCAACAGTTCCTCAATGCCGGGGTCAGCGAGCAGGCGATGGTGGGGCTGGCCGCCGGCATGGCCAAGAGCGGTTTGCGGCCCCTGGTTTACGGCCTTTCGGCCTTTATTCCCATGCGGGTCCTTGAGTTCATCAAAATGGACGTCTGCTACGAATCGTTGCCCGTTGTCTTTCTAGGCGATGGCGCCGGACTGGTCTACAGCACGCTGGGTGCCAGCCACCAGTGCGGTGAAGACATCGCCGTTCTCCAAACGCTTCCCAACCTGCGAATTTACAGTCCAGCCGATGCCGTTGAACTGGCGTACTGCTTTCAACGTGCCCTGGACGACCACAGCCAGGCGTCTTATATCCGCCTGGGAAAAAGCGACAAACCCGCCGTGCATCCGGCGGGCAGCGTTCTGACACCCCGGGGAGGCTGTATTGAGGTGGCCCACACCGGGCAGCGGTGCGTCGTGTTTGCCACCGGTTCCATGGTTTCGACCGCCGTCGAGCTTTCCGCCGAATTCCCCCTCTCCGTGGTGTCGGTACCGTGCCTGTCTGACGTTTCGTCCCATTCCCTGAAGGAATTTGCCGGCCGCTATGACAGTCTGGTCACCATGGAAGAGCACTCCCTGGTAGGCGGGCTGGCCTCTCTTATTGATCGCCAGCTGGTTGCGGCAGGCATCACCAAGAACGTGCAGCACTATGGAATGCAGCCCAAGTTCACCACCCTTTCCAGTACCTACGAGGTGGCC